>DAOUFT010000001.1:0-4399 GCA_034429855.1 Dehalococcoidia bacterium
CAGGCGCCCCGCGGGGCGCCTGCCGCTACTTCTATATCATCCCGACTTGACACCAGAACATTTGTTCTACTATAATTCCTGCACGCCTTCTGAAAGGGGGTGGCGTGTGGTGTCCAGACAGATCGATGAGCCGATCACCGTCCATCTGAGCAGGGAGTCCGTTCCCACCGCCTTCATCTGGCGCCGGCGCCTATACCGGGTGGTGGAGATACTGTCCTGGTGGAGGGAGGCTGCGGAATGGTGGAACGGGGAGCAGGTGCGTGTACTCATCCGTGTCACCGCCGAGCGGCGGGGCGCCGGCATTTATGAACTATGCAAGAGCAACTCGACCTGGCTCCTGCACCGCGTGCTCGATTGAACCGGGAGGGGTACCGGCCATGTCCTTTGTACATCTGCATGTGCATTCCTACTACAGCTTCCTGGACGGCGCCGCCGCGCCGGCTCAACTGGCGGACAGGGCGGCCCATTTCGAAATGCCCGCCCTGGCGCTGACCGACCACAACCGTCTGACGGGCGCCGTCAGGCTCTACCAAAGCGCCCAGAAATCCGGCGTCAAGCCCATCATCGGCGCCGAGATAGAGCTGGAAGGCGGCTATCACCTCACGCTGCTCTGTATCGACAGGACAGGCTATTCCAACCTCTGCCGGCTGCTCACCGCCATGCACTGCGGGAGGCGGGGGCGGAAGCCCGCCGCCACGCGCGACCTGCTCAACAGGCACCGCGCAGGGCTTATCGCCCTCTCCGGCTGCCGGCTGGGTGAGGTGCCGGCACTGCTGGCCGCCGGCCGGAAGCGGGACGCCGCCCGGGCGGCGGGCTTCTACCGCGAGGTTTTCGGCAATGGCTTCTTCATAGAGCTGACCCGCTATCCCTCCAGGGAAGGTTCGTCCCTGTGCCGCCTGCTCTACGAACTGGCGCGCGAGCAAGGCATGCCGGCAGTAGCCACCAACAATGTCCACTATCTCGGCATGCGCGATTACCGCCTCCGGGAGCTGCTCAATTCCATCGGGCGCATCGTGCCGGTCTCACAGCTTCCCGGTCCGCGCACAGTGGAGCAATACTTTAAATCGCCGGCTGAGATGGCGCGGCTCTTCAAGGGCTTCCCCGGCGCCGTTGAGATGTCCCTTGAGATCGCCTCGCTCTGCAACCTCGACCTCGGGCTGGGCAAACACCGTTTCCCCGAGTTCGATTTACCCGCAGGTGAGACCGCCCCCGGGCTCCTGCGCCGCCTGGCCTACCAGGGCACGGAGCGTAAATACGGCGGACTGACCCCGGAGCTTTCCTCCCGCCTGGAGATGGAGCTTGCAACCATCGAAAAGCTCGGGTTCTGCGGCTACTTCCTGATAGTATGGGACATCGTGCGCTGGGCCCGGCAGCGCGGCATACGCTGCCAGGCCCGCGGCAGCGCTGTCGACAGTCTCGTGGTCTACGCTCTGGATATCAGCACAGCCGATCCGGTACATTATGACCTGCTCTTCGAGCGCTTCATGCACCCGCTGCGCAACGAGCCGCCGGATATAGACCTGGATATAGACCGCAGGCGGCGTGACGAGGTGCGCGATTATATTATCGGTAAATATGGAGAGGACAACGTCTCCTGCGTTGCCACCATCAATACCTACCTGGCCCGCGGCGCCATCCGCGATGTCGGCAAAGTGCTGCAGGTGCCGCAGCCCGTTATCGAAGAGGCCTGCAGGGGCATACACTGGCTCTCAGCATCCAACCTGATGCAGAAAGCGGATACCCTGCCCGAGCTGAAGGACAGCACCGTTTACAAAAGGCCGGAACTCAGGGAGTTCTTCGATCTGTGCGCCGCCATCGACGGCTTCCCCAGGCACCTCTCGGTGCATCTGGGAGGCTTGCTCATAGGCGAAGGGCGTCTGTCCGATATCGTCCCGCTGGAGCCCTCCAGCGGCGGAGATATCATCAGCCAGTACGACAAGGACGACATCGAGAGGCTGGGACTGGTCAAAATGGATCTGCTGGCGCTGCCCACCATAACGGTTATCGAGCAGGCCGTGCGCAGCATCAGGCAGAACCGGGGAATCCAAATAGATATCGACGGGATACCGCGCGATGACCCGGAGGCCTTCGCCATGCTGCGCGACGGCAGGACCATCGGGGTTTTCCAGCTCGAATCGCCGGCGCAGAGGGAGATGGCGGGACGATTGCTGCCGCGCACCTTTGACGACATTATCGTCTCCCTATCGCTGGTGCGTCCGGGTCCGCTCAAGTGCAACATGGACAGGATTTACCTGGCCCGCCGCCACGGGCAGGAGCCGGTGAGCTACCCGCATCCCTGCCTTGAGAACGCCCTGGGCGAGACGCTGGGTGTGATACTTTACCAGGAACAGGTGCTGCGCGTGGCGCATGACCTGGCAGGGCTCAGCTACGCCGAGGCCGACGGCTTCCGCCGCGCCATGACCCATGACCGGACACGCGAGGAGATGGAGAAGATGCGGCTTTCCTTCATCAACAGCGCCATGCGGAGGGGCATCGGGCGCGGCGTCGCGGAGGAGGTCTTCGAGCATCTCGCCGCCTTCGCCGCCTACGGCTTCTGCAAGGCGCACGCTGCAGCATATGCCGTACTCTCCTACCAGACGCTCTGGCTGAAATGCCATTACCCGGCCGAGTTTTTCGCAGCCGTCCTTTCCAACCAGCCGATGGGCTACTACCCACCGCGCGTGCTGGCCGCCGAGGCGCGCCGTTGCGGCATCGTCGTCCTTCCACCCGATGTCAATATATCTTCCCACCTCTACACGGCCGAAGGCGATGCCATACGTGTCAGCCTGTGCCAGGTGAAGGGCATAAGCAACGCAGCGGTATGCTCCATCATCAGCCAGAGGGACAGGCGACGCTTCACCTCCCTGCGCGACTTCGTCCTGCGCGTGGATGCCAGCCGACCCATGATGGAGAACCTGGTCAGGGTGGGTGCGCTCGATGCATTCGGCAGCCGGACGGAGATGCTCGCGGATATACCCGGCCTTCTGCAATTCAAACGCAGCAAAACCGTAGGGGCGTACCTTCAGGTGCGCCCGCCGACCTCACCCATTCATTGCGAGCCCGCAGGGCGCGGCAATCCGGAAAATGTAGGGGCGTACCTTCAGGTGCGCCCGCCGATATGCCTGCCCGGGCCCGTGGGCGGGTCTGAAGACCCGCCCCTACAGAGGACAACTATAAAAGAGAGGCTGCTGGACGAGCGTGAGCTTCTCTCCCTCGATCTCTCCGCCCATCCCCTGGACTTCTGTGTTTTAGGCGAGGGTTTCACCCGTATCGGCGATCTGCCGTCCCTCCCTACCGGGCAGGCTGTGAAAATCGCGGGGTCGGTCATCCGCTACCAGACACCTCCCACACGCACCGGCAAACGCGTGGTCTACATCATACTTGAGGATGGCAGCGGAGTGGCCGATGTCACGGTGTTCAGCAACGTGCAGGAAAAGTGCGGACGGGTGCTCTTCCGCTGTGGATGGATGGAGGTGCAGGGCAGGATCCAGCGCAGGGGTCCGCAGTCGCTTTCAATCATCGCCACCGAGTTGATACCGCTCAGAACAACCGCCAAAACCCCACGGCTCAGCACAGATCAAGACACTTCCCTCAGAACATGTTAAACTCATAGGCATGCACCGGTGGGACGCGCACGATTACCAGAAAAGCTCCGAAGCCCAGTTCAAACTGGGGCGGGAACTGATCGCCAAACTCGATCTCCAGGGTAATGAGAGTGTGCTGGATATAGGCTGCGGCGACGGCAAGGTCACCGCCGAGATCGCAGCGCGGCTGCCGCATGGTTCGGTGACCGGCATCGACAGCTCTCCGGAAATGATAGAACTGGCCTGCCGTACCTTTCCCTGCGATAGATTCCCCAACCTGCGCTTCATGCACAAGGATGCCCGCCAGCTTGATTTCCATCAGGAGTTCGACGTCGTTTTCTCCAATGCCACACTCCACTGGGTGAAAGACCATCGTCAGGTGCTGCAGGGCATATACAAGGGATTAAAGGCTCCCGGAAAGCTGCTGCTCCAGATGGGTGGGCGGGGCAACGTCGCCGATATGACTGCGGTGGTGCTCGGCATTACGGCCCGGGCTGAATGGGCCCCCTATTTCAAGGGCTTCACTCCACCGTACAGCTTCTTCGGAACCGAAGAATACAGCCGATGGCTGCCCGAAGCCGGTCTTAAACCTCTGCGCATAGAGCTTATCCCCAAAGATATGGCGCAGGTGGGCAGGGAGGGGCTGGCAGGCTGGTTCCGCACTACCTGGCATCCCTTTATACACAGAGTACCCCCGGCCAAGCGGCAGCATTTTATCGATGATGTTGTGGACGTCTATCTCCAGCAGCACCCGCCCGACGATTCCAATATCGTTCATATAGCTGCCGTCAGGCTGGAAGTCGAGGCCGTCAAGG
>DAOUFT010000002.1:0-22554 GCA_034429855.1 Dehalococcoidia bacterium
ATCGTCAACGTCGCCGTTACAAGGGGTATCAAGTTTTTTATCAGCGGTCATAACTTAGCTACTGAAGGGATTCTGCCGCGCAGCTGGGGATACGATCCATTCGACTTGAAACTAATACGGGCGATACACACGAGATACGGCAGACTGCCTATGCGCACTTTTCCGCAGCTCGCATTGTTGCCCAGGATTTACTATATATATTTTCAAAATTTAAAATCGATACGTCTGCTTGATTATTTGGATTACAACAGAAATGAGGCAAAAGTATTGCTTGAGAAGGAAATAGGCTGGCGCGATTACGGTGGAAAGCACTATGAGTCTGTGTTTACGAGGTTCTTTCAGGGATATATTCTCCCTAAGAAATTCGGAATCGATAAGAGGCGAGCTCATTTTTCTGCGCTTATTTGTTCGGGGCAGATGATACGCGATGCAGCTCTGGAAGCTATTGGGCGTGATCCCTATCCTGATGATGAGATGATGCGCATTGATAAAGAGTCTGTGCTTAAAAAGCTCGGACTCAGTTCAGAGGAATTCGAGGAAATTATGGCTGCTCCGGTTAAGACCTTTCGAGATTATCCCAATGATCATAACGTGCCGCTGTTTATGCGTATGGTTTACAGGGCGGCAATCAATATCGGAGATATCCTATTTCCAAAATATAAAATATATGAGTATGACGGTTCTGGTTCCAGATGTGCGGAATAGTCGGATTACTTAATATCGGCGGGGCGCCGATCGACGCGAAGACATTGCATGGTATGACGGATTGTCTCAGGCATCGTGGACCTGATGATGAGGGTTACTTACTAATTGAAACGGGGTCGGGCGATTATGGTATCTATGGCGGAAATGATACGTGTGAAGACATTTTCACGAGCAATTATACTTTCTCGCCTCATGAACGTTTAGGTACAACTGTAAGTACAAAATGTGCTTTTAATCTTGCCTTCGGACATCGCCGGCTTTCAATTATAGATGTTTCTCCTTCCGGTCACCAGCCGATGTCCAACTCAAGTGGAACACTCTGGATAGTATATAACGGAGAGATCTACAACTACATTGAGCTAAGAGCCGAGTTAAAGAATAGAGGCCGTGAATTTTTCACGCAGAGCGATACCGAGGTTATTTTACAGGCCTATGAGGAATGGGGTGACGATTGCCTGAATAGATTTAACGGCATGTGGTCCTTTGCTTTATGGGACGTTCGCAAGGGGAGGCTGTTTTGTAGCCGCGACAGGTTTGGAGTCAAACCATTTTATTACTACTGGGACGGGGAATACTTTGCTTTTGCCTCGGAGATAAAAGCTCTGCTGCGATACCCGGTTATAAATGCGAGGCCGAATACTGAGGCTATTTACAGATACCTGATATCCGGTCAAAGTGAAGGCATAAATAACACATTCTTTGACTGTATCAAACAGCTGGAGCCGGGACACTCTCTAACTGTTAGTGAAAGCGGACTTAGCCAGCACAGGTATTACACCTTGGGATTCAACAGCGAGTTGGGTGTATTTGATGAAAAAAGGCTCTTGTCTCATTCGCAAGAGTTTATGGGGTTGTTAAAGGACGCAATCAAGATAAGATTGCGCAGCGATGTATCGTTAGGCGTTTGTCTTTCCGGCGGCATAGATTCATCCGCTATAGTATGCATAGTGAATGAGTTGCTTAAGACCAACGGCTATAGCAGAAGTGTAATAGGTGATCGGCAAAGAACATTCAGCGCCTGTTATGCATCGGGCGTATGCGATGAAAGGAAATTCATACAGGAAGTGTTGATGACCACCGATGTTGACACCTATTATACTTTTCCCACTGGTAAGGGACTTTGGGAGGAAATGGACACGCTGATCTGGCACATGGAGGAACCATTCGGCTCCACCAGTATTTACGCTCACTGGGATGTGATGAGGTTGGCCAAGGAGCACAGAGTGCCTGTTATATTGGATGGCCAGGGAGCAGATGAAATGATGGCAGGGTATCATACTTATTTGAATGTTTATCTGTCACATCTGCTATATGAAAAACGATGGCGAACCTATTGGCGAGAGTTCAATGCAATTCGTAGAATAACTAATAATCCCGTATTCTCCGTGTATTCTTTCTTAATACCCTTATATAATGCCTTACCCACCGATATGCGAACCCAGATGCTTAATAATTTTGTTAAAAAGCGAATACTGAAGATACAAGATCCGGGATTGTTAAATCGATCGTTTTTGGCAAAGCGTTCAGGGGAGGATCGGACAAAGATAGAGTCCAATCTGCAGACAGCGCTGCTCAAGAGCGAAACCGAATATGGCCTTATAGAACAACTCAGGTACGACGATAAGATTTCCATGGCGTTTTCCCTGGAGACGAGGGTCCCCTACGTCGATTACCGTCTGGTCGAATTTGTTTTTTCCCTTCCTGCCTGTTACAAGATACATGACGGCTGGACGAAATATCTTCTCAGGGCTGGCACAAAGGGATTATTGCCGGAAGCTATCCGCTGGCGCAAAGACAAACTGGGATTTCCCACACCGGAACGCGCCTGGCTGCGTGGAAATAAAAAAAAGGTACAGGAAATTTTCGGCAATAAAAATTTCCGTGCATCCGATTATTTGAATCAGAAACAGATACTCCACAATCTTGATAGTCTGCTCGGTGGAGAAAGCAGTGATGGCCTCTCCGCCATCTGGAAGCCGCTGAATCTTGAGCTGTGGCTACAAAGGATGTTTCCCTGAGATAAATTTACACTTCAGGTAATCATCAGAATACGGACAACAGGGAGAGTAGGAAGTCAGCAATCGGTTTATGAATATACTAATGCTGGTAGCCAGTCCCGTTACGACCGATCCGAGGTTGTTTAACGAGGCGCAGACGCTGGTTCAAAACGGTCATCAGGTGACCGTCATCGCCTGGGACAGATACAGGCAAAATACTCTCAGAGAGTCGCGGGATGGTATCGATTTTATACGCCTCAGGATAGGTCTTCCACCCGCGTGCGGACTGAGCGTCCCGCCCTGGCATGCGTTTCATCTGCTCCAATGGCAGCAACAGGCTTATCGGCAAGCCATGGCCCTGCATAAAAAAAATCCCTTCCATGTTGTACACTGCCACTTCCTGGACACCATGCCGGTGGGTATCCGGCTCAAACGGGAACTCGGTATTCCGTTAGTCTACGACTCACGCGATATGTACGGCTATATGATGCAGGCGTCCTTTCCACGCTGGATAGCCAGGGGATTTGAGCTGCTGGAGAAGCGCTGGGCGGGGAAGGCCGACGTTATTATTGCGGTCAGCGAAATAATGCGGTCGTGCCTGATAAAAATGGTAGACAGACCTGTGGTTGTGCTCATGAACTGTAAGCCGCTGCAGGCAAAGGAGTATCAGCCCCCGGATAACAACGGCAGGTTTACCGTGCTGTACATCGGGACACTACATAAAGCGAGGGCGTTGCCGCAGCTTATTCACGCGATGAAGGATCTGCAGGGCGTGCACTGTATTATCGGGGGGATAGGTGAATCCAATTATGTTGAATGGATCGAAAGCGCTTGCACCGGGATACCCGGCATCTCATTCGTGGGCAGAGTTCCTGTCGATACGGTACTGCCCATGACTGCCGCAGCTGACGTTATATACTGCATGTTCGATCCTGCCAATCCCAACAACAGGATCGGTATGCCCAATAAAATCTTTGAGGCCATGGTTTGCGGCAGACCGGTAGTATGCACGAAGGGAATATACTCGGGGGAATTTACCGAGCAGGAAGGGATCGGTCTGGCCGTTGACTATGACGAGACGGCTATCAGGCAGGCCATCATCGGATTACGGGACGACCCGCAACTGAGAGAAAGGATGGGAAGGAGAGCCCTTTCGGCGGCTATGTCCACCTATAACTGGGAATTCGAGCAAAAGAAGCTGGTGGAACTCTATCGAAATATTCAGGGGACGCTGCAGAAGAGCACCTGAGCCCCGCCGTTGCCGTAAACCCTGTGGCTCAGCGTGAGAATTTCTTCCAAGCCGGAAATATCTTTAAACGCCACGAATTGCCGCAGGCCGGTTGAAACGGCAATGGTAATCTGTTCCCGCTCGAGATTGATGCCGTTTAAATATACCAAGCTGCCCGCGGTCGGGTCGTCTGCGTCACGCCTAAGTTCCTGGATGCGGCCGGGGAACTGGTAAAAGCTCAGAAGGTTGGCGGCATGCCTGTCTGCGTGGATGCTTGTCGTGTTATCGGAGTAAATGCCGGCCCATTGCGCTGCCGCACCATCCCTGGAAGAAAGCACACCTGCCAGGTCCAGGCGGTAGCTGCTCAAGGCAATGGAATAGGGGAGGTCGGCCTTTTCGGTCATGCTGTGACCGGTCACTTCGTAAACGATGCCGGCGGTAAACAGGAAATAGGGAATCAGCACGACCAGAGTAACGAACCTCAGACATCCGACGCTATCGAAATGATCTGCGGTGTAACTCCGTTTTGTTTTTCGCCGGACAGAGATAGCCCATTCCCAGACGGCCACCCCTCCCAATATACAGAAGGGGGCCAGCGTCATCAGTGCAAGGTGATACAGCCTGGTGATGTTCAGATAGTCGGCAAAGCGGGGGATGATGAGAGAGGCAAGTATGAGGCAGACGCCTGCTATGCTTAGTGAGAGGAATTCCGGCTTGAATCCGGACTTCCCGGGGCGGAAAAGGGTTTTAAGTATACCGATAACCAGTAAAAGCTGCGTTATATACTGCAGGATCCGGAAGACTTTGCCGGCCGGTGTTGCCTCCGCGAAATCAAGCCCCAGGGCCGTCCGAATCAGGCCGTCGCGGTTGAAGAATTGGATAGCTGCGGATGTTTGTGACGATGCCTGGCCGGCCGCCTGTCCTGTAGCGTGCACAATTCCGTCTATCTGCGTGGTTATTATCCCGGTCTGCTCCGCCCAGATACTTTTGAACATGGACGCGTTCAGTCCGGCGCCTGCAAGGCCGTACCAGCACGATGCGGCAACCAGATAAACGGCGATCACGAGTATCAACGATTTTACGCTGACGGACCCGGCCGTAAACAGACTCTCGCCGGCTTCATCGGCCGCGCGGCCCCATAATCTGCCAAACAACCTGCTCCTGAAAAAAAGCATACCCAGCACTAGAATCACGAAATACGCAAAGCCGATCAGTCCCAGGGCATAATGCGATACGATCATGGACAGGGTAAAGATAATCAAAGCCGTGGTTTTCTGCCAGGTTGACAGTTTCCTGTCAACCAGCAGCAGTACGATCAGGGCCAGGAAAAGCTCGGCGATCTGCTGGCGGCAGAGGGCGATTAATTCTATGGAAAAAGTGGGCACGGACACGAAGAAGAATACAGATAGAAACGCCTTTTTAGGACCGATCTGCCGGTTGAAGACTTCGAAAAGGATGAGCGGCACCAGGGCGAAAATCAGTGGATAGACAATCTTGAAAAGCCAGTTCCCGTCTACTCCCATGATAAGCGAGTAGACTGGGGCAAGGATGGTTATACTGAGGCACGAGTTGACGATACTGGGGATGGAGCCGTCCCATAAGCCGGAGTCCGCCGCCAGACGGTAAAACTGGTGCTCGGTGAAAATATCGCTGCCGATGGGGTAGGGCGACATCAGCGTCGTCTGGTAGAGCAGGCACAGTCCGATGGTGAATATGGTGAGCGGATACATCACGGGACGAATAAACCTGTCGAAGGCGGCGAGCCCGACTATCACGACGATGCCTGCCAGGCAGATGAGCAGCAGTATATTATTCTGAAAGACACCGTTGACGGCTGCGCCCAGCACGGTGAGGGAGATGAGCAGAAGGAGGGTTAGAACGGGTATGAGAGATAACTTTTCGACCGTCGTTTCCTCGGGTCCGGGTATAAAGCCTTTATCTCTGATCCAGGCCAGAAGCATCAGGATCAGCACCAGGAACTCGTATGCTACGGTAACCGGCAGTAATGTAAGCGGTTGCCGGACTCCGGCTAGGGGCAATAACAGATCGATCAGCGCACCGCTGACCATGACGAAGGCGATGCTCAACCCAAACATGTACACCATGCTCTCGAGTATGCCGATCTTGTGAATCCTGAGTATGCGCATGATAAGGGCGCCGGGTATAGAGGTGAGGAAGATGAAGCCGGCGATCGGGCGGAGCACCGGCACATCGCAGCCGGCGTATGTCAGGACGATCAGTGTCGACGTCAGCACGCAAAAGATGGCGCAGACCGCCAGCAGACGTCCGAGCGGCCAGTCACTGACGGGCTTTTTCAGGTAGCTTGCGGCCATAAATTATCTCGAACCATCCAAAAAGATTATATGGCTTCATGAACCGTATGTTTGCGTCGTGCTCGAAGATAAACTTTGAGATGGCCAGGGGGTAGCGGTTCCAAACGTAGGAAGAGGCGACTATGCGGGCGTCCGCCAGGCCCGCCCTGCTGAAGACATCCCGGAGTTTAAGAGGTGAGAGAGCCCTCTCATGCGGCACCAGGCCGGTGATGCCGGGCTTGATGGTGTTGAAGATGTTCATCAGCAGCCCCGAGTGATTGAACACATTGGGTTCCAGCGCGATTACGTATCCTCCGGGCCTGGTCACGCGCGCAAATTCCTTTACGTACTCGATCAAGTTGCCCTGTCCCACCAGGTGGTGCAGCAGCCCCGCGCACATGATGTAATCGAAGCTGTCATCGGGAAACGGCAGGGCGCGGGTGTCCGCCATGACACCATCGAAGCCATGTGCCCTGAATTTCTTGAGAGCATTCTCGCACACATCCACTCCCGTGATATGAGGGGAGGCCTTTTTCACGTGCACCGCGTCCTCGCCCGATCCGCAGCCGACCTCCAGAATGGACGAATCACCGGTGCAGCCCAACTCGATCAGCGTGTCGTACAACCTGGAGCGCACGGCACTGTGCGCGAACCGGTGCCCGGCGGGCATGGAATTAGCTTTGGCATCATCGGGGCCCCACTGTTCCCACCATTTCCTTTCTTCCGCCAGAGGATCGCGTTTCACAGTTTAACTCCCGTCCATATGTTGCAGCTATACATAGGTCAATAAGGCCCGGCATACCTGCGTTTGCCCAGCTGCCCGGCGACTCTTTTTTCATCCGGCGATCTAAAAAGTCCTACGATCTTATATATCAGCGGCGTCAGGGCGGAGTCCATTACTATTTTAGCCAGCAGCTCGCTGTGGAACAGCAGGCTGGAGACCCTGTCGATCAACGTGCGCTCGACCTGGAACTGACGCCTGTATTGACTCCAGTCGGTGTTAATCTGCATATCGGATAGCGCGAGGGGCCCCAGCCCGGTCTTCTCCGCCAGAGACAGATGCTTGATGCTGGCGGGGCTAAACCCCATGACCGATGCCCCCAGCGCGTCGGCCGCCACGGTATTGTCGGAGACCAGCAGCAGGTCGGTTTTGACCGGCTCCCCGTACATCGGGCCGTGCCTGTTCAAAGAGTAAAGACCGTCGATTATCACAATGCGCGGCTTTAACCGTCCTGCGATGAGAGCCAGCTTGTGCGCCAGGTCCTGGTGCAGCAGGCAGCGCATGGTATCCGGAACGCAACCCCAAGAGTTCTTCAGGCTCAATGTCACAGTGGTCATGGCGTGCACCTTGAAAACGGGCATTGATATGAAGCAGTCCACGTCGTTAAGCAGCAGATCGGGCAATTGTACCTTAACCTTTTTACCCAGCACGGATGATTCGATGACGGAGGAGGGCAACTTTGAAAGGCTGACTGCTTCGGCGCCCTCCTCTTTGCAGATATCGTAGAGGCTGTGTCCTGCCAAAGACTCTTCGGCTGTGAAGGCATGATTGGCGCCGTCCGACTCGCCCACTATCACCCGTCCGGACTTCCCCCTAAGCAGCTGCAGCAGGCAGCGCAGCAGCTCGGGCGAGGTGGTAACACCCTCAATATGACGTGGGAAGGTGAGATTAGGCTTGATGAAAACGGTGGATTTACCGTTGACAAAGCGATCCCAGTCGATATACTGCAGGCCGCGCTGCAGTGAAGCTTTAAGGTCGCCCTCCGTACGTTCCAGGAAGACCCGCGGCCTGGATATGTTATCCGCTGTCATAGATAGATATATTAGTGCAATTGAATGAAAGATGCGACCTCTCTGACCTTCCGGAGGGGATGGGAAGCTATTTCAGGTTCTTTACGATGTCGATCAGCTGTGCCGCCCTGTGGTTAAAGGTGTGCTCCTTCAATATGCGCGCCCTGGCGGCGCGGCCGGCCCTCTCCCTCTCGTCCTTATCCGCCAGCAGGCGCCGGTAGGTCTCGATCGCCTCTTCCGCGCTGTTCACCACGTACATCTCTCTGCCTATATCGAACCACTGCTCTATGCCGTTGTAGGGCTGCGAGACGATGCAGCAGCCGAATGCGGCCAGCTCGAACGGACGTGAGGTCGACGAGGCGAAGATGCTGGTATGCGACCACCTGGTGATGTTGAGGTTGATCTTGCTGCGGCAGGAGAACTGCCTCCACTGGCTGTAAGAGAGGTCGCCGATCATCTTCGCCCGGCCCAGGTCGATGCCGAAATTGCCGCCGGCCACAGCGAAGCTGACGTCGGGAATGTTGCGGCTGGGTATTGTGATAAGCTTCTCCATCCATTCCTCGCGAAAGTCGCTGCCGTAGCCGAAGAAGGCGATATCGATATCCTTCTCCATCTCGGCCGGCGTAACCAAGCTGGGATCGATGCCGTAGTAAAGTGCATGCACGTTATGCGCGCCCATCTTCTCGAGGTCGGGTATGACGCCCGCGGAGTTGGTCAGGAAGGCATTGTACTCGGTCAGATCGGCGCCCTCGTAGTAGTTAAACTTGAATCCCCGGCTGATGGTGTACTTGGGCAGGATGGTGGGCATGTCGCCATCGTAGAAGACCACAGGTATGCCGAACTCCTTTCTTACGCTGGAGGGGATTCCTGTGATATGGTTGAGAGGTATGCTCATCATAAAGAGGAGGTCGAATCTCTCTCTGGAAAGTATTTTTCTCAGATGAGCGGCCCATTTAGGCCTAACGTGGTGCTTGATCAGCAGGTCGGCGACGGGCGAGATGAAGCTCTTTCCGCTGGGCGATTTGCCGCCCCGCTTGCGCATCTCCAGGAAGGCATTGTACATGATGCTTTCCTGTGCGCAGGGGTTGTCGTATGTCTTCCACCACAGGCTCTCGACGGGTATGCCCATATAGGGAATGACGGTGACCTCGTTGCCCTCCTCGTAGAGGGCTTTGAGGAGCTGCCACCAGGCTGGAGTGCAGCCCATCTTGTTCTTGAGGTCGATCGTGGAGGCCATCACCAGTATTTTCATACGATTCCTCTTGGCACGTACATCACGGGCTGGGGCTCAGATATTCTCAAGCTCGGATAACCTTTCTTTGGCCCAGTCGTAGGTCCTTTTCATACCCTCCTCCAGGCTGACCGAAGGCTCCCAGTTCAATACCTTTTTAACCAGCGTCAGGTCGGCATTTCTGCCCCTGACGCCCTGGGGCTTGGACAGGTCGTGCTTGATCTGGATCTTTTTCCCCGATATCTTGATAGTTATCTCGGCCAGCTCGTCGATGGTGACCATGCGGTCGGAGCCGATATTGATGGATCCGTTGTAGTCCGAGTCCATCAACCTGAGCACACCCTCGATGCAGTCGTCTATATACAGGAAGCTCCTTGTCTGCTTGCCGTCTCCCCAGACCACGTAGTCCTGCTCGGGATACCTGAGTGCCTTCATGATCAGATGGCAGGGGGCCTTTCCCTTCTGTTTATCGAAGGCGGTATAAACTTCACCGTAGACATTGTGGAATCGCGCGATCTTGATATTCATGCCGTAGTCGGCGCGGTAGGCCTCGCACATCTTTTCGGTGAAGATCTTCTCCCAGCCGTAGAACTGGTCAGGGTCGGCGGGGTAGGCGTCGGCCTCCTTGAGGGGTGTTACATTAGCGTCCTTCTGGAGGTACTCGGGATAGACGCAGGCCGAGGAACTGTAGAAGTATTTGACCACCTTGTTCTCGCAGGCGGACTGCAGCATATTGGTGTTGATCAATACGCTGTCGCGCATGATATCCGCACCGACGCTGGTGATGTATCCGATGCCGCCCATGTTGGCGGCGAACTGGAAGACGTAATCGACTCCTTTGGTCATCTTGAGGCAGTTCTTCTTCTCGCGCAGGTCTATTTTGTGGAAATCGATCCTGCCCTTGATGTCCTTGATGTTGTTCAAAGACCCGCTGGAAAGGTCATCCGCTACCCTGACTTTAGCGCCTTTGCCCAGCAGGGTACGGGCCATATGGGATCCGATAAGTCCGGCGCCGCCGGCCACCAGCACTTTACTGTTGCTCCAGTCCACGGGTATCCTCCTTTTGCTGCGGCATCAGCAGGAAGGCCGCATTATTTTGTCATCAAAACGCCCTGAAGATGCGACTCGGGCTGATTTGAGAGCGTTGTCAGGTGTGTAATCAGACAACCTGGAATAATTATAACACAGGTTACTTGTTAAACAGGTCAATCGAAGTGCGCAGCTTTATTACACTCCAGGCTACTCCCAGCCCGTGAGTGATGGGGTCCAGAGTTGAGCTTTCGTCGTGGTAATAGCAGGAAGCCGGCACTTCCACGATCTTCAGACCCTTCCTGCGGGCTTTAATCAACACTTCAACGCTGAAACCGAAATCGTCGCGCGTGATCTCGATGGTTTCCAGAAATTTGCGGCTGTGAGCACGAAAACAGCTTTGCGAATCGCTGATTTTCTGCCTGGCGCCTACGTTATACAGCCAGGTGATGATATCGATGCCCAGGTTGCGGTACTGAGGCATACCGGTTGTAGGCCTGAAAAAGCGCGAACCAACGATCAGGTCGGCCTCTCCCCTTAGAACAGGGGCGATCAAACAGGGTATCTCGTCTGCATCGTGCTGACCGTCGCCGTCCAGGGTGACCACGATGTCAGCCCCATCCTTGAGGGCGGCCAGGATACCCGTGCGAGTGGCGGCGCCGGCGCCGCGCCGCCGTTCGTGTCTGATCACATCTGCGCCCGCCTGCCGGGCAACCTCAGTGGTGTTGTCGCTGGAGCCGTCGTCGACGACCAGGACACGGTCGACATGCTTAACGGCCTTGCCGACCACGTCACCTATATAAGCCGACTCGTTGAGGCAGGGGATGACGGCGATGATTTTCATTCGATACTACCTGACGGTCACCGATTTGGCGAGGTTGCGCGGCATGTCCGGGTTATGGCCGCGGCGGGTGGCCATGTGGTAGGCCAGCAGCTGCAGCGGCACAACGGAGACCATGGGATAGAGAAGGTCGTGGACTCTGGGTATCTTGATCCAGTGGTCGTACACTTCGTTATCGACATCCGAGACCGCGATTATTTTCGCTCCCCTGGCTTTGGCCTCGATGGCGTTGCCCAGCGTCTCCCTGTAGGTGAAGTCACCGGGGCATATCACCAGCACGGGCGTTCCGTCTTCGATCAGGGAAAGGGTGCCGTGCTTGAGCTCGCCGGCGGGCATGCCCTCGGCATGTATGTAGGAAATCTCCTTGAGCTTCAGCGCACCCTCCGAGGCGATGGCGAAGTTGATGCCGCGCGCGATGTAATAGAAATCGTTCTTGGCATGGTATTTCTGCGTTATTTCGTCGATCACGCCGTTATTCCAGTCGATGGCCCGGGCGACCTGGCGGCTGACCTTGCGGATGTTGTCGATCGCCATATCGAAAGAGTGCACCATGGAGAAGGCCAGCAGGTAGAAGAGGGCCAGCTGGTTGAGGAACGACTTGGTGGCAGCCACGCCGATCTCGGGCCCGCAATTGAGATACAGGACGTTGTGGCTGAGCTCGCCCAGCAGTGACTGGGGCCTGTTGATGATGGAGACTATGCGCGCGCCGGCCTTGCGGGCCAGCTCCACGCCGTCGATCACGTCCAGCGTCTCGCCACTCTGCGATATGGCCAGCACCAGGGTATTCCTGCCGACGGACTCGGCGAAGTATTGGAATTCGGAGGCCATGACCACCTCGCAGAACTTCTTCCCCACACTGGAGAAGAGGTAGCGTCCCACCAGGGCGGCATAGCGCGATGAGCCGCAGGCGGTGACAATGACCTGGTCGGCCCTCAGCACGTCCAGCGCCACGGAGGTGAAGATATCCTTGTCCTGGTGCGTGGCATTGATGAGCGAATCGGGTTGCTCCATGATCTCCTTGAGCATGAAGTAGTCGTAGCCTTCCTTGTTGTTGTCGTTCCAGACGGCGTCCGGTTTGGATGCCTTCTTGCTGACGGGACGTCCGGTAGAGTCGAAGAAAACCGTTTTGTCCGCGGTCAGCACCGTTATCTCGCCCTCGCCCAGCATGTATAGCAGGTCAATCTGTCCGGCCAGGGCCAGCGAATCGCTGGCAGCGAACGACCTGTTCTTGCCCACGCCCACCACCAGCGGGCTGCCTTTGCGCGTTCCCACGATCTTGCCCGGCTCGTCGGTGCAGATGGCGAGAAAGGCGTATGATCCCTCCAATCTGGGCGCCACCGCCATGACAGCCTCCTCCAGGGAGCGCCCGCGCTTCATCTCGTCCTCCAGCATGTGGGGGATGACCTCGGTGTCGGTCTCTGAGACAAAGCGGTGCTTGCGCTTTATCAGGTCCTTGCGCAGCTCCTGGTAGTTGTCGACGATGCCGTTGTGGATAACGGCGATCTGATTGGCGCAGTCGCAATGGGGGTGTGTGTTGATCTGGGTGACGCCGCCGTGCGTGGCCCAGCGGGTATGTCCGATGCCCAGATTGCCCGGCATCTTGTCCAGTTTGTATTTGCGGTTGACATCCTCCAGCTTGCCCACGCCTTTTTTAACCAGGAGTTTGCCGTCTGAGATCATGGCCATGCCCGACGAATCGTATCCGCGGTACTCCATGCGCTTGAGATCCTGGAAAATAACCCGGGCGGCGTTGCCGTTCTTGCTGCAATAGCCGATGATACCGCACATATTCTCAGTTCTCCACAACTTTCATGATCAATACCAGGGGGTCCTTGATGCACGGTGCAGGTTCATCGTCCTTGAACAGGAAAAAATTCACTCTCTGTTCGTCCTTAGAATGGCTGAGCGTGAATTCCACAAGGTGCTCCCATTTCTGTCCGTCGTTCAATTTGCCCACCGTTATGGACTTGATTATAGCATCATTTTGCCTGATTTGAACTGTATAATCGCAGGGCCTTCCTTCATGGTTGACCACACCTATGATTACGCTGACAGGCTGACCGACGACCGCCTGATCGGGATAGTCAGCTGCCTTGCCTCCTTTGCCCAGCAGATAGAACTCGCTGAAGCTCTCGGATGGTTGCCTGGTAAGCGCCAGGTACACGGTCGCCGCCACACATATGAGTATGGCGGCGATCAGTATGCCCGCGATTATTTTTTGGGACGTGGTCATTGCCATTAAACGCCGAATTGTACGTATTATACAATGCGGTTGTCAATCCGGTCGGATCTGATTAGGGCGCACCTGAAGGTACGCCCCTACAGTAGGGGCGGGTTTTCAAACCCGCCCGGAATAAACGGGTGCGCCTGTTGACCGGAAGTTAATTATGCAATATTATATAGTCTTAAAATCGGTAAATCATAATATAATAATGCGCATATACAAATATATCTGGAAGCGTACGTCTTGTTAATTATCGCCTGTATCAAGCAGGTTCCGGATACCACTCAGGTCAAGATCGATCCTGATACCGGCACGCTCATACGTGAAGGCGTCCCCTCCATCATCAATCCTTTCGATGCCCATGCGCTTGAGGAGGCTTTGCGGCTAAAGGAAAAGTACGGCTTTAAAGTGGTGGCGCTTTCCATGGGGCCGCCCGGCGCGGAGATGACGCTGCGCAAGGCCCTGGCCGCGGGTGCGGATGACGTGGTTTTGCTGAGCGACCGGGCTTTCGGCGGCGCCGATACGCTGGCCACCAGCATGGTATTGACCTCCGCCATCCGCAGGCTGGCCGAAGAGGATGACCTGGCCATGGTGCTGTGCGGCAAACAGACCATCGATGGAGATACTGCCCAGGTGGGGCCGGGCATCGCAACGCGTCTCAAGTGCGCCCAGCTTACCTCGGTCGCCCGCATTGAGAGTGTGGACATAGAGCATAGAAGGATCAGAGTGCGCTGCAAGTTCGAGGAAAGGTACGAAGTGCTGGATTCCAGACTGCCTGCCATGATTGCGGTGCTGCGCGAGATCAACCGCCCGCGTTACCCGACGGTTCCCATGCGGTTGATGGCGCAGGATGCCGGGATCAAGGTCTGGGATAACCAGGTGCTCAAATTGAGCGAGGACGTGATCGGACTCAAGGGTTCGGCCACATCCGTGCGAAGGATTTTCTCCCCCGACAGGCCTCCGGGCCAGATACTGGGCGGGGAGTCGGTAACCGACCCGGAAGAGGCGGCCCGCATACTGCTGGATAAATTAGTCAGCAGGAACCTGATCTCGACCCAGTAAGGCTGAAACGGGTGATAAGATGAGAAAACATGCCGGAAGATAAGAAAATCAAAAAACCGCTGGGCGTGGCCAGACGGCTGGAAGGCAAGTGCATATCCTGCGGCGCGCGCTGTATGAGCGTATGTCCCAGGCATGCCATAGGCATCACGGACGAGGGCGTGCCGCTGATCGATACCGCAAAGTGCACAGGCTGTCGCAGGTGCGTTAAGATCTGCCCGGCGGGGGCTATAGAGATTTATTATACGCCGGAGCAACTGCGGATACTCGAGGAGCTGGCCGCCGCGGGGCAAAAAACGGAATATCAGGAAGGCGATGAGGAGGAGATAGCGGCCGGAAACGGCCGGTACAGGGGGGTCTGGGTATTCGTGGAGCAGACCGACGGCATTCCCGCCACGGTCTCGTGGGAATTGCTGAGCGTAGGTCAGACGCTGGCCAAACAGCTGGCAGTCGAACTCTGCGCCGTCGTGATCGGCGAAAAAGTGGAGGGTATCTGCAAAGAGGCCTTCGCCTACGGCGCCCAAAAAGTATATCTGATGGACGGGGCGATTTACCGCTATTACCGCACCGAGCCGTATTTCAAGGCTCTCTGCTATCTGGCCAGACGGTACCGGCCGGAGATAGTATTGATCGGTGCCACAGGAGTAGGCAGGGACCTGGCGGGGGCGGTCGCTACCGAACTGCTCACCGGGCTGACGGCCGACTGCACCGGGCTTTCAGTGGATGAGGAAAGACGGCTGCTCATGCAGACACGTCCGGCCTTCGGCGGCAACATCATGGCCACCATCGTTACGGAGAAGTCCTGGCCCCAGATGGCCACCGTCAGGCCGCATACCATGCATATGCACGAGAAGGACGATTCCCGCAGCGGAGAGATCGTGCGGGAGTGGATGGATATCAAGGAGGAGGATGTGGCCACCAAGGTGATCGAGATCATCGATCGCCGGACGGGCAATGAGGTGGATATAACGGCGGCGGATATAATCGTCTCCGGGGGACGGGGGATGCAATCGGCTGAAAATTTCCGCTTGCTGCACGAGCTGGCCGATGAGCTCGGCGGCGTGGTGGCCTGTTCGCGCAGTGCGGTGGATGCCGGCTGGATGCCGTCAGAGCGCCAGGTGGGGCAAACGGGCAAGACCGTCCGTCCCAAGATCTATATCGCCTGCGGCATCAGCGGGGCCATCCAGCATATCGTAGGCATGCAAAACTCGGATATTATCATAGCCATCAACCGCGACAGGAATGCCCCCATTTTCGAGGTGGCCCATTACGGCCTGGTGGGTGATCTGTGCAGGATAGTCCCCTCGTTGACGCGGCAGATAAAAGCCCTGAGGGCGAACAATAAAAGCTGAGCAGGCAGGATTAAGAAGGAGAAGTAAATGCAGGTCCAGGTGATGATATTCGCTGCGGTGTTCGCCGCCGCCGTCCTTTTCTTTATCTGGAGCTGCTGGTACCGCTTCCGGCTGGTGGCGCTGGGAAGCCCCGAAAACCGCTTCGACCACATCGGACGGCGAATCTGGAATATGCTGGTCTTCGCCTTCGGGCAGAAGCGCGTTCTGACCGGCCGTTATCCGTTCGGATTGAACCACGTGGTCTTCTTCTGGTGTTTCATCATACTGCTGGTGGCCAATGCCGTTTTTCTGCTAGGGGGTCTATTTCCGGAGTATATATCGTTATCACTGTTGCCCGACGGCCTGGCCTTCACCCTGGCATTTATATTCGATATCGTCTCGCTGCTGGCGCTGCTGGCCGTGCTTGTAGCCATGGGCAGGCGGCTGTTTTTCCCGCCGCGCTACATAGATGCCCGATCGGCCGATGCCTTCGTCATACTCGGCCTGGTGGCTGTTTTGATGCTGGCCTACTTCGGCCTCAACGGCAGCGAGATCGCGCTGGGCGGCAGGGAGGCCGCCGCGTTCATGCCCGTATCGAGCTTGGTGGGAGGGCTTTTTGCATCCATACCGGTTGCGGCTCTAACGACCATGGCCGTTGTTTTCTGGTGGGTGCACGCAGTTGCGCTGCTGGGATTCCTGGATTACCTGCCCTACAGCAAGCACATGCACATATTGACCTCCATACCCAACTGCTTTTTCTCCAATGCCGGGACGGTCAACACGATTGCCCCCGAGATTTTCAGCGCCGGTCGCAGCTACGGCGTCGACCGTGTCGACCGGTTCCGCTGGAAGGACCTGTTCGACGCGTATTCCTGCACCGAGTGCGGACGCTGCAACGACAACTGCCCGGCCACCAGCACGGGCAAGGCGCTCAATCCGCGCCTGGTTATCCACGATATCAAGATAAATTTGCTGCATAACGGTCCGGCGCTGGAAAAGGGCAGGGCGCCCACGTTACCACTCATCGGGCAGGGCTGTGAGGGCAGCATCGGGGAGGAGGCCATCTGGGACTGTACCACCTGCGGCGCCTGCATGCAGGTTTGCCCGGTCTTCATAGAGCACGTGCCCAAGCTCATCTATCTGAGGCGGAGCCTGGTGGAGATGCAGGCCAAATTCCCGGACGAGCTGATCTCGCTCTTCGAGAACATGGAGAACCGCAGCAATCCCTGGGGCATTATTCCGGCCGAGAGAGGAAAATGGGCCGCGGACATGCAGGCCCCGCATTTTGAAAAGGGCGCCACCGAGTACCTTTTTTACGTGGGCTGCGCCGGTTCTTTCGATACCCGCAACAAGCGAAATACGGTCGCCATCGCCAACATACTGAATGCCGCCGGAGTATCCTGGGGCATACTGGGACGTGATGAAAAATGCTGCGGCGACAGCCTGCGGCGGCTTGGCAACGAGTATGTTTTCGATCAGATGGTGAAGGAGAACGTGCGCCAGTTCAGCGAACTGGGAGTAAAGAAAATAATCGCGCAGTGCCCTCACTGCTACAACACACTGAAAAACGACTATTCAAGTTTCGGAGCTGATTTCCAGGTAGTGCACCACAGCGAGCTGATCAGTCAGCTGGCCGTTTCCGGCAAATTAAAGATGAAGGGCCCGGCCGATGTGGGGAAGGTGGTGTTTCACGATTCATGTTACCTGGGACGCTACAATTCCATTTTCGATCAGCCGCGGGAGCTGATAACGAAGGCCACCGGACGGCCCCCGCTTGAGCTGGAGCGCAACCGCGAGAGTTCGTTCTGTTGCGGCGCGGGTGGCGGACGCATGTGGATGGAGGAGAATACGGGCAAGCGCATCAATATCGAGCGGGTCGGCGAAGCGCTCAAGCAGGAGCCCGATACCATCTGCGTGGCCTGTCCCTATTGCGTCACCATGATGGAGGATGGGCTGGGCGACCTCAAGGTGGGGGATAAGGTGCGCGTTCTGGAGCTGTCCGAGATCGTCGAGATGTCGCTCTGATTATTTTAGGGGCGGGTTTTTAAACCCGCCCGCCATGGCGCAATCAAACGATCAGCATGGCGTCGCCGAAGCTGTAGAACCTGTAGCCTTCATTTTTAGCTTCCTGGTAGCAGTGCAGTACGAACTCGCGACCGACGAAGGCCGAGACCATCATGAGCAGCGTAGACCGTGGCAGATGGAAGTTGGTGACCATGGCATCCGTGACCCGGAACCTGTATCCCGGCAGTATGAAAAGTCCCACCTGTCCTTCAATAGCCTCCGCCCTGCCTTGCTGTGAGGCGGCCTCGATCAGCCGCACCGAGGTGGTCCCCACGGCTATGACGCGTTTGCCGCGGCTGTGCGTGCCGTTTATCAGTTCGGCCGTCTCGAGGCTAACGGCGCCGTACTCGGTGTGTATGTGGTGCCGGGAGGGGTCCTCGACGCGCACGGGCTGGAAGGTGTCCAGCCCCACGTGCAGTGTGACGAAGGCCGTGTTTATACCTTTTTCTCTCAGGTCGTCCAGCAGCCCTGGCGTGAAGTGCAGCCCGGCGGTGGGGGCGGCGGCGCTGCCGAGGTATTTGGAGTAGACCGTCTGGTAGCGTTCGTCGTCCTCCAGCCTGGCGTGTATATAGGGAGGGAGGGGCATGCTGCCGTAGCCGTCCGGAATTTCCGCGCCGGCCAGGCTGACAGTACGCAGCCCGCGTTCCCCCGTCTCGAGTATGGTGACCGTCAAATCCCCTTCGGCGTCCGGCTTAATGTGGGGAACGATCACTTTCGAGCCGGGAAGCAGACGGCGTCCCGGCCTGACCAGCGCCTTCCAGTTTCCGTCCTCCAGCCGTTTAAGAAGCAGGACCTCGGCCCTGCGCGTACTTCCCTCGATCGTGCCGTTGAGGCGTGCCGGTATCACGCGCGAATCGTTCATTACCAGCGTGTCTCCCGGATTCAGATAGTCGCCTATCTGATGGAAATGGCGGTGCTCGATGCTGCGGCTGCTGCGATCGACCACCATCAGGCGCGAACGGTCGCGCGGCTCTATGGGGTGCTGGGCGATGAACGAGGGAGGCAGGTCGTATTCGAAATCGGACAGTCGCATGACCTTAGAACAGGCCGTGCACCCTGCCTGTGAGCGGGTCGATATCGATACGTCTGAAGGCCGGGTTGGAGCCGGTGCCGGGCATGAGGTTGACCTCGCCGGCGAAGAAGCAGAGGAAGCGTGCGCCGGAGTAGATGATGATATCGCGTATAGGCAGTATCCAGCCTTTGGGCACGCCCTTGAGGGCGGGATCGTGGCTGAGGCTGAGGGGGGTCTTGACCATGATGGTGGCGTAGTCGTCGAACTCGGGATCGTTCTCCAGCATTTTGGCCCTGGACTCGGCCGCGTGCGACCATGACACGCCCGACGCGCCGTAGATCTCCCGTGCAATGGTCTCAACGCGGTCGCGTATCTTCATCTCGGGTGGGTAGAGGAACTTGAACTCGTTGTCCTCCTGGCAGGCATCCTTGACCACATCGGCCAGTTCGAGCGCGCCCGCGCCGCCGAACTCCCAGTGCCGCGACGCGGCGCAGCGCGCGCCCGCCTGTTCGGCGGCGCGCTTGACCATTTTTATCTCCTCCTCCGTATCGGTGTGGAAGACGTTGATGCACACCACCGGCTTGACGCCGGCCTCCTTGATGATTTTAATATGGTGCAGCATGTTGGGCAGGCCTTTCTCCACCAGATCCAGATCCTCGCGCGTGTACTCGTCGGGTATCTTGATACCCGGCACAACGGTGGGGCCGCCCCCGTGCATTTTCATAGCGCGTATAGTCACCACCAGCACCGAGCAGTTGGGCTTGAGGTCGCTAAGACGGCATTTGACGTTGCAGAACTTCTCGAAACCGATATCGGCGGCGAAGCCGCTCTCGGTTACGTGGTAGTCGAACAGCTTGAGGCCCAGCTTGTCGGCGATGATGGACGATTGCCCCAGGGAGATATTGGCGAAGGGCCCGGTGTGCACCATCAGCGGCTGGTATTCGGCCGTGCAGCACAGCGTAGGGTTGATGGTGTTGCGCATGAGCGCCGTCATGGCGCCGCCCACCTGCAGGTCGCCGGTGGTGACGGGGTCACCGTGCTTGTTGTAGGCCACGGTGATCCTGTCCATGCGGTGGCGCAGGTCGCCCAGGTCGTGCACGATTGCCAGCAAGGCCATCAGCTCGGAGCTGACCGCTATCTGGAATTTGGACTGCATGGTGAAGCCGTCCATCTTGCCGCCGATGCCGATGATGATGTTGCGCAGGCTCTGCGCGCAAAAATCCATCACCCAACCCATCTCGATGCGCGTGGGATCGATATCCAGCCGTTTCATATTGGAGAGCATCTGCAGCTTGCGGTCGTCGTAGTTGCGCTCGTGCTGCATGCGTGCGGTGAGCGCTACCATGGCCAGGTTGTGCGCGTTGGTTATATCGTTGATATCGCCGGTCAGGCCCATGGAGAACTCGGTCATGGGAATGAGCAGGGCATTGCCGCCGCCCGCGGCGGTGCCCTTGATATTCATGGTGGGTCCGCCCGAGGGCTGCCTGATGCAGCCGCCCACGTTGAGTCCACGTTTGCCCATGCCCTCCAGCAGACCGCAGGTGGTGGTGCTCTTGCCCTCGCCCAGCGGTGTGGGCGTCATGCCCGTCACCTGTATATATTTGCCGTCCGGCTTGTCCTTGAGCCGGCGCATGATTTTCATGTAGTCGAGCCTGGCTACTTTACCGTAAGGGATGAGCTCGTCCTTTTTGAGGTCAAGTCTTTCAGGCCAGTCGCCCGGCTGAGGCATATTCTTCTCTGCCTCCTCGGCGATCTGCCAGTCGCTCATCTTCAGCGGATCGTACGGCATGGCGTTAAATCTCCCTTAAGTCCTTTTACCCTCGGCGGCCTCGATGGTGTTCTGCAGCAGCATGGTCACGGTCATGGGTCCCACGCCGCCCGGCACCGGCGTGATGGCCGCGGCCTTGGCTTTGACCGCCTCGAAGTCCACGTCGCCGGTCAGTCGGTAGCCCTTGTCTTTAGTCGAATCCGGCACCCGGTTGACGCCCACGTCGATCACAACGACTCCTTCCTTCACCATATCGGCCTTGATGCAGTTCGGTTTGCCCATGGCGGCCACCAGTATATCGGCCTGCCGTGTGAAGCTGGCCATGTGCTCGGTGGCGGTGTGCACCACGGTGACCGTGGCGTTGGCGCCCTTCTTCTTCTGCAGCAGAATGGCGGCCAGCGGCTTGCCCACCAGGTTGCTGCGTCCGCAGATGACCACGTGCTTGCCGGCGGGATCGTGGCCGGTGCGCATCAGCATTTGCTGTATGCCGTGGGGCGTGCAGGGCAGGAAGCTGGGCTCGCCGCGCAGCAGCCGTCCCAGGTTGACCGGATGGAAGCCGTCCACGTCCTTCTCGGGCGATATGTGGTACAGGATCTTCTCGGTATCGATGTGCGCGGGCAGGGGAACCTGTACCAGTATGCCGTCCACGTTTTTATCGGCGTTGAGCCTGTCCAGCAGTTCGATCAGCTTCTTTTCGGTGGTATCGGCGGGCAGGTGCGTGGTGTTCTCTTTAATGCCCACCTCGGCCGAGCCCTTCTCCTTGGATCTGATATAGGAGACCGAGGCCGGGTCATCGCCTACCAGTATCACCTCGAGGCGCGGCACGATGCCGCGCGCGGCCAGTGCGGCCGCACGCTCCTTGAGTTCAGTGCGGATGGAGGCCGAGACCTCCAGTCCGCTGATAAGCACGGCTGTCATTTCGATAGACGCTCCCTTGCGCGAGGCATAATTATACAGATTATGTATGTGCGGGACAAAATGCGGCGGACTGATTAAATCCCTTTATAGGTATCCTCCGCGCGGCGGGTGATGCGTACAATGA
Source organism: Dehalococcoidia bacterium (assembly GCA_034429855.1). Taxonomy (GTDB): domain Bacteria; phylum Chloroflexota; class Dehalococcoidia; order GIF9; family UBA5629; genus CAIMUM01. Next base: position 21,635 of record DAOUFT010000002.1, read on the forward strand.
CGACCTTTTTATGATCGTCGTCTATGGCATAGATTACCCTCAGACTGCCCCTGCGGATGCGCCATAGGCCGCTGTCGAACAGTTTCCTGGTTCCCGGTGGGTGGGGATTCGTTTCCAGTCCGGTGATGATGCCTGCTATACGCTTGTAGTCGACCTGATTGAAGGAGTCCAGCTCTTTCTGCGCCGATTGTCTAAGCAGGACCTCATATGCCATCGTCCCGGCCCGCCTTTTTTCTGCGACGCTGATACTGCTTCCAGGTAACGGTGCCCTTTTCGTCGGCAAGCGCCTTTAGCCCCAGGGCTATATCCTCACTGTCCTCAATTATCTCGAGCGCGGCATCGCGGATGAGTCTGGCCATGGATGTTCTCTGCTCATAGGCCAGCCGGCGCAGGCTCTCATGCTGGCCCTCGGTGAGAAAAACGGTGGTGCGTTTTAATTTATCACTCATTTTCTTACACCTCTGGCAACATATATATGTTTATATGTCTATATTTTATCTGAAACGGACGTGATATGCCATTTGTAGGGGAATTATCAGGTTTGTGCAGGGACGTTGCTTTAGCTGCGCCCGGCAATAAGGATCGTTGTTTTCGGGCGGACCTGAAGGTCCGCCCCTACGGTTTGACGAGTTGTTTAACCGTCTTGACCGCTTTGGGAACGGCCTTTTTCACTTTATCCGAGAGCTGCTGTGAGAACTCGTAGACGGGCGGGATCTCCACGGCCACGATGTCGATCCTTTGCGGCAGTTTGAGCTTCATGGTGGCGCCCAGGTGCAGCGCGGTGGGCAGGTCGGTGTCGTGGGGTGAGATGGTGTGCTTGGATGGCCTGAAGTTGTCCAGTCCCAGGTGATAGACCTTACCCGGCTGTCCTCCCTCCGTAATGATGGCGTCCACGATGCCCACGCGGTCGTAGTCGACCC
>DAOUFT010000003.1:0-3187 GCA_034429855.1 Dehalococcoidia bacterium
ATTTGGTACAATACCGAAAAAGCACATCGAGGCATTGGCAATATATCGCCTCTCAGGTACTATATAGACAATTTCTTAATCCCCTCTAAAAAGTCCAATATGTTATGGCCGCTTACAAGTCATTGACAGTCGCATGGCGACCGGCTATTATCATGCGACCTGGATTATTATTTGAGGAGGTGGAGTAATGGGCGCGATCGAAAATGAAAAGGTTACGCTCCGGCGCATGACCAGGGCAGACATCGAACCTATTATTGAACTGGACAAGAAACTTGGTGGGGGTAAGAGCGAGATAACCTATAAGGACATGGTATCCCTTGATCCCGGTGGCCCACTCGACTTTAGCTTTGTGGCGGAGATAGGCAATAAAGTTATAGGGTTTGTTCTCGCCCGTCTTATGTATATGGGGATGCCTCTAAGCGAGTTCTGTGTTATCAATGCCATAGATATCGATGAAGAGCATCGCGGGCGGGGTGTCGGCAGGAGGCTTGTCAATGAGATCCTTGACAAATGCCATGAAGAGGGCATATACATCATACGTGCCATATTCCCTGAAAAAAATGAAAAGCTTCGTAAGGCTGTAGAAAATCTGGGCTTCCGGCGCAGCCCCGTGGTTAATTACGACATGACCTCTGATGTCTGATTGGCAATACCACTCAAAACACGAAGCGGAATTCACCTGAGCAGTGACCCTGCGTATACATACGGCAGTTGGTTGTCTGCGGGATGGAGGTGAATTTCAGGCCCAGCAGCTCAAGCCAGCACTCGACACGGTACATTACGCCACATTCGTATTTGTCGATCACCCCTATTCGACTCATACCCTTGAAGGCGAAGCACTCGCCATCCTCCCACTTCCAATGAATGACGTTGCCGGGGACAACCGTAAAGTGCAGTTTACTGAAAACGGAAACGGGGAGTATCATCTGCATACCTGCCGGCAAAAACTCCTTTATAGCCTCGATGCTTGTCAGCCGGTTTTCGTTTAGTCCCGTCACCTTTTTCAACCTGCTTACTTCGAAGGGGGCCATGGCTTTGATGGCAGCCTTGTTAAGTTTATTGGCCGTGTCCACGCCCAACTCACTGCTCACGGTGTAGAACCACATGCCGTCATGGGTAAGCCCGCCCTTGCCCAGAAGTTCCCTGATCTCCTCTTTCGAGACCTCCCCAAACCTGCGCATTATTTATTCGCCTCTATGCTTGCTTTGACTCTATAAAGCTCCTAACCGCCGCTTGTTTTTTAATTGTATACGGGCTTTCTCTTCTCAACGAAGGCGTTCAAGCCCTCTTTTGCGTCGGGGCCGTCCGCGCAGGCGCATAGCATCATCCTCTCCTGTTCTATTTGCGACTCAAAGTTTCTGGCGAATGAGTCGTTTAGAAGTTGCTTGACGCAGCCATACGATATGAGAGATTTATCGGCCAGCGTACGCGCCATCGACATGGCCTCGGCCACCGATTTACCGTCATCCACCACCCTGTTGACCAGTCCCCAGGAGAGCGCCTGCGCCGATGAGATAGGTCTGTCAAAAGCCGCGATCTCCAGCGCACGCGCCAGCCCAACCATCCTGGGAAGCGTGAAGGTGCCTCCACCATCAATGCAAAGCCCGTTGGAGGTATAGGCCTGCCGCATGCTGGCCGATTTCTCCATAACGCGGAAATCGCAGGCCAGCGCCAAAGAGAAGCCGCCGCCGGCCGCGATCCCATTGACGGCTGCTATGACGGGCTTGTTCATGCGGCGTATCTCCATTACGGCCAGGTGATAGCTGGCCGCCAGCCTGTGAAAGCCGGCGGACGCTCCTCTCGGGAAACTGCTGGCCCATTTAAGGTCGCCCCCCGCGCAGAAGGCCTTGCCTTCGCCCGAGATTACGACGCCGCGCACGCTTTTATCGGCGGCCAGCTCTACCAGTATTCCGGCAAAACCGTCGATCATATCGAAATCAAAGGCGTTGTAATGTGTCGGACGGTTCAACATCAGCCTGGTGACATCGCCGTCTTTCTCCAATCTGATCGATTCTACCATTAGCCTCACCTCCGTTCTATGCCTCATATTATATATGAATGAGTAACCTGTTATTCAACAAAGATATTTGCTACTTCCTGCAACATATCCATATGCGTACGCTGACTATGTCAGGGACACCTTGTGAAATAAACTTTCCTCCCCCCGAACACGTTTTTATAGCGTGAACACTATTTTAGGGGGTGACTATGTCTAAATTTTTTACGATCCTTTTAGGTATGCTTTTAGCTCTGGCGGTCGCCGTACCGGCCATTCCCGTCTCGGCCGATGGCGCCGAGATAACCGCCATAGGGGAAGCCACCACACCGGCCATACTTCCGGACTCGGGACTTAATTTCCTCAACAGCTGGGGCAGAAATATCCAGCTGGCATTCGCCGGAAGCGACGCCGAAAAGGCCAAACTGATGCTGAAGTACTCCAATGAAGACGCGCTGGCACTGAAGGCCATGTATCAGTCCGGTAAATTTGACGCAGGCTCCAAATACGCCCCGCAATATGCGCTGCAGGTACAGAATACCGTACAGGCAGTGGAGCAGGTAAAATCCAGCCAGGGCGAAGAGGTTTCGGCTGAGCTGGTATCCAAACTCGAACAGAATTATTTGAGGCAGCAGGAAGTGCTGCTCTCAGTGCTGGAGAAAGCGCCCGAATCAGCGCAGGGCGGCCTGCTCAACGCTATAGAAAACTCCAATAAACACATCGCCACCGTAATTCTGGCACATGAGGGTGTGCAGGCTCTCGAGCAGTACCAGACACAGGTTAATCAGCAGACCACCAACCTGGGAAGCGAGACCAGGATTAAGGTACAGCAGAAGCTGCAGGCCATGCACGGATCGTCCTCAGGTAACAGCGGCGGACAAGGCGGCAATGTTCAGGCCCAGACTCAGACACAGACACAGACTCAGACTCAGACTCAGACTCAGACTCAGACTCAGACTCAGGCCGAGGTTCAAGCACAGCCCTTGCTGCCGGTGCAGGTCCAGGTTCAGGCTACGGTACAAACGCAACAGCAAACCGGCCAGCAGAATCAGAATCAGGGCAGCGGGTCTTCAAACACCGGCTCCGGTAACAGCGGTGGACAGGGCGGCGGCAAACAGAAATAGCGCTATATGCAACACCGAACTCAACAACAGCGGGCGGGCTACGTAGCCCGCCCGCTTCAATTTCCCC
>DAOUFT010000004.1:0-22724 GCA_034429855.1 Dehalococcoidia bacterium
TACCTTTTTTATACAGCTCCGGTATTTTTTTAGGCATCATCAGCACGGCCGTAGCGCCCAGTATCTGTACCACCATGATCGCCAGCACCTGTGCCAGGGCATATTGCTCAATTCCGGCTGCTACCAGAATACCGATTAATTCCAGTACAAATACGAGCAGTATGGCGATTCCCGGGGTAGCAAACCTTTTATTGATTTTTGCCACCGCCTGCGGTATGAGGCCGTCCCTGGCCCAGGCCACTAACGTGCGTGCCCCTGACATGGTCAGGCCGTTGATTGTGGTCAATACGGCACAGGCAAAAGCTACATACAGCAGGATCACCAGAGGCGATGAAAGAAATGTTGCGGCGTCAATCCAGATTGCATCGCTACCGGCTTTACCCGCCTGATCCCAGGGCATGGTAGCCACTAGGGCAAAAGACTGGAGCACGTAGAGAATTAAAATTATAAACAGCGAGATTATCAAGGCGCGGGGTATAGTGCGACGCGGTTCTTTTATCTCGCCACCTATCTCAGCCAGCGCGATGAAACCGATCCAACCCACGGAGGCTACGACAATCACCAGAATGAACGGCAAAACCCCATTGGGGAAAAGTGGTGAAAGATTAGCTGGATCGGCGTTTATTAATCCGCCGATGCCGAATACCAGTATGCCCAGAATAAACAGCGCAAACATCAACGCCTGAATCTTGGTTGACAGAGAGATGCCGAAGTAGTTAATTAAAGCGAAAATCGCTACCAGACCGATCGACCATGCCAGCTCAGGAATTCCCGGCACGGACGCACATATTATTTTGGCGAAGCCGACCGCCACGAAAACATTGGCTGTTATAATCGCTACGGCGCCGGCGATGGAACAAATACTCCCCCAAAAGGGTGACAGCATCCTGGTGACCGATACGTAGTTGGCGCCTGTAACAGGCAGCGTGCCCGTCAACTGTATCTGATAAAGAATGGTGAAAAGAGCGGGTACCACACCAAGAGCATAGGCTATCCAGACACTGGGACCTGTCAATCCTGCCAGCGAGGGCAGCAATATAAATATTGAAGACCCGACAACCGTTCCGGTTATTAAAGCTATCGCCCCCAGCAACCCTATGTTCCTCTTCAAAGCCAACTGTTCCACACGTTACCTCCCCTGATAATGATTTTTCTCCCTTAGTTATTAATTAAGGTAATAAGCCTCAATATTTTCCCGTAATTTTGTTTATCAAGCGTTTGATTTTCATGCACATATTACCAGTATAACTAACGTCTGTCAATACCTGTGCTTCAATACGTATTATCCGCATAAAATTCGCTCGTCTTGACAAACATCCGTCCCTGTAATAAACTATCAAGCGTTCGATAAACATTTTTTGAGGTAGCAATGAAATCAGAAAAAAAGAAGGTTTCTGGCAGTGGAGTACCGGTGAAGAGCCATAAGCGCAAGATGGAGATCGTCAATAAGACCGCGGCGCTATTTATAAAAAAGGGTTATCCGGGCACATCGGTGAGAGATATTGCTGCTGAGTGTGATATGAACCTGGCCACGTTGTATCATTACGTCGGTTCCAAGGAGAATATCCTTTCGCTCTACCTTGATTCGGTCACTGAATCGATGTCCAAATTCACCAGTGAAGCTTTGCCGGCACTGCAACATGTCCCTCCACGGGAGGCGCTCAGCAAAGCAATAGAAATGTATCTCAAGTACTGCGATGAGCTGCAGGATGTTATTGTTTTCTGGCATCAGGAATCCAAGAATCTTAAGCCCGAGAAGCTCGGCAGATTGTTGTCGCAGGAAATTCAATTGGCGGATATGCTCAAGTCGATCCTTACCTGGGGCGTTCGCTCGGGAGATTTCAAAATCAAGGATCTTGATGTCCAGGCACAATCCATCATCGTGCTCTGTGACGCATGGTGCCTCAGGCGCTGGTATTACCGTCACAAGTACTCGTTGAAGGAGTACACCGAACTGATAACGGATATTATACTCAAAGGAGTTTCAGCCCAAGCATAACTGGCCTTATGCCATTAAGACCGGTGATTCTAAGATTCCCGATTCCAAAAATAATTAAGGGGAGGTAGACAAATGCGTATTCTGGTGCTGGGCGGGGCAGGACATATGGGCGAGGAGATCGTGAATCAATTGATCTCCCGTAGCGACATAAAAATAACCGTAGCCGATACCGCAGCCGACAAACTGGCCAAACTATCCCAGCGTCTGGGATCAAGAGTAGATACGGCAGTAGTAAATGTTGACGACTCTGCCGGCCTGATAAGTGAAATGAAAAAGGTTAATGCTGTAGTCAGTGCGGTCGGGCCTTATTACAAGTACGCAACCAAAATAATTGATGCCAGCATCAGCGCCCGCGTTAACATGGTCGATATCAATGACGATTTTGATGCCACACTGAACTCGTTGAAAATGGATTCCGCCGCACAAAAAGCTGGCGTGACCGTTATCGTTGGATGCGGCGCCAGCCCGGGCGTGACCAATATTATGGCCAGGTATGGGGCCGACAAGCTCGATAAAGTGGATGAGATCAGGCTTTACTGGGCTGAGAGCGCCACTGATCCTGCTGGACCTGCCGCAATGATACACTGGTTTCATATCACCTCGGGGGAAGTCCCCATGTACATCAACGGCGAGTGGGTCAACGTTAAGGGGCTGTCGGAGCCAGAAATGGTCGAGTTTATGCCTCCCTTGGGAAAGCTGGAGGTCTGCTATACAGGACACGCCGAGCCGGTAAGTCTACCCCGCTTCATCAAGGGCATTAAAGATGTAACCATCAAGGGTGCAGTCTTCCCATCTCGCATGCTTGATGTATATAAAATGCTGTCCGAGTTGGGATTCGGCAGCGCGGAGATCTTTAATCTTCCTGAAGGATATTCAATACCGGTCAGAGAGCTGTCAGTAAGGCTTTTACGTGCCCTGCCTCGCTTTGCCCCACAGTTTTTTCTGGACCTGTACAACGAGGAGATGGCCAAGTATGCGGGCTGTGCCGGTGCCACCAAGGTCGTGGTAAAGGGACAGAAAGATGGGGATCCGACCATGTATGCCTACGATTTAATGACGGACTCGGTTCGCACCGGCACTGCCACTCCAGCAGCCGTAGCGGCTCTACTGCTGGCACGCGGCAAGGTGAGCAAACATGGAGTGCTGGCGCCGGAAGGCGCTTTCGTACCAGCTACATTCCTCAAGGAATTGAATGCTCCCATTTATGAAGTTGAGACCAGAAAAAGACAGGTTGTAAATACTGCAAAGCTCGGCTGACAAAGCGAAATATTATGAACATGGGTCAAGGAGGTTGAACAATGGATAAATATCAGAATAAAGATAGGACAGTCGGACGTGTACTGGAACTCAAGGCTGAAAAGAACGGCGATAAGCCCTTCTGCTTCTTTGAAGATGATATGGTTACTTACAGGGGGCTGGATCGGATAGCTAACAGCGTGGGCAACAGTTTTTTGAAATTGGGACTGAAGAAAGGGGATAAGGTCTGCGTACTGATGCCTAACTGCCTTGAGTTTCTTTATACTATGTTCGGCCTTGCCAAATCGGGCATCACCATGGTTTCAATCAACTACCATCAGAAGGGCAATATCCTCGCCTACATGATCAATAATTCCGATGCCAGAGCCCTGGTGGTTCACCGGAAGTATGTTGACAATGTCAAGGCTATTGAAGACGAACTGAAGAACCTGGAAAAGCTGATTATCTGTCCTGACAGCGATACTGCGCCGCATTTCCGGTTCGATACGATCGCATGGGCGCAGATGCTAAAATCTCCTGATACTGCCCCCAAGGTCGAAATCCATTACAGTGATATCTTTTGTATGCAATTCACTTCTGGCACGACGGGAGCTTCCAAGGCGATCATGCAGCCGCACAATCAATACGTCTTCGCCGGTGAAAAGATGATCGAGGTGACTCACGGCTCTGAGGGTGGGAACTTCTACAACTGGTTCCCCATGTACCATTTCTCAGGGATGGGCAACGCCACTATGAGCACCCTGCTGAGCGATTCCACGATGTATATGGTGGAGACTTTCAGCCTTCGCAAATGGTGGGACGATTTAAGACGATTCAAAATCACGGCTACCGGTGGTTTCGGGCAGATACTTCAGCTGTTAATGCTAATGCCGGAATCGCCCGATGACAGGAATCACCAGGTTAAAAACATGATCTGTGCATGGGTGCCAAAGGATATTCAGGAAGCCTTTGAGAAGCGCTTCAACATCATATTACAGGACGATTACGGCCTGACTGAAATCGAGCCTGTTAGCATCCAGGCCTGGGATGACAGGAAGCCGGGGACCCTGGGCAAGGGAATTGAGGAGCTTGAGATCAAGATATTTGATGATTATGATAACGAATTGCCGCACGGATCGGTGGGAGAGATAGTATGCAGGCCGAAACTGCCCTTTATCATGATGGCCGGCTACTACAAGCAGCCGGAGGCGACAGTGAATACATGGAGAAACCTGTGGTTCCATACGGGCGATTTCGGCCTGATCGATGCTGAAGGCTATATTCACTTTGTCGACAGGAAAAAGGACGCCATCCGCAGGCGCGGCGAAAATATCTCATCCCAGGAGCTGGAGCAAATAATCGGAAGCCACCCTAAGATCGCCGAAACGGTTGCGGTGCCGGTTCCCTCGGAATTGGGAGAGGATGAAGTTAAAGTGATTATCCGGCTGAATGCGGGCGAGACACTGAAGCCCGAGGAACTGCTGGACTTCTGTCAGCCCAAGATGGCCTACTTCATGGTGCCTCGATTCATTGAATTTGTCGAGGATTTCCCCAGGTCCGAACTGGGCAGAGTCAAGAAAAATGAACTGAAGACGATTTCAGATAAAACTTGGGACAGAGAAAAAGCCGGGTACAAACTAAAGCGGTGAGATATATCTTTTTCAGCTCCGGAACACAGGAATAAGGAGGCAAGCGATGTCTGAGATTACCGGCATGAAGGCACAGGATGAAAAATACGCCACGAGAACCTTCATGAAATATTCCAGTGAAAACCTGGGCAGGGACAAGATCGGCGAACTTGTGCTGATGAACTGCAACGAGGCGATCGCGCGGGCTGCCATCGAAGCGGGTGTTCGTGTGATAACCTCGTATCCGGGCTCGCCGGTTAATTACGTCCTGGACAGCCTGGCCTGGCCCAAGCCCATCTTTCCTTCCATGCATATCGAATGGTCGGCCAACGAGAAAAGCGCCTTCGAGACCATGATCGGCGCCACGCTGGGCAACGTTAGGGCCATGTCGGTCTTCAAGAACACCGGCATGAATTTCATCGCGGATCCTCTCTTGACCACAACCCATATGGGAATCAGCGGTGCAGTTGTAGTATTCAATGACGATCCCAATGCCGAGACAACGGGAAACACGCAGGATAGCAGATATATTCCCAAATACGCTCTCTGTCCCGTACTGGAGCCGGCCACCATGCAGGAGGTCAAGGACTGGATTGTAGCCGCCTATGATCTCTCCGAAATCCTGCGTATGACCATATTCGTCAGGGTCAGAGACAGGACCGGCTGGGGCCGCGAGCCCGTCGTCCTCGGCCCGATACAACACTCCGTCCGCGAACGCAAGGCGGAATGTGACACCTACGATGTTGCACGGTTTCATAAAGGTTATAAAATCCCTCGAAAAAAAGACCACGACGTCCTGAGAGTAGCTCCCTATCCCGTCTGGTTTTCCACGAGTTTACGTCTTCATAATGAAGCCCCAAAGGAAGTTATCAATGAAGTAGGGCGACTCCCTAATCTGCGTTTCAGGGACGAAGTGACTGAAGCTTCACCGCTTCATCAGATGAAGCTTAAAAAGAACGCAAAAACCGGCATAATCACTGCGGGCTGCCACACTCTGGTGCTTGAAGCGCTGGATGTCATGAACCTGGCAGACCAAGTTTCGGTTCTCAAGCTGGCCATAACCAATCCTCTGCCGCATCAATTGGTCACAACGATGCTCGAGAGTACCGCTCAGGTGCTGGTCGTTGAGGAGATCGAACCTATAATAGAAGAAGGAGTACGGTCTATCGCTGCCGGGCTGCCGTCGCATGCCGCCGTATTCGGCAAGCTGACGCAGCATCTGCCCACGCTTGGCGAGATTGAGCGCAACCATATCGGCGAAGCTCTAGAAAAGCTGACCGGAAAGAAATATCGGCCGAGAGGAAGCAGAAGCCGTGTAGATGAAGGCAAGAAGATACTGCGTGATGAGATAAAATTCGGGGACCCGACGGAGCTATCCAAGATGTGCCCCGGCTGCCCGGAATATGCGGGATTGTATGCCTTGAAAAGGGCGGCAGAGGAGATTAATGTCAATATCCTGGGCTTTGGTGGTGACGGCTGCTTCGACCTGGTTATGCAACCGCCTCTCAAACTTGAAAACGTCGTGCTGCCGCTGGGCGGCAGCGTGGGCGGCGCGCACGGCCTCGCCATGAGCGGAATAGACCAGGTGGTGGTTGCTTTGATGGGGGATGGGGGCTTTTTCCATCACGGCATGGTCAATGTAGTCAACGCTGTATATAACAAGAGTAATCTTTTAGTAGTAATCCTTGACAACCGGTCGGTCGGACAGACCGGTCATCAGCCTCATCCCGGCGCATTCGGCCTGACTGCCGCATATGAACCGCCCAAAATCATGGATATCGTTGATATCCTGAAGGCCTTCCAGGTTGATCATCTGGAGGTGGCTGATCCCTTCAATCAGGCGCAATCGCGTGAAATCTTCTCCAGAGTATTGCAGATGAAGGGCGTACGCGTTGTCATATTGAGGCGAACCTGCACACAGATCGTGATACGCCAGATAGGCAAGACCATCAGGGGAGTGCGCGTCCTGGGCCCGCAGTCCCGCGTGGACGAATCGAGATGCCTGGCTAAAACGGTTGAGAAATCTCCCTGCGAAGCGGCTTGTCCGGCAGGAATAGATGTCGAGGGGTATATCAGAGCTATAGCGGACCGGGATTTCCGGCGTGCAATAGAAGTAATCAGAGATAAGAATGCCTTCCCCAGCGTGTGTGGCCGAGTCTGCAACCATCCCTGCGAAATGGCATGTAAAAGAGGCAAAATCGATGAGCCCATATCCATCATGGCGCTTAAACGATTTGTCTCAGATTACGAACTCAAATACGGGGATGTAAAGTCACATCCCGCTGAAAGAACAAAATCGGAGAGCATCGCAATCGTAGGTTCCGGCCCTTCAGGGCTTACCGCCGCCTACGATCTGGTCAGAAAAGGCTACGCCGTAACCGTATTTGAGTCCAGGTCTTTCCCGGGAGGAATGCTCACCGCCGCAATACCTGATTTTATGTTGCCTCGTAAGGCGGTGGAACACGATATCGAATTGATTAAACAGGCGGGGGTCGAGATCTGTACAGGCGTTACCATCGGTGGGGATATTACACTGGATGAACTATTTAAGCGTGGATACAAAGCTGTTTATTTCTCAGGCGGTGCGCAGAAGTCGGTCAGCCTGAAACTTCCCGGCTCACAGCTTAAAGGAGTTATGGCTGCGCTGCCTTTTCTGCAGGATGTAAAGCGCGGCAAAAAAGTGAAGCTGAAGGGGAAAGTGGTTGTTATAGGAGGCGGAAATGTAGCGGTGGATACAGCCCGCACCGCGGTTCGCTGCGGTGCTGACGAGGTTCATCTGGCCTGCCTTGAGGATCTTCACAGCATGCCAGCCTTCGACGGAGAGAAACGAAAAGCCATGGAAGAAGGAGTCGTTTTTCATCCGGGATTAGCTCCTTTGGAGTTCACAACTGCAGATAGAGGCCGTGTCGATAGTGTACTGTTGAACCGGGTTGAATCAACCAGCATCGATGATGATGGCAAAATCTGCTGGAAACTTATTACGGATTCCAGAGGAAAAACATCTCTGCCTGCAGACACCGTTATAGTTGCCGTTGGTCAGTTCGCTGATATCGCGGCTTTATCCGGCAAACTCAAGATCAGTCGGCGCGGCACTGTTATAGCCGATGCGATCAGCCTGGCTACCGATTTGCCCGGGGTTTTTGCAGGAGGTGATGCCGTAACAGGGCCGTCTACAGTGGTAGAGGCGATCGGGCAGGGTCACAGAGCGGCCGAAAGTATCGACACCTATCTACGCACAGGTAAACTGCTTAAATCATCGGATATCCCCGGTGCGCCGGTTACCGGCTCCGACCGGATACCAAGAGACATTATTCACCGACCCCGCGTATCGATGCCGTCTTTGCCGGTTACTGAGAGGGTCAATACTTTCGACGAGGCGGAAACCGGTTTGACCGAGGATTTAGCCGTCGGTGAGGCCAGACGCTGCCTGAACTGCAAGACCTGCGGCATCTGCCTGTTCAAATTCGGCTGCGTGAGCATAACTCCGCAGACGAATAAAGACCTGAATAAAGAATATCCGCTGATAGAAGCTGATACCTGTGCAGGATGCGGCGTATGCAATCAGGTCTGTCCCTATGACAGCATCGTCGTACAGGAGGGATGATCATATGAGTGACATATTCAATATGATGGTTGCAGGTCTGACCGGCCAGGGTGATGTGCTGATTACGCGGGTGCTGGCAACAGCCCTGCTGGCGGATGGCAAGAATGTTTTGACTACGGATTACCCACCTTCAACCCAGCGTTTATCAGGAATACACAGCCATATTAGATGGGGCGGCGCCGCACTGCATGCCGACGTTGTTCCGGAGGGGGAAGCCGATCTGCTCGTCGGGCTCGAACCACTTGAATGTCTGAGAATAGGTATGCGCTATGCCGCCAAAACATGCACCATAGTGATGAATGAACGCGAGGTGCCCCGCATGATCGTAACGCCTGAAGTGCGAACTTCCGGTCAATGGAAGCATCCGTCCGGTTCAGATATCATGAATTACTTCAGGCGAATAGGCATCAGCAATATCTATTCTTTCGACGCCACAGGTGTGGCCATCGATAAAGGCGGCGGCTTAATCACGATGAGCATGGTCATGCTCGGCGCCGCCTTTGCCACTGGCCTCATCCCGCTGAAGATGGAGGCGGTGGAGAGTTGCATAATAGCCTTTGCACCTAAAAAATGGACGGAGGCCAATGTAAATTCATTTAGAGCCGGTGTCGCGAAATTCAGAGAACTAGTACACACTTAGTCGAAACAACTGATTACGTTGCGACACCATCGTTATAGTGCCTGATATAGATCACCAATATCAGGAGATTATTATGGGAGGTTTGTCATTTATGAAAAAGTTACTGGCGCTCGGCGGCAGCGGTCATATGGGGCAAAAGGCAGTTCAGACCGTGCTGGAAAACCGGAATCTGGAACAGATCATCATCGCTGATAACAACCTGGACAAGGCTACTCATTTTGCCTCTTCGCTTAAAGACGGGCGGGTCCGGGTCGTTCGTATAGATGTGCAGGATACGGATTCTCTGGTAGCGCTGATGAAAAAAGCCGACGTAGTCATGAATACCGTTGGCCCCTTTTACAAATATGCGGTGCCCATCGTAAGGGCGGCTATCGCAGCCGGTAAAAACTACGTTGATATCGACGATGATTACAAGCCTACGCAGGAAGTGTTCGAATTCGATAAAGACGCTCGCAAGGCAGGCGTGACTGTAATTCAGGGCATGGGCGCCAGCCCGGGCATTTCGAATATAATAGCGCGCTATGCCGCACAACAGCTGGACGAAGTGGATTATATACAAACTGCCTGGGGCATAGCCGGCGGCATCAGGCGACCACGCAGCGTATTTACCAAGGAGTTCATTGATCTGGTTAAAGCGGAGGCGGGTGACGCCGCCATAGGCCACCTAATCTACTGCGCAAGCTGGAAAATACCAATATTTAAAAACGGAAAATTCGTCGAGGTTATTCCCCTGCAGGAAGGCGAGGATGTGGCGTTTCCTAACGGGAAGGCCTTCTTCAAGTATATTGGCCACCCCGAACCTGTGACACTGCCGCGCTTCATCAAGGGCATCAGGGGAGCCTGCAACCTGTGCGGCATGGAGCCCGAGGAATTCGATACCGCTTTGTTCCTGGGCCAAAAAGTTAGAGACAGCGAAATCAGCCTGGAGAAGGCTGTTGAAATGTTTCCCGAAGAGATATTGAAAAGACTGCAGCAGCGGCCGGATCATGCCGAACACCTCGGTCCGCTTAAGTGGGGCATCATAGTCAGCGTCTCAGGACTTAAAAAAGGCAAAAAAGTCAGATACACATATGGTCCGCGCGGCGCGCCGCGCGGAGATATGATCGGAGTTACGGGTATTTCCGTCGCGCTGGCGGCAAATATGCTTATTAACGACGAGATTAGACAGCCTGGTGTGTTTGCGCCGGAAGGCTGCGTCGATCCCGACCTGTTTTTCAAACGCTATGTGAACTATTGGGATTATGACAACAAGCGCTACTGGATTCCCAAGCCGACAAATATAAGGCAGGCTCTATGGAAAGTGGAGGAGTATCTTTAAACAGACCAAGGATTGAAATTGGAGGCCGGATATGAGTTTCAATGTGGATCAGTTCATGCTCAAAGATAAGGTAGCCCTGGTAACAGGAGGCAGCCGAGGCATAGGTCGCGCCATTGCTCTGGGATTGTCATCCGCCGGCGCCAAGGTGGCCATAACGAGCAGAAAGCAGGTAGACCTGGATGAGGTCCAGGCCGAGATTACCGGTCGGGGCGCCGAATGCATATCAGTTGCAGCGCACCTGGGCAGAATGGAGGATATTTCTCGCCTGATAGACACCGTCATGCAAAAATTCGGCCGCATAGATATCCTTGTCAACAATGCTGCTACAAATCCTACCGTAGACCCTGCAATCGATTACACGGAACGTGCCTGGGATGCGATCATGAACCTGAACCTCAAAGGTCTTTTCTTTCTCAGCCAGGGAGTGGCCAAGATTATGAAAGGGCAATCCGGCGGCTCAATTCTGAATATAGCTTCTGTTGAGGGTATGAGACCGAGCATTTTGTCCGTTTACGGCATCAGTAAAGCGGGTGTTATTCATGCCACCAAGGTCATGGCCAAGGAATGGGCTGTATACAAAATAAGAGTCAATGCTATCGCACCAGGCATTACCAGAACACGCTTCGCCGAATTCTGGTGGAACGATCCTGAATTACTTAAGACGGCATCCAGCATGACGCCGCTGGGCCGCACCGCCGAGCCCGACGAAATGGCAGGGGCGGCAGTTTTCCTTGTATCCGATGCCGCCGGCTATATAACGGGACAGGTGCTTGCCGTCGACGGAGGTATTTCTATATAGCTTGGCTGATTTCCTGAACGCAGGCGCAGCTAAAGGTGCGCCCATACGTTACATATATCGGGGCGGGTTATTAAACCCGTCCTTCGACCGCATCGATCTTCCTTAAATACGCCGCATAATCGCTCAGCGCCGAATACGCCCTGACGGCCTGCGTGAAAGATGTATAGCAGGTGGTGCCCGTTTCGCGGGTCAGCCGGGCCGCTTCCTGCATAATTGCCTCGGCTTCCAAAGGGAGGCTGAAGGTCACAACTACCGGCTTGCCGGAGCGCTCTTTGAGCTCCATGATCCGGCGATAATAAGTATCAAAGTAGTCCACGGCCCCCTGCGTGAGGCCGTCCGTGACTATTCTTCCGTCGGCCACCTCGATATATTTCCAGATCGATTGCAGGCCGCCGACCACGCTGAGCACGATCAGGCCGTCGATAGCGGGGCTGTCCAGCAGAGCCTGGATCATCTCGATCGCCTCTCCCCTGACGCCTGCTACCGTATCCACGGGATTGCCATGCGACCAGGTCGGCGGCAGCAGGGAGTCCAGTTTATCCAACGTTTTACGGTCGAGCGCCGCCACCTCCAGGCCATGCCGTGCGCAGGAATCAGCAGTCATAACACCGAAGCCGCCGCCGGGCGCTATGATGCCCACGCGGTTGCCGCGCGGCAAAGGCTGCCCGTTGAAAGCCAAAGCGGCATCCACCAGTTGCTCCAGGTCATCCACCCTGATGGCGCCGGACTGGCGGATCAGGCTGCCGATAATCCGGTCATCGCCCGCCAGCGCGGCAGTATGGGAGAGCGCTGCCCTGGCCCCGGCGGCCGTGCCCCCCGACTTCAAAACAATCAACGGCTTGCGTGAAGTAACTTTTTTAGCCGCCTGCAGAAAGCGGCACCCATCCCTGATGCCCTCAATATAGGCCGCGACAACCGAAACGCGTTCGTCGTCGGCCAGGTAATCGAGATAGTCGCCGATGTGCAGCACAGCCTCGTTGCCGGCGCTTATGAGATGGCTTACGCCCATTCCCTGGTCCTTGATCCGGCTGGCGATCATGTCTGCCACACTGCCGCTCTGCGCGACTATGGCGATAGTGCCGGCAGACGGATAGAAGGGCATCATGTGGCTATATAGATGTACGGGGGTGCTGATCAGGCCCACACAGTTAGGCCCGGCCAGCGCCAGGCTTGCCTCACAGGCCATTTGGGCAATCTCGGATTCCATCGCCGTCCCCTGTCCACCGACCTCGGAGAAGCCTGAGGTTATTACTATGACCGCTTTCACGCCTTTCTGTATACAGTCATACAGGACCTGCTTGACGCCGGCCGTGGGCACCGTAACGACGGCCAGATCGACCTTCCCCTCTATATCCATGACAGAGGGGAAACACTCCAAGCCCAGCACGTTGCGCTCGCGCGGATTAATGGGATAGACGCGGCCCTCATAGCCGTTGTTGATGATATTGAAGAGTATGCGGTATCCGAATTTGTCGGGGCTGGTAGAGGCGCCCGCCACAGCTACCGATTCAGGATAAAGCAGGTGCTTGATATTCTCGGACGGCAAGTAATCACCCTTTGAGCAGTTTTTCATGGTTTGTGGAATGCAGGAGCCTACATGGCGGCATCTTTTCTTAAAATGTACTCACGCACCACCTTGAGCGAGGCCTCAACAGCTTCAGGCTCGATATATTTGCTGAAGTCGTTATGCGTGTGGTACACCCAGTTCTGGTCGTAGTCCTTGACCATGAAGCTCATGGCGCACAAATTAGTAGCCTCGATGCCGACCTCGCCGAAGGCCGCCGCGTCGGTGCTGCCACCGCCGGGTGACATACGTGAGATGAAGGCGCTGTAGCCCAGGTCCGCGGCGATATCCACACATTGCTGCGCCATCTCCCTGGAAAGGGGGACAGTCGAGTTCAGGTCCGCGTCGAAGAAGTTAAGGGTTTTGAGCTTGTATATAGTATCCATATTGAGTGCATACGTCTTGGTCTTCTTCAGCTCTTCCAGATGGCGTTTGATCCAGGCGCGGGCGCCGCGCAGGCCGCACTCCTCGGCATCGAACGACAGTATAATCAGGCGCGTATGCTTAAGTGGATTATCGCCCGTCTTTTTGGCATCACCGAAAAGACGCCCGATGACGGCTGCTATAGACACGGCTATCATGTTGTCTCCCGCACCGGGGGCAACCTGGCCCGTGGTGAAGAACAGGAAGGGCAGCTCGAAAACGCCCAGTATGATCAACACCAGCGCCACCCATTGCGGAAGAGTGATACTAAAGCATAGAAGTATACCGGCCGCCAGCGTCACAAGCAGCCCAATTACCAGCAGCAGCACACCGCCGGCCAGCAGCGGCGAATATAGCTTGGGCAGCCGGTCCAGTATCTGAAAGACGTACGCTGCATCGTGATGGGCCGATATGATGACCTGCTGTTTGACCTCTCCCGAAGGCTCGATGGAGCCGTAGACGTTGTATCCTCTGGCTTTGGGGAAAAGCGGGTCTAAAAGGTGCCAGTAGACAAGAAACTGCCCGTAAAACACGAAAATGCACAGGGCCAATATGGCGAACGATACCCATGCCAATGCGGGGACGAGGTAAAGCAGCACCACGCTGGCGAAATAGAGCACGACCATGCCGGGGATATATTTAAGGAAGCTGAGAGGGTGGGTGGTGATCTCCTCGATCTTGACCGAGCCTGGATCGCAAAACTTCTCGAACTCCTCTTTGATCCTTTGACCGGCCCTGTGGCAGGGCTCCGTGCCGGTCAGCCGTTTGGGGTATCCTTCCACCACCTCGTCGGTGAAGGCATAGGCATCTTTAACCTGTTGCTGACCAATCTCCGGCAGATTCCTTGCATCTCCCATAATTCAACCTCCCAGTTTGTTTACAGCAGATCAGAATCCCAGCCAGGTGGTTATCTTGTCCACCGGCTCGCGCGGCGTGACCATGGCATTAACGGGGAAATCGGGGTCCTCATAGCCGATGGTGATGCCGGCCACCAGTCTCTTGCTATCGGGGATTTTAGCGTATTTGCGCCAGACCTGATCGTATAAAATGCCCTGGTCGGCGATGCAGGTAGCCAGGCCGTACCCCATGGCAGCCAGCGCAATCGTCTGGCAGAGAGCCCCAATACCAAGCATATCCAGGTGATAATGCATCTCCTTATCGGCGCAGATCACGATCTGGCAGGGAGACTCGAAAAAACGCATCCCGCGCAGCATCCACTTGTGACGGGCCTCCTTATCCTCACGTTTGATACCTACGATCTTGAATATCTCGATGGCCAGGTCGACCTGGCGCTGGCGGTATACTCCCTCGTAAGGGTTGCGCAGCATATCGTTGGTGGGGATGGTGTGCTGGTCAAACAGCCTGCCACATTCCTCGCGTATCTCGTCCAGCACCTTGCCGGAGGCTACTATGAACTCCCAGGGCTGGGTGTTCATGCCGGAGGGTGCGCGCACTGCAGCCTCCAGCACCTTGTGCAGTATCTCTTTGGGCACAGGGTCTTTTTTGAATCCGCGTATACTCCTGCGGTTTTTAATGGCATCGATAACGTCCAAAGCTCGCCTCCTTCCGTTTGACAGTCCGGTTATTCTACTATTTTTTCAGAGTAAAATTCCAAAATAGCAGGCATTAATGGACACAAAATGTTAATATAATCGTCAAATGAAGGTAATCGGCGTTGTCGGCGACATCGGCTCGGGTAAGGACGAGCTGCTCAAGCATTTGCGCGATAAATACGGCGTGCCATATATCTCCACCGGAGATATCGTGCGGCAGATAGCAGAGGAAGAGGGTTTGGAGGGTACACGCGAGAACCTTGAGGCTATTTCGAAACGTTGCTTTAAAGAGATGGGCAGAGGTTGTTTCGTGCGCATGGCGGCACAGCAGATTATACAGAAAGGCTGGAAGGTGGCCGGCATCAGCGGCATCAGGTCGCCCAAAGACGTGGCCGTCATGAAGGAGATGTTCGGCGACGATTTTATACTGGTCAGGGTGGATATCAATAACCCCGCTGTACGCTTCCAGCGCGTCAGGCTGCGCGGCGAGCAGCGTGACCCTCTTACTTACGAGGCCTTCCTCATGCAGGATAGGAACGAGGAGAAAGAGTTTGAGATCAGCAAAGCGGAGGCCCTGGCAGACTACAGCCTGGATAATTCAGGAACGCTGGAGCAGCTGCGGCGGCAGATAGACGATCTTGTAGCTTCGGGCAAGTTGACGGTCTCATAATTGGCCCATTCGTTTTTCCCCTTTGAAGCAATAATTTGCTATGCTATATAAATTATTTGTGTCTGCCCCGGAGGGCGCCCTATCACAGCGCGCCACTACTGAGTTTAATTAACTGGAGGGTGGCTACCCTATGAGTAGAATTGGAAGCCTGATGGCGGTGATTATCGCAGCCTCGCTGGTGCTTTCGTCGTGTGGAGACTCCAGCGCTGAATACCTCCAACAGGGGGATACTTATTACGACCGGGGCCAGTTTGTGGAGGCCATCGCCGAATATACCAAGGCCATTGAAAGCAATCCCAATCTGGTGGCAGCTTATACACACCGCGGCGCGGTCTATAACGCCAGGGCGGAGTGGGACCTGGCCATCGCCGACCTGACCAAGGCCATACAGCTCGATCCCAGCAGGCCGGACAACTACCAGAACCGTGCCTTTGCCTATCTGGCCAAAGAAAAATACGCGGAGGCTATCGCCGACCTGGATAAGACCGTTACTCTCGATCCAAAGGCAGTAATGGCCTTCACTAATCTCAGCTGGTTGTACGTGCAGAACCACCAGTGGGACAAGGCCATCGAGGCCGCTACCAAAGCGATCGAGCTCAACCCGAAGCTGTACGATGCCTACTATAACCGTGGCGTAGCCTACTATGCCAGGGGCGATATGAAGAACGCTCTAACCGATATTAACGCTGCGTTGGCTATAAACCATAACTTGGCCCCCGCCTATAATTATCGCGGCAAGGTGAATGTATACGACACCAATTTCACTCAGGCCATAAACGATTTCAACATGGCCATCGAACTGGACCCGGATATGGCAGACGCCTACAAGATGCGCGGCCTCGTCTACATCGTTCTCAAAGATCCCCAGCACGCTATAGCGGATTTGAACAAGGCTGTGGAGCTGGATGACAGCGACCCCATGGCCTACCTGTACCGGGGACACTTGAACAATGCCAACCAGGACTATGACAGAGCCATAGACGACCTAGACCGCGCCCTGGTGCTGGCATCCAGCTCCAATATACCGGTAATAAGCGGCGACCCATTTCATGTGGATATCTCAAGCATGTATCTGGAAAGAGCGATCTCCAAACGCGGAAAACAGCTGCTCAATGATGCTGTAGAGGACGCCCAAAAAGCGGTTGAACTCGACCCCGGATCAGCCCTTAAATACGGTACGCTGGGCGAAATACTCGTAACCAACGCCGATATCGAAAACGGCCTGACGGCCATTAACAAGGCGATTGAAATCGATCCCACCATCCCGGAAAACTACATCAACCGCGCCGCGGCCTATGACATACTGGCTCAACAGACCAAAAACCCCGGCTACTATGCATTACTGGCAGCCGATCTGGAGAAGGTAATCGAGCTTTCCACAGACCAGTTACAGATTGAAGATGCCCGCGCCAGCCTGAGATACATGCAGAGCAAAGGCTATATCCAGTAGGAAGTCCCGTAGGGGCATACTTTCAGGGGCGCCCGTTACGGGCGGGTTTGAAAACCCGCCCCTACAGTAAGGACGATTTACAGGGACGTACCTTCAGGTGCGCCCGTTACGGGCGGGTTTGAAAATCCGCCCCTACAGTAAGGACGATTTACAGGGACGTACCTTCAGGTGCGCCCGTTACGGGCGGGTTTGAAAACCCGCCCCTACAATGTTTCTTTAAAAAAGGCTGCGATCTTTGCCGAAATCAGATCCTCATAACCTCCCCAGAAGTGGTCCGGACCTTTGATAATCTCGCACTTTTTAGGCTCCACCGCCTCCTTCCCATATCTTTCCACTTCACCGGGAGGCACCATGTCATCCTGGCTGCCTCCCAGTATGAGTTTAGGCTTCATACAGCCTTTGAGCAATAAAAGAGGAGAGCTTTCAAAATAAGGTGATACCAGCGCCTGAGCCTTCACACGGGCATCGGCGCAACCGACCGGAAAGGCCACGCCGGCGCCGAACGAGTAGCCGGCCAAGCCAAGCCTCTTTCCATCCACACCCTTTACTGAGGTCAGCCAGTCCAAAGCAGCCTTTACATCTTGCTGCTCATCGAGGCCCCCGCCGTAGCTGCCCTGGCTCCTGCCTACGCCCCTGAAATTAAACAGCATGACAGCCATTCCCGCTTTCACCAGGGCATCGGCTATGGCACAAGTAACGTTGTTGTGCATCGTACCGCCGTACAGTGGATGAGGATGACAAACAACGACCGCCGGAGACGACTCACCGGACTCAATTCCGTATAAAAGACCCTCGAGCTTGATCTCACCGCAGGGAAAGATGATCTGCTGCGGGCTCATTCCTTTTTCTCCATTCTCGCTCCCCACCATATCTTAAGCCTAGCCAGAACAGTCTTTTCGAATCCTTGCTCAGTGGGGAAATAAAATCGTTTTCCTTTTATTGAATCCGGGAGATTCTGCTGCTCCACGAAATGTCCCTCATAATCGTGGGCATACTTGTAGCCCTTGCCGTATCCCAGGTTCTTCATCAGGCCGGTGGGGGCATTGCGCAGGTGCAGCGGCACGGGATCATTGCGTGTGGTCTCGACGTCCTTCTGCACCCGCCCGTAGGCTGTATAGAGTGAATTGCTCTTGGGCGCGGTGGCCAGATAGACAACGGCCTGCGCCAAAGCCAGGTTGCCTTCAGGCAGGCCGATGAAGTGAACGGCCTGCTGCGCCGCCACGCAAACAACCAGCGCCTGAGGATCGGCCATACCCACATCCTCCGAGGCGAAGCGTATCAGCCGCCGCGCGATATAAAGGGGGTCTTCCCCCGCTTCCAGCATGCGTCCCAGCCAGTATAAAGCCGCATCGGGGTCCGAGCCTCGCAGCGTCTTGTGCAGCGCCGATATCAGGTCGTAGTGCTGCTCGCCGGCCTTGTCATAGAGCAGCGCCCGCTTCTGCAGGGACTCCTCGATATCCTTGAGCTCCACTCTGCGCTGCCCGTCAGCGCCGGGCTTGACCGCCTGTCCCGCCATCTCAAGGGCATTGAGCGCCACACGCGCATCGCCGTTGGCCATGGAAACAAGCGTCCGGCGGGCATCATCGGCCAGCTTTATATTGAGCCCGGCCAGCCCGTTTTTACCGTCCGCAAGGGCCCTTCCCACAATGGTATCGATCTCCTCATCGGATAAAGCGTTGAGAGTATATACTCGACAGCGCGAGAGCAGTGCCGATATGACTTCAAACGACGGGTTCTCGGTGGTGGCGCCGATAAAGGTCACCTCGCCGTTCTCCACATAGGGCAGGACGGCATCCTGCTGGCCCTTGTTGAAGCGGTGAATCTCGTCGATGAAGAGTATCGTCCGCTGTCCGGACTGCCTGCGCCGGCGCCTGGCCTCGTCTATGACCCTCCGCAGGTCGGCAACGCCCGCGGTCACCGCGCTCATGGGGACGAAGTATGAGCTGGAAACATTGGCAATCACCTGGGCCAGCGTGGTCTTGCCGCTGCCCGGAGGTCCCCACAGTATGATGGAGGGTAGCTGGTCCAACTCTATAGCGCGGCGCAACACCTTGCCTTCGCCGATGATGTGCTGTTGCCCTACGTATTCGCTGAAATTACGGGGCCGCATGCGAGCAGCCAGCGGCATTGATTCGTTGGACGGCGGACCCGGCTCCGGCCCGGCGCCTTTATCGCCCTTCAGGCCGGGCGAGCCGAGGTCGAAAAGGGTCATGATTCCTGCGTCTCTTTCTTTTTGAGTTCCTCGATCTGCGCCGAGGCCCTCTCGTAATAATCCTTAACCTTATCGAGGTACGTGATACGCGAGGCTATTAAAGTCACCGCCGCATGGTCCTTTACGCCGTAAAAGTCGCCGCCGCGCACCTCTCCGTTGTTGGTCAACTCACGCATGCGGTTGCCCACCGACCGCGTCATATTGATATTGGCGTTTTTACCCGGCACGCACAGCAGATACAACGCCTTGCGGGCATCCTCCAGCCTGCACTGTATGGAGAAGTGGCTGAGTGCGGAGCTTAAAGCCTCCATGGCTTTGATTGTCTCCTCGCCCTTACTCTCGAAGTGATCCCCCCGCCTGAAGAGCGCCAGCCCTGCCGCCGATATCTGCGCCCTGCCGTATCCGATGGCGCTCCAACCGTTAAGCGACTGGATGATATCACCGATGCCGATGTTGCTGGTTCCCAGGAATTTGGGGTCGACCTTCTCACTGGCACGCAATAGGTCGTAGAAGGGCGATACGATCTCCCGGTTAAGCGCATCATTGCCTGCGGCCGATTTCACGCTGGCCTCGGACATGACCTTCTCGTTGTCGAATAGGAAAACCGCATCAGCCGCCTTATCAATGGACTTGAGGCAGAGCGCTGTATTGTATACGTTGGAAGGAACATTTCCCTCGGCAGTTGAGGGCAGCACGACCAGTGCGTAGACTGGCTTGTTAACATAGCGCTCCTTCAGCTTGCGGGCCAGAATCGAAATACCGCCCGAGCCGACGCAGCCTGCGCTGGCGGCCACCAGCATAAAGGCGTCGGTCTCGAAAAACTCTCCTGCGCGCATGGTAGCAATAATGCGGTCGCCGTTGGCGCGCATCAGCTCCGCCCCCACCTCGGTTTCCCTGCCCGGAGCGGCTGCGGCCGGCATTTGAATAGTGAGCAGTTTGTCTCCGACCTTGCGCAACGTTGCCAGTCCAGTCGCATCGTCATTGATGGCATACGACCTGATAATCACATCCACACCGGTCTCCGCCCTGGCGCGCTGGCCCAGCCTTACGAATTCCGCAGCTATATTACAGCCGCAATCCCCGATACCGATTACTACTAGCTTCATACTTCTGCTATATACCATAACAGATAGATGCTGCTATGGCAACCGTTTTGTTATCTGTAGCGCCTGACCTGGAAACGGTAGAGTTTGACCGGCTCCGCCCTCGATATCCCGGCTTTCTGGCGGCAGATGTCTATCTGCATGTCCACGCTATCCACACCCTCGAGGTCGGGCAGCAGTAGCCCGCGGCGGTGCCCGGCTGCTACTATTACACCATACTTCTTCGGATCCAGCTCCGATTTATCGTCCACAGGCTCAGGCGATGTGAGCACATCAACGCTGTACTCAAGCTCGCCCAACTCATCCGGCCTGACCGGGCTGAAGCGCGGATCACCGGTCGCCGACGAGATGGCGTTTTGGATTATCTCCTGCGCCACGTTGGGCTGGGTCGGCTCGAAGGTGCCGATGCATCCGCGCAGCTGTCCTCGCTTTTTAAGTGAAACGAAGACACCGGCCTTCTCCTGCATTTCAGGAGTCATCTCATCAGCCTTCACCACCCGGCGGTTTCCGATATATCCCTCGACGGCCTTTTTGGCCAGCCTGGCCAGAGGATGCATCTCTTGCTTCATTTCGTACCTCTTAGTTGCCTATTATAATCCCCGCGTATCCCACCACGCTGCTGTAGTCCCCCGAAGTATCTCCGCTGGTCTGGTATTTCACCAGCTCAGCCCTGCCGGCGCCCATCTCGAGCGCCGCCTCAATCAGGCTGACGACCGGCGCATAGCCGCACATGCTGATGTCATACTGGCCGATGCGCCTGACCAGCTCGCCCGCATCCAAACTTAAAATAGCTTCAATCGCCTTCTTATCCTTGGCTTCTGCGCTTTCATGCTTTTCGTAATGTGTCATATCGCTGCTGGCCACGATCACCGCCGCCTCCTTCCTGGATTTAAGTGTTGCAGCGATAGAGTGCCCAATATTGCGGTAGACCTGAATCGCGGCCTGGGCCAGCACGATGGGCACTATCTTTACATCCGGCTTGAAATACTGAAGGAACGGTATCTGCACCTCCAAGGAATGCTCGTAGCGGTGGGCAAGCGTATCCTCCTCAAGTTCGCTTGAGGCGGCCAGGATGGCCCCGGCCAGGCCAGAGTCAATGCGGACCTCGCCCAACGGCGTACTCCAGGTTCCATCGATTGTTATGCTCAGCGGTTTGCCCAGCCCGCGATGGTTAGGCCCGATGATGATGAAGGTGTTGGTAAATATTATACGAGAGAAAACGGCGCCCGCCACGGGCCCGGAGTACACGAAGCCCGCATGAGGGGATACTACGCCGATGACCTCTTTCCTCTCAGCATTTGGATCGACCATTTTGCTGATCATTTCCCTCAGTTCGCCAGGCCGGCCCGGATAGAATTGGCCGGCTACGGCAGCCTGTCTCGTCATTTTTTCACCCCCTTATCTCGTTCCGGATATTCAGGTCGGCACCGCATACAGCGCAGCTGCCTCCTTTAACCGCTTTCAATTTGACTGAGTATCCTCTGCGCTCGATTGCCAGCGTGCCGCATTGATAGCAAATTGTATTCTCATAAGCATGTCCCGGAACGTTGCCCAGATAGACAAAGCGCAGGCCCGCCGCCCGACCTATATCGTACGCTTTCTCCAGCGCCGCCACCCCGGTCGGTGGAAGGTGCGATAGCTTTCGGTGGGGATGGAAGCGTGTGACGTGCCAGGGCGTGAGCTCGCCCAGCGCCTCCCTGATCCAGCCAGCAATATCCGAGAGCTGTTTCGCGTCATCGTTCATGGACGGTATGACGTTGGTCACAACCTCAACGTGCATATCCCATTTATGCCTGGCCCTCTGGGCCATCTCCAGTATCTTTCTCCAGTGCCTGATCCTAGCGAGGTCTTTATACAGCCGGTCGGAGAAGCCCTTGATATCGACGCGCCAGGCATCGAGATAAGGTCCAAGCATATCCAGGGCCTCCGGAGTCATATAGCCATTGGTTACATATACCGTATAGAGGCCCTTCTGATGTGCCAGCCTGGCTGAATCAAGTGTGTACTCAAACCAGATGGTGGGTTCGTTATAGGTCCATGCCAAACCTGCACAGCCGTTTTTCTGGGCCATTTTAACCGCATCCTCGGGATCTATCTCCCGCAGGCCATGTCTAGCCGTGCCCGGGTCTTCGATGCAGGCGATCTCCCAATTCTGGCAATGTACACAGTGAAAATTACAACCGATCGTGCCGAATGAGAGCACGGAGCTTCCCGGGAAGAAATGAAAGAGAGGTTTTTTCTCAATGGGATCCGCGGCCAGTGAGGATACAAGGCCGTAATTCAGCAGTTGCAGGGATCCCTGTTCGTTCCGCCTGACTCCGCATACACCGGATTTCCCGGGACCGATCAGGCAATGCCACAGGCAAACGTTGCAGCGCACCCGCCGATCTTCCAGCTTATCGTAGAGCAGGGCCTCCGCCATAACTCATCCTCAGGCTAATTATAGCACCGGCAGCTTAACTCCGAGATATTATAGACCGAGATGTGAAAGGTCGCTGCCTCTAAAAACGAAGTGGTGGGCCGGC
>DAOUFT010000005.1:0-7125 GCA_034429855.1 Dehalococcoidia bacterium
TTCGCCACAACAGCAGAGTAAATATAAACCGGCTGCAAACCATCCCTGGCGACAGTACACGCAAGCAAATATTTGCAGGGGGTGACAAAATCACTGAACAATTAAGGGGACATTTTCACTGGACAACAACAATTCGTGGATGTTGCCCTACTTAACAAGCGAATTATTCTATGGTCGGTCAGGCGTGAAAAAGGTCGGCCTTTCCACATAATTATTGTATAATACCTTAATGTGGCAAACGGCCGGACAGGATCGTATCATAGAATTTCTGAGGGACTCGATCTCCAGGAGATCGTTGGCTCATGCATATCTTCTGGTGGGCCCTGCTCACGTAGGTAAAATGACCCTGGCTCTGGACCTGGCCAGTGCCCTCAACTGTGTTGAGGGCGGTGCGCCCTGCGGCTCATGCCGGGCCTGCCAGCGCATTCAGCAGGGCAAATACCCTGATGTAATCGTTATCGATAAGCATGCAGGCCGTGACCCCAAAGACAGGCGGAAGGCGACTGAAATCGGCATAGATACGGTCAGGGACCTTCTGCAGAAGAGTTCCAGCCTTCCTCCCTATGAAGGCAATTATAAAGTCTTCATCATCGATGACGCCGACCTGATGTCGGCAGAGGCCTCCAACTGCCTGCTCAAAACGCTGGAAGAGCCGCCACGGCATGTTATTATTTTATTGCTGACCTCGCAGGAAAATGCTCTCCTGCCGACGGTCGTATCAAGGTGCCAACGATTTGAGCTTAAACCAGTGTCAATTGCTGAGATAGAAAATAGATTAAGTAAATTTGATGGTCTGAATCCGGATAAAATAAAATTGTTATCGAGGCTCTCAGGTGGCTGCCTTGGATGGGCCATTTCAGCACTCAGGGACGATGAATATCTTAGAAGCCGGGATCAGAGGCTGACCGAATTCTCAAGCCTCCTGACCCGTTCATGGTGCGACAGACTACTATATATACAGCAGATGCCCTCGGATAGAAACAGCGTGGAGGAGATAATCAAGCTATGGCTCTCATGGTGCCGTGATGTAATGTTGCTAAAATACAACTGTGAAGAGGATATTACCAACCTGGATAAGTTGAATGATATCAAGTCATGGGCAAATATGCTTACGATCATCGAGATAAAGGAGTTTATCAACAGTCTGAACAAGATGCTGGTCAATCTTGCATACAATGCAAACCTACATCTTCTCTTCGAAGTGATCATGCTGGACATGCCCAAGAAGGAGAAAAAGGCCGACTACTCAATGAATTCGGCAGGTGTTAATAACAATGGCTAACGTAGTAGGAGTCAGGTTCATGCGCGCGGGAAAAATTTATTCCTTCGACGCCGCCGGACTGGACATCAAGATCAATGATATGGTAATTGTCGAGACCAACCGCGGCATCGAGCTGGGCAGGGTAATCGTCGGAGCAAAGGAAGTTGCACCTGCCGAGAACGCCGAACCTTTTAAACCGGTCATAAGAATGGCGACGCCCGAAGACATAAATCAAGCCAAATTTCAGAAGGACCGAACCAGAAAAGCCCTGACCAAATCCAAGGAGCTGATAGAAAGCCTTAATCTTCCCATGAAAGTTATCTACCTCCAGTACAACCTGGACGGCAGCCATCTTATCATTTTTTTCTACTCCGAGAAACGGGTCGCCTTCCGCGAACTTGTACGCAAGCTAAGCCACGAATTGAGAACACATGTTGAACTCAGGCAGGTGGGGGCCAGGGATGAGGCCAAGCTCATCGGAGGCGTAGGCAAATGCGGCTGCCAGCTCTGCTGCGTGTCGTTTTTAAGCGAGTTCATGCCAGTATCAATCAAAATGGCCAAGGAGCAGGATATCGCCCTGAATCCGATGAAGACTTCGGGGCTGTGCGGCCGGCTGTTATGCTGCTTGAGCTATGAGTACGAGCAGTATCACAGTATGAAAGGAAAATTGCCCGACATGGGGCAGGAAGTACTCACAAAAATGGGCAGGGGCAAGATCGTGGGAAGGAACGTGATCAAAGAATCGCTGATGGTGGAGCTGGAAACCGGAATGACGATCGAGGTGCCCAATGCCGAGGCCACGCTTGCCAATCCTAGAAAGCCCTGATGGCCGTCGTACCTACCTCTTATTTGGCAGATATTTATCCCACTCGGATCTAGCGCGTAAATACTGGTAAGGTACATAGAAACCTATGTTGCCGGGCGCGCGCGGAGGTCTCAACAGCGGCATACCGGCTTCAGCCGGCGTCCTGCCTGCCTTCTTTCTGTTACAGGGTATACAGGCCGTCACGATATTTTCCCAGGTATGCTGGCCGTTCTGGCGCCTCGGCATAACGTGATCCAGTGTCAGATCCCTGCCTTCCTTTCCACAGTATTGACACGTGTATTTATCGCGGTTAAATATCTCAAGTTTGGTCAATTTGCGCGGATGCGTATGTTTGCGCACGAGGTATACCAGCCTGATCACCGAGGGGATTTCATAGCTACCTGAACTGGCGCAGAAATATCCCCTTCCGTTCTCCACCACCTCAGCTTTGCCCACCAGTACCAGAACCACTGCCCGCCTGACCTTGCAGATGTTCAGCGGAAGATAATTTTCATTCAATACAAGTACAGGTTGATTGACAACAGAGCTATCCATTTTCGTATTAGAAAATATTTTATCAGGAAAAGCAGGCAGCTTCAAAAAAGGCCAGCCTGCTCAGTTCTTGCCTCTCGGACGAGACCTGCCGGTTCTGGAGGCCTTTATATCGCCCCGGTAATCCGGCGCCATAATATTGAATACCAGGCTGATGCTGGGATCAACCATGCGCGAACTGACCCTATTTTCTATCTCCTCCAGATACAGGCAGGTGGTTATAACCGTAGCCAGACGAGCATTATAGCGGAAGTTGATTATCTGATACAGCTTTTCCTGAGCCCATGAGGTAGCTGAGTGCTCTCCGAAATCATCCAGCACCAGCACGGGGACCTTCTTTATTTTTTCGAACAGCGCATCGTAAGGCACACGGCTTTCCGGGCCGAAAGACGCCCTTAAGTGATCCAGCAAATCGGGCACAACAATAAAGAGAACTTCTCTGCCGGATTCACGAAGCTCATTAGCTATCGCTGCAGCAAGGTGCGTCTTGCCGCACCCATTTACACCCTGGTAAATCAGCCAGCCCTGCGGCGCCTTGGCAAACTCGCGCGCGTTATTATAAGCCTGCGCCAGATTCTGTCTGATATCCTCATGCAGGCTTAAACGCTTACTGTCGAAATTGGCGAACCTCATATTTTTAAGCAGCTCAAGATCGAGACTGTCAAGACTCTGGAGGCTGGATGATTCCTTTTTTAAAATAAGTACCCTACTGATCTCAGGATCGTTCATATGACCGGCGTAATCAGTAGCAAACTCCTCCACGGACATACTGGTTGTGATCAGCGTGGGTAACCTGTTATTGAAACGGTGCTCCAGTAGTTGCTCAAGTTTACCCTTGGCCCACGCTGTTGTTGTCGTATAATTGAGATTATCCAGTATCAGAAGCGGGCTGTTTTTAATCTGTTCAAACAACTCGTCATATTCGATCTCGCTGCTGGGGCTGTACGCAGATCTGAGATGATCAAGCAGCTCTGCCGTCGTGATATAGAAAGCTGAATGACCCTGGCTTATGCGATAATTGGCAACAGCGCAAGCCAGATGCGTCTTGCCACTGCCGACGGGCCCGACCAACACAACCCAACCCTGCGGATTTTCTGCAAACTTTCGAATCTCATCCAAAGCGAGTTGAAAGAGCTTCTGTGATACGGCATCGCTGCTTCGTCCCAAAGGAGACAGGTTATCGAAAGTCAGTTTGGAAAGATTCCCCAGGTTGCTGATGGCCTGCAGTCGCGTCGCCCTCCTTCGATTGATATCTTCTATGGCGCATATGCACGGCACCAGGCGGGAATAATCTGATTCGCCTGAGGGCAATGCAGGGTGAACAAAACGCGTTCCCCTGCATACCGGACAGACATCTGCCGGATGTCCATTCTGTGCAGACTTACCGGCATTAACGCCGGACCATGTGTCCGTATTTTCCACTGATGTATTTATCGGGATCTCTTTCTTTCTGAGTATCTCCGACAGGTTTTCCATCTTTTTTTCCTTCCCGTTCCCAGCGCTTTAAGATGCTGTTTATATATTTCCAGTTCCTGACATTGGCCCTCAATGCTTCCTTGAAAGCGTCGTGTATCCATTCAGGAGGATAGCGGTGTTCCGCTTCCTGCAGCTCCTCGGCCAGCATGGGGGTGAGCATGCCGATATTACGTTCGTAGAGGCTGTAGATATCCCGCGGCTCTTCAACTGTAGTCTCAGCTTTATGCCTGATCTCAATTCTGGGTATCTTAAGCGTTCCATTCAATATTTTCTCGATTGTGTTTTTTTCCGACTGGTTGTTGATGAAGTAAGCATGGTCCGATTTGCCCTCCGTATGAATAGGTATATCCAGTAAAATACCATGGTTTACAGCAGACTGGAGGGCATCCTCGAGCAGAAGGTGCATATCGCCCTTCATCTTGAGTAATTCCTTCTCGATCACGGGATTGCGACTCAACTCACTGAGGCTAACAAACCTAGGATAACCTTTTCTGCGGCTAAGCAAAAAAAATATCTGCATAACCGCTTTCAGCTCAAGCAGACTGTTAATATTCAACAATACTTCGCTGAAAAAGACGTTGGGTAAAGGGGTTACTTCGGCCCGCGCAGGGAAACCTTTAAAGCTGCTTCCTGACATATACTTAAATTCGCCCGTGCTATAGTGTCCCGACCTCAACTACGGTGCTATCAAAATTATCGAATTTGGTCGTTTCCTGTATAAATCTAAGCGGGACTTCGCCCGTCGGCCCGTTGCGATTCTTAGCTATTATGATTTGAGCTATACCTTTGGGATAGGGTTGGTCCTCTCCAAACTCACGGATCCAATCATCCTCAGATGCATAAATCTTGTCCCAGCGGTGAATAAACAATACTACGTCGGCATCCTGTTCAATACTACCGCTATCGCGCAGGTCGGAAAGCTGTGGTTTTACCTGCTGTTTCATCCTCTTACCTTCCTGTCGGTGCTCGATATTACGGCTGAGCTGAGAAAGAGCGAGTACCGGGGTATCCAACTCACGCGCCAGGGCTTTAAGGGCTTGCGTTATCTCTGTCATCTCCTGGACCCGGTTATCACTCTTGGAATCACCTCTCAATAGCTGAATATAGTCAAGGACGACCATGTCGATGCTGTGTTTCAGATGCAAACGCTTGGCCTTACTGCGCACCTCGCTGATACGCATATTGGGTGTATCATCAATATAAATGGAGGTCTCGGCCAGCCTGGGAATGATGTCTCGCTGCAGCAGGCGTTCCTCGAGGTCTGAGAATCTTCCTTTCCTGAAATGCTGCGACTCAATATTGGATTCACTCGATAATAACCTCTGTATTATCTCTCGCCGCGACATCTCCAGGCTGAAAAGGGCAATGCAGGCTTTCTGACCGACGGCTGCATTGCGGGCGATATTAAGGGCCAGGCTGGTTTTGCCTATACTGGTCCTGGCAGCAAGAATAATCAACTCCGAGCGCTGCAGACCTCCCAGAGCGTTATCAATTGCTTTGAAACCTGTGCGAATACTCTGAACATCTTTGTCGAGGGTAGTCCTGTGCGCCGCTTCTTCAAAATAGCGGTTGAGAGCATCCTGAATCGGGACAAACTCGCCTCGCCCCTGCCTGGTTCTCAGTTTAAATATTATGTCTTCTGCGCGTGTCAGTGAGAGATCAACATCCGGATCAGCTTTATACCCTATCGATTCGATCTGGCCGGCTGCGCTTATGAGGCGGCGCATGGTGGCCAGCCGATAAACGATCTGCGCATAATGACGAACGTGAAGCGAGGTCGGCACCATCGATACCAGATGGCTTAGGTAGGCTGCTCCACCGGCATCATCCAGCTTTCCAAGCCTGACTAGTTCCTGTGCGACCGTAATCTGATTGATCGCCTCATCACGTTGGAAAAGGTTGCGGCAGGCACCGAATACGAACTGATTCTGCTCACTGAAGAAGTCCTCAGTTCCCACAATAGTGTCTATCTCCGTGATAGACTCGCTGTCAATCAGCAGCGAACCGAGAACAGCTTCTTCGGCATCCAAGTCATAGGGCGGTAGTGTCTCCCTCATAGCTTCAGGCCGTTTCCCTCTCGATTATGACTTTAATTACGGCTGTGGCGTCTTTACTGAAAACCACTTCGATATCGTACTCACCAATATTATGCAGAGAGCTTTTCATGGATATTTTTTTCTTGTCGATATCGACATTGACCAGATCGGATAATCTGTCGGCAACATCAGCGGCAGTGATCGAACCGTGCAGTGTGCCCTTGGAACTGGCCTTGCCTTTAAAGATAAGCTCTTTTCCCTCGATCTGCTTTGCCAACTCGATGTATTCCTCATGCATCCGCTGGCGTTTCCTCTCGCGCTCCTGGGCGATTTTTTCAGCGGCCTTTACGGTGCCGGGAGTTGCGGGCAGCGCCAGACCTCTGGGTAATAAAAAGTTTCTGGCGTATCCATCGGATACCTCTTTAATATCCCCTTTTTTTTCTTTGGCCGAGACGTCTTCAACAAATACAACTTTCATACCCTGTGTTATTACTCCTTATTAAGTTCTTTCAGGAAAAGTTTAGCACCATCCAGAATAATTGACCGCCTGAAGCCTGATTTCCAAAATATCGGAGTTCGAACTAAAATGCAGGTTCAGTGACGATTAAAATAAACCATCATGAATTCCCGGTGATTGGGGTGATCGATAAATATCAGTACCTTCGCCATTCACTTACTCTACCCGCAGGTTACGCACCACCGTCGCACCGGTGTTAGACAGTTTAAATCCTTTCATAATTTTCAGTCAAGGCATGCATGATTTTATGTTAACTTGATGCCTCAATCATATTGCGAGTATATGGTTAACTATCGTACATGTTATCCGGCCAACCTTCTATTACCGTGAATAACTCCTATTTAATTTGCTGTTGTTGTCCAGTGAAAATGTCCCCTTAATTGTTCAGTGATTTTGTCACCCCCTGCAAATATTTGCTTGCGTGTACTGTCGCCAGGGATGGTTTGCAGCCGGTTTATATTTACTCTGCTGTTGTGGC
>DAOUFT010000006.1:0-9062 GCA_034429855.1 Dehalococcoidia bacterium
GTCCAGCACATCTATATACCACCTGGTTTCGTTGTTCTGGGTGCTGTTGGCTACGTCCCCCAGCGAGATGCCGAAATCAAAGGGATTTTGCCTGTGGAGCGCGTTGATGTTCTGAACGGCCGCATCCAGTACCTGAGTTGTGTATAGCATGACCGGCGAGTAGATGGAAGTGACCTCGGCATTATTGGAGTTCAACTGCTGAAGGTAGATCAACTGCGACGGGGACTCTTTGTCGGTTATATGGACGTCGGTATCAATGGGATATCCGTTGATCTCATTTTAAGCGCCGCCGGATACGCATCCCGATAAAGAAAGAACCAGCATACTCAAGGCTGCAATCAGGTTAAGGGTTTTAAATTGGCGGTTTTGCTTCATAAATGTGTACCTCCAATTTACCATCAAGTATTGCCGGTTCCCCCGCCTGTCAAATAATAAGGCCGACAGGCATACTCGGTGCTGTGAAATGATAATCAGCTCCTATTTAACCGGTTGCACTGCCGGCGGCGCCCATTGCCGGTCTATCACCTTTTGCTGCGGCCAGTACAGACGCATCGTCATCTGGAAGCCGCCGTTGGCCGGGGCGGGCAGCCAGTTGTTCATCAGGGCGGAGTCGGGCGCATCCCGCTGTATATAAATATCGAGAGAACCATCGGGATTCTTTACCAGAGGCGGATCGCTCAATGATCCCAGGCTGTACCTGTTGATGGGATTGGCTACGAACATGATTTTATCGTTGTACATGGAGAGCGACCAGAAGCCGTTTACGGGCGGTATTTCGTCCTTGCCGAAATGAAGCAAATACCTGTTATCGCTGGAAAAACTGGCCCCGGCGCCATCGGTTGAAGCCGAAGCATAGAATGCGTCCTCAATTAAATTGGCGCCCAATCCCCGGTAGGCGATGACCGCCCTGGTTGTATAGTCGGTCCCGTAGTTGCCGGTATTGGCGGGGAGCTGCCACTCGTTTTTCTCATTCCCCAGGTCCGTTAGAGGAATATCGGCCAGGGCGGACTTATATCCGGTTTGAATGGCCGACTTGACACCGTCATCCAGCCCGGCAAAATATGATTGGTAGTCGGCTCCCGGTTTAATGCCTATCTTGACCATGTCGGCCAGCACAGGCGCATCCGCCGCATATGGTGGGTTGTCAACCATCAACCGGCAGACGTTGTTGAAGTAGACGGCCGGTTCCATAGCTAGCAACTGGTTCAAGGGAGCAACTTTAGTATTGACGTTGGGATCGACCGGCACGGAAGTTGGCGGCGTGTAATCGGCGCCCCAGGCGGAAAGGGGCGTCAGCTTCAGCTGGTCCTGAAGTTTCCAGACATTCTCATAATCAGAGGGCCCTGTGCAGGCGATGCGGCCGACTATCCAGACCCAGCGGGTGGATGACCTCATCTCCGGTAGGCCTTCGGGCAGCTTACCGCTCCAGCCCGGGCCGGTGATGGCGAAATTGCCAGCTCCGGTGCCGGTGGTGCGTGAGCCCGGCGAGGCAAAGCAATCGGTCCAGCAGTTAAACATTGGCATCAGATAGTAACGTCCATCCGTGTCCGGCAATGAAAGGATAATTGGCTCTTTGGATGTGTCTATCCAGGCTGATGAATAAAGCGTATCGGCATTGGGGTTGACCACGTTGGTAAAGGTTGCATCCGGAAAGACCCTCTTGTTGCCGAACTGGTTGACGGGTGAACCGTTTGCATTGGCTGTGGGCACTGCCGTCATGACCTGACGGGTCAGGTCCATTACGACCAGCGGAAAGCCGTATACCGTGGCATTATAGGCGATCTGTTGAGCTTCCTGCGGGCTGACAGGTTGCGTGGCTGTTTTAACTGGGGATGCACATGCCGCAAGAGTACTGGCTAACACGAAAAGAGATACGGTAAAAACCAGATATCTGAACAAAATACTGTTTTTCATAGCAACCTCCATTTTTACACCATGATGACTTGAGTTAATTATACTACAGTTCACGCATGAATCCGGCGGTCTCCTCGGGCAAAGCGGTGACCAGGTTGATGCCCGATCCTATCTCAAAGCCCACAAGTTCCGTCAGTCTGGGGATGATCCTGATGTGCCAGCTATAGTAAACTTTGTTTTCATCGTCCACCGGCGCGCTGTTGATAACATAGTTGTAGTCGGGGTTGTTCAAGCCTTTATAGAATTTCATTAATACGGACTTCATTACATACGCAAGGTCAGTCAGCTCTTCAGACGTTATGTTGCCGAAGGATGCCTGACCCTTTTTAGGTATAATCCATGTCTCAAAAGGCGAGTGTGAAGCAAACGGGTGGAAGACCGTGAAAGCCTTCGTTTCCATCACCAGGCGCTCCTTCGAGCTGGATTCACGGCTGGCCAGGTCGCAGTAAAGGCATCTGCCGATATTATCGTAATATCTGGTGGCAACTTCGAATTGTATTCGCATATTTCTGGGCACAACAGGTGCGACTATTAGTTGTGAATGCGAGTGTTCCAGCGTAGTGCCCGCCTTCGGACCGTAATTTTTATAAATAGTGATAAGCTTTGCGAAAGTCTGCTTTTTCAGGGCATTGTACCTTTCCCTGTAAGCGCGCAGGACATCTTCAACGCCGGCGGTTTCCTGCAAAGCCAGCACTTTATTATGTTCCGGAGTTTCCACGATGACCTCATGTATGCCGACTCCGTCCATGCGCATGAACAGTCCCGACTCTATCTTTCTTACCGTGTTGCCGTCCGGCTTGAGCGCAGGGAACTTGTTTGCTACTACTCTCACACTCCATTTCCCGGTCTCTTTATCAGGGTAGACAAGTATTTCTCCCGGCGTCATCGATTCGTTGCCGGGGCAAAAAGGGCATGATGCTGAAAATGCAGGCAGTTCAGGCCTGGTCTGCCGTCCGGCGAACTCGGACGGCCTCAACGCCCTTTCTTTAGCAATAATCACCCATTCCTCAGTGGGAATATCCTGTCTCCTCTCAGACATAATCCATAACCTCCCAACCGAGTGTTCGAATAACAGCCTGTTGGCTATTCACGGATGTTTTACATTTACGAGTCATGCGACCATATTACGGGCTGTTACGTGTTCCTGAATCTGCTTATCCATATTCAACACCTTACCCCCTGCATCATTAACTCTAACATAACAAGCGGCAGTCGATGTCCAGTTCCCCGCATTTTGAGGCAAGTTTGCCGCCGGTGCGGTCAAAGAAAGCGTCGCTGAGCCCTTCTGTCAGCCCGTACTTCCTGTATACCCAGTCGGCATTATGGTAATTCATACGGTCGACCAGGATATAGTCCACTTTTCCGGCCAGCGCGGATGCCAGCCCTTCGGCGCCAGGCAGCATGGGCGCGATCATGGCGAAAGTAGTAATACCCTGCGCATGCAACTCGGCCAGCGCTGTTATCCTGGCCTTTACAGGCGACGAATGGGGCTCAAACATTTTCCTGATGCCGTCGTCCATGGTAGTAATCGTAAGCCCGACTTCGAGGTCGCGCATCTCTTTTAATATGTCGATATCCCGCAGGACCATGGGTGAGCGCGTCTGGACCGTTACCGGCCACTGATGCTGCTGGAGAATCCTCAGGCATTGCCGTGTCAGCTCATATTTTAATTCGAGGGGTTGATACGGGTCGCACACTCCGCTTACCCATACCCTTCCGGGCTTTTTACGTGAGATCTCCTTTTGCAGCAGATCGGGAGCATTGATCTTGACGTCGACGAACTCGCCCCAGGGCTCTTTATGCCCGGTGAACCGTTTCATAAAGCGGGCATAGCAGTATGTACAAGCGTGCTGGCAGCCCGTATAAGGATTGATGACATAGTCGTAGATTTGGGAGACGGACAGGATTGTTTTGGCCGGGATTTCCCTGATAATCATTTCCCTGCATTCAAATTGTATTCACGCGTCATAACGTCGGTGTAGTGGGTGTTCAAACGTTTACGAGCAACAACTATTCAATTTTTCTGATGTCCCACAGCTTCTGGATACCGGGCTCGATTTTAGCCGACCATTCCTTGTAAACAGGCTCGGTGGCCGCGCGGAATGATTGCATTTGATCCGGTGTCAACTCGGTTACCGTCATTCCCTGGTCGCGCAGCAGATCCAATTTGGTCCGGGCGGCCTCGCGCGAAAGTCTGACCTGTTCCATGGAAGCCTCGATAGCCGCCTGCCTGATAATGTTTTGCGCCGACGCCGGTAATCCATCCCAGTCCTTCTTGTTCATCCCCAAGATGAGGGCATCGTAGGAATAATTCCAGACGGTGATATGGTTTTGCACCTCGTAGAGTTTGGATGAAACGATGATGTCAACAGGGTTCTCTTGTCCGTCGATCCGTCCCTGCTTGAGCGCCTCCGTTACATCGGGAAAATTCATCATGACAGGGGTAGCTCCCAGCTGTCTGAAAATGGAGTTGTAAAGCGCGACATCGGGGATGCGGATTTTCAGGCCGTGCAGGTCATCCGGAGTGCGGACGGCCAGTCTGCTGTTGGTCAGCTGGCGGAAACCGTTCTCGCCGAAGGCCAGCCCTACTACGCCGTAGTCCCGCGTCTCCTTCAGTAGCTCGCTGCCCGCCTCCCCGAATAGTACCGCATCGACCTGCGCATAGTCGGTGAACAGCCAGGGCATGGAGACGGCTGCAAACGACTGGTCGAGGTTGGAATAAAGCAGGGTGGAATGATAGGTAAAATCGATGTTGCCGTCCCGCAGCATGGTCAGCTCATTCAACTGGTTGCCGCCCGCCAGCATGGCGTTGGGGTAAACGGTTATCTGCATCCGTCCGCCGCTGCGCTGTTTGACCAGGTCGGCGAACATCTGCGCTCCTCTGGTCCAGGCGGAGTCCCCGCCGGTCACAACGCTCATTTTCCAGTTGCGAATCGGTATATCGGATACTGTTGCCGGCATACAGCTGCACAGAATAGCTGCCAGTCCAGCCAGTAAAACGCATAAACCAGTTTTATAGTACAGCAAATTCTTATTCTCCTTTTGCCTTGTTCGATCTGAATCCGGCAAGCTTAATATCCGGTGAGGCATATTTAATAGTAGTGTACACCAATCCGATGTCGGCTTTCATTTGACAGCTTTGCGCGGAATCAATATTATCGAAAGTAAGAGGACAGCATCAGGGATGAGGAGGGTAATATGTGCAAGACGTGCGCTGCTCACAATCCACCCAAGACGAAGGGTAAGCCGGCCAAGGCCAAAAAGGGCACAGCCAAGAAGAAGTAGCATCCGGTTATCGGAAAAGGCAGGATAGCCCCGGGAACGGGTTCCAGCAGAGGATTGGGCTGTGGAGGTTGCGCACGGCGCAGGCTGCTGCGTGGAAGAAAGTTGTAGTTATAAGCGGTCAAGCAAGGCCGAAAGCACAAGTATGGCGATCCAGCAGGATACGGATAGAGCTCCTATATTGCGCATTATAGTGTAGGTTCTGTCGAACTCCGGCGAGCCAAGCTGCCTGAAAAAGCGGGGGAAGTAGCGAAAGTGTATCAGCAGGGCGTCAACCAGGAGCACGATCACCAGCAGATGTTTGATCCCCAGCATGTAAATGTTTAGGTCATGGTTTTCCATTGTCAGATAAATACCGCTGATTATAAGAGCGATAAACGCGATCCAGGTGAAGGGCGCTATACAACGTGCAATACGGGCCCTTTTAAGTCGCTGCTCATCCGACTTCAAGTTCAGCATAATGGCGGCGCAGACCATCGCGCAAACGAAGCCCAGCACTGTTGCGATGGCATGGCTATGGGAGGCTATTTCCATTTCGGAAACGTATTATAGTTTTTTTTATATCTGATATCAACGTCAGGGAGTGACCGTAACGGTGGCCCAAGCTCGGGAGGAGCCGGATATATTGGAAGCAGTCAACGTATACTCGGTTGTTGTGTTTGGATTCACAGACTGTGAACCGCTGGCCGATACCGTCCCGATAGCGGGGCTGATGGACACAGTCTGCGCTCCCTTGACGGCCCACTCCAGCGTTGATGATCCTCCTGTGGTAATGGAGCCGGGGCTGGCGACGAAAGAAGTAATGGACGGAGGAGATAACCAGCTCAAGGCCGCCCCATTGGTAGCATAGTAGACGCCGCCGATAGAGCCTCCCACGATTAGCAGTATTACGACCAGCCAGATAATGCCGGAGGGGAAGCCCCCGCCAGCAGATGCCCGGCCGTTGTATGCGTATTGCTGCCCGTAAGGGGTTTGACGTTCCCATCCCTGCCGGTATGGATACTGAGGTGGTCGAGGGGGTGGCCAGTTAAATGACATGCCGCAGTAAGTGCAATACGGTTGGCCATACTGAACGGGCACCCTACAATTGGGACAGGAGTACATTTGCTGCATGTTAAATCTTGTCTTTTATCACATATGTATGCAATAGTTTATGTGCAGATTATAAAAGATTTATTAAGAGCGAGAAAGCAAAGACGCTACCGCATATAGACAGGTTGAACCGGCCCGGACTATATATTATGCTATGCGGCGATGATAAAAGTGAGGAGACTGAATAATGCATATCAGAAAATCGTCGATTATCGTGGCGGCAATATTACTCATAGTGGGAGTTGTCTCGTCGGCCTGTGCTCCCGGCGGCTGTGCTCCTGCTGCGACTACGCCTTCCCTCCCTGCTGAGACAGAGAAACCGGCGGCTCCGGCAGCCGAAGTGCCTGAAGAGCCGCCGGCAGCGGCGCCTGAGGCGCAACCGGCTGAGCTGCCCGCAGCCGTTGAGCAGCCCACATCGTTTGAGGCGGCGGAGTATAATAACGACCAGTACGGATTCAGCCTGCAATATCCGAAGTCATGGAAAAACGAGAGGCTTATCGGTGCTATGGTGATGCGTGTGGCGGCAATAGCAGGCGATATTCAGTCCGACGCCGTGGCGGCAGCCGTGGTCGACAAGCCCGCCGACTATGGTAAAGCAATTAAAGAAGCAGTGGATGAAACGCTGGCGGCATCCGGCGTGCCGGTTAAAACAAAAGTTGAGTCCATCGACACAACAACACTCTCGGATGGGACGACACCGGCCACTGAAGCCGTCTTAAGTGCAGACGTTTACGGCATGTATCAGCTTTATGTCTATGCCCTCGGGACCGACAAAGACGGGAAGACCATCGCGGCCATGGGTCTGACCATCAAGGGAGAAGCCAACAAAGCTCTGATACGTGAGATCGTACGGACGCTGGCTGTAAGGTAACCGGCAAACCGCCGATATATCCAGATAGCTTGACTTGCTACTGCAACGGCAGTAAAAATATACCATGCAGCAGATGTATTATTGTCCCTACTGCAACACACCCGTAGGCTATGGGCAGGCGCAGTGTTCATATTGCGGAACGGCATTGAACTGGCAGGGAGCGCAGACGCAGGGACAGTCTTCCGATGTCCAGTACTCCCAGCAACAGCAATGGTATCAGTCGCAGGCCGGCAATCAATGGGCGGATCAGGAGTTGCAGGGGCAGCAGCGACCGCCGGGCAGCGGCGCGCTTTTGAAACTGCTGCAGTGGATAAGAGACAACCGTACGAAGTCCATTTACACGGCGGCTGCCGTACTGGTCGTTGCAGCGCTGATCGTCACCGGCGTTGCTCTGAGAGGTGAGATCGAAAAATTGTTCTCTGCGCCGGTTGTGACGTCTTTTGAGGCCGGTTCTCCTGCGATTATAACCGGCCAGTCAACGACCTTGCAGTGGGATGTCAACGGCGCAATGGCAGTCTATATTAATCCGGGAATAGGGAACGTAACTCCAAGCGGGACAATAAAAATATCGCCGGATGAGACGACCACTTACAAGCTTACTGCAGAGAGCCGCTTCGGAGGCTCTGTCAGCAGAGAGGTGACTGTAACCGTTAGCGGCAAACCGCCCACCATCAACAGTTTTACCGTCAGCCCGGCGGGCATCTATGTCGGGCAGCAGTCTACGTTATCCTGGAATGTGAGCGGCGCTACTTCGGTTTCCATTCAGCCCGAGGTTGGGGCCGTATCGCCGACCGGATCGAAAGTAGTTACTCCCGGCAGCACCACGCGCTATGTGCTGACAGCAGCCAACAGCAACGGCAATTCAACCGCTGCGGCCACACTTGAAGTGAGCACATCCAATGCGCCCATCATTACGACCTTCAACGCCAGCCCGTCTTCGATCAAGGCGGGCGAGGAGTCCACTCTGACCTGGGATATAATCGGCGCCAAATCGATCAACATAAACCAGGGCATCGGCGGCGTGGCGTCAAAGGGTGCGATCAAGGTAACGCCCACTGAAACGGCTACATATATATTGATGGCCGACAGCGATTACGGTTCGGTGAGCAAATCGCTTACCGTCAGAGTGGATACTTCGAATATCGGCACCGGCCCGGCGTTGACCACGGATCCGCCCAAGATAAAGAAATTCTCTGTCAGCAGCAGCTCGATTGCGTTGGGGGAGGATGTAACGCTCAACTGGGAAGTCGACGGAGCCAGGACGGTCTCCATCAGCCCGACCGTGGGAGGCGTGCCATCTTCAGGGTGGAAGAAGGTGATTCCCTTTGCCACGACGACCTATAAATTAACCGCTGCAAACACATTTGGAACTGTGGACAGGGAAGTCGAAGTGTCGGTAACCCTATCGAGCGACGGCCTGGCGCCGGTTATCAGGTCTTTCACCGCGTCACCGATCAGCGTTTCGCCGGGTGGATCGTCAAGTCTGACCTGGGATGTAAAGAATGCCACCAGGCTTGTGATCGATCAAAATGTCGGTGAACCGGAGTCGAAATACGGGCAGACAGTATATCCGCAGGAAACCACGGCCTATACTTTAACCGCCATCAACAGCTACGGGACGGATAACGCCACGGTCACAGTGAGTGTAACGGCGCCCTGAGTGCGGCTTCGACCATAAAATTGTTAGCCTAATATCAGATACCTGTCAGTTTACCGTCAAGCATGTCTGACCCGCCTCCTTTATGCTTTAAGCAGAGGAGGTGAAAATGAAAAAGAAAGCAATTATCGCGGTTCTGTCAGTCGTATTGCTGATGACGGTGATATCGGCGGGTTGCATTTCCACGGGCGTAAGCAGTGAGCAATACATGGCCCTGCAAAGTCAGGTAAATTCGCTCAACAACTC
>DAOUFT010000007.1:0-26092 GCA_034429855.1 Dehalococcoidia bacterium
ATCGTATACAATTCGACATGTTGCTTGAGCGGGAACAAAGGCACATTGCACCGGCGATATCACTATTGATGCTTGCAGTGATACTGATCGGCGCATCCTGCACAGCCGGTGAATCACCGCAACCGGGAGACAGTCCAGCAAAGCCTACGGCCGCCGATAACAACATTACCTGTGTAATACTTGATATATCGTCTTTCGTTGCCGAACCGAAAACCATACTACTGGGCGAGCAGACGGTCCTTTCCTGGAAAACAGTCGCCGCTACTTCTCTTTCCATTGAGCCGGACATTGGAAATGTCAGCGTTGATACCCAAAGTATCACAGTATCACCGAAGGCAACCACCCTGTATATATTAAGAGCATCCGATGGTTGCTATGAGGTATCTCAAAAATTTCTGGTAATCGTCAAGACAGCGGATGGAGAGATCGTCTGGCCTGACGTCATATCTGAGAATGTTACACCCGAGCCGATATACGAAGGCTGGAGCCATTACCCAAACAAATATGTTGAATGGACGATACTGGACCGCAATAAAGATACTGCCACAGATACGTATACATGCTGGCATCAGGGACGTATCATCAACAAGCATAAGGAATGGATGATGACGGAGGTAACGGTCAGCGGCAAAATAGTGGCTCGCACCATTGCACCTTCGGAGCAGGTCATTTATGTCACCAGCATGGATTGCCTGATGTTACCGGAGCTGAAGTGGAAGTGGCAACTGAAGAAGTAGTAGTATATACGCTCTTACTTATTCACAGGATGTTGGAAAAGGCTTATGAACAATAGAGGGTATAGGATAGCCGGCATCGTCATCTTGATCTGTATTGCTACGCTCTGTCAATCCTGCTTCATCTTCGAACGCGCCAGCGATCATTATAAGGCGGGAAATGATTTGTACAGCCAGAAGCAATGGGATAAGGCGATCGAGGAGTATACAAAGGCCATCAGCATGGATTCAAACCAGCCTTTTTTTTATATCAACAGAGCACTGGCCTATAACCAGATAGGAAAATACGATCTGGCCATCGAGGATTGCACCAGAGCGATTAACAAGAAAAACAACATAGCACTGGCCTATACCACGCGCGCCTCCGCCTACAATGAGAAGGGTCTGTATGAGCTGGCTCTGGCTGATTCACTCAAGGCCATTGAGCTTAACCCCAAGATCGCTCTAGGTTACATCAATAAGGGCTGGGCGCTTTATGGTCTGGGAGAGTTCAGGGAATCCATACTCGCTTGCACCGACGGCATCGCCGCTGAGCCGACCAGGGCTATGGCCTATATATTCAGGGCTATGAACTACAACGAGATGGGCAACTACGAAAACGCACTGGCCGATTGTAACAAGGCAATTGAAATCGATCCCACACTACCGCTGGCGTATGTAAACCGCGCCTGGGTGTACAACCAGACCGCTGTTTATGAAAAGGCCATAGAAGACTGCAATACGGCGATAAATTTGGATCCCAGAATAGCCACGGCTTATGTTAACCGTGCCTGGGCGCAAACGGCGAGGGGCAATTACGACCTGGCCATAGATGACTGCAACAACGCCATCAAACTTAATCCCAATCTGCCGCAAGCCTATACCCAGCGCGCCTGGGCCTACTTTGAGAAATACCCTTACGATTTCTCAAAAGACTGGTGGCAGATGGGTATGGACGACTGCAACAAGGCTATTGAACTGAACCCGAAATCTGCGCTGGCTTACAACATGAGGGCACGCGGATATATTTTGAAGGAAGAATACCGCCTTGC
This sequence comes from Dehalococcoidia bacterium, assembly GCA_034429855.1. GTDB lineage: Bacteria > Chloroflexota > Dehalococcoidia > GIF9 > UBA5629 > CAIMUM01. The sequence goes on from DAOUFT010000007.1 coordinate 1,766, forward strand.
CATCGCAGATGCGACCAAATCGATGGACCTGAGCTCAGAATTTGCTCTCCCCTATATCACACGTGCCTGGGCCTTCAATAACCTTCGCCTGTGGGATCTGGCCATCGAAGACTGCAACTTCGCTATAGCCAAGAACCCCAAGCTGGCAGCTGCCTGGGCCAACCGCGCCTGGGCTTACAACGGCAAGGGCATGTACGATAAAGCGCTATCAGATATAAACGAGGCCATCCGCCTGCAGTACGATTTCGCCTGGGCCTATTTTACGCGGGCCATAATCCACAGGAACCTGCATGATTACAAGCAGGCTAAGTCCGATATAGAACTTTGCCTTCAATATACAACAGATATCAAGCTTATTGAGGCAGTCAGAGCGCTTGCCGCCACACTTTGACTTATAAATGATCAAGGTCTTATGATATCTACATGAATTCAACGGCAGTACGTTTGGTCAACACTGTCATATGTATCGTCTTAATACTGTCTGTCGGCTGTACCGCCTCACCCTCAACACCCAACGCAGTTCCGACTGCTCCACAGACAATACCCGCGGCGCATGAGAGAAAACTGCAGACGCCGCCCTTCGAAGGCGGCGGCGCCATCATTTTCATACTCGATCAGATTGATGACAGCCGACACATCAATGCTGTGCAGGAGATCATCCGCATATTCGCGAAGAACGATGCCTCCCTCGATGTCGCCCTTAAACCACCCGAGAGTAATTTCGGACTGAATGAAAGCACACGCGAACTAACCTATTTCGCAGACGCCGGCATCATCGATACCAGCGTGGACGGCCATTACGTCAGCTGGTTGAAGCCTCAGACCTCATTAACCGGCAGTGAATACACAGATTTTACGGCCAAGCTGGCATTGATTCGCGATCAAATTAAATACATATTCGGGTCGGCGGTATATTCCTGCCTGCTGCCCAACGGTGCTGTTAACCAAGCCAACTACAAGGCGTTGCAGGACGCCGGCTTCAAGGTTATCGTCTATAAAGACGCCGATGTCCTTATACCTTCAATCAAACCGCTGGACTGGTCGGGCCGGCTGGATAGCGCAGGATTATACCGCTTACCTGTTGCCGGCCAGGTAGACCTCTCGCAAACGTTCGACAATACAACCGCACTTTATAATACAGTCAAAGAGAACATCAAAGATCTCGGCGTAGCTGTAATCGAATTACCCGTCACTTCGATACTCGATACGAACAACAATCCCGATACCGCCAAGCTACTGCAGCTATCGGTCATGATTAAATCCTTCCAGGGGATGGGAGAACTCACCACACTAAACAACTGGTACGAGTATATAATCGGCTGCCAAATGGATTCGCCCGGATTAAAGCGGCCGCTACCGCCTTACAACGGCGGACCTATTATTATTTTCAGGCTGGACGATGTTGCCAAAGGTTACCGGGAAGAGGTAGTGCAGGAAATTATAAAGGTCTTTGAGCGCAATGGCGTGCCGCTGGATTGCGGCGTGGTATCCAATGTAGATGGCACCGAGTCATATGAAATACCGTGGCTAAAGCAATATGTTGACGATAACATCGTGGGTATCAGCGTCCACGGCTACGACTGGACTTTTTATCAGCTGGACATCAGGCAAGAATATCTCAAGCATCTTGAAGATAATCCGTGCATTAATGTTTACGCCGCCAAGGCGGAGGCGGAAAAGGCCAAGGTTACCTATGAGGAACTGAAATACAAGCTGTTGCAGGCACGCTGCAAATTTTTAAAATATTTCGGTATAAATCCGATATCTTTCACTGTGCCAACCGACTATTACGATGAATTAGGATATAAAGCAATACAGGAAGCCGGATATAAAGTATTTTCGGTATACTGGTCGGTTGAACCATGCAAATCATCCACTCAACCAGTCGATTATAACTGTCACACAGATTTGGATAAGGGCATGTACCGTATTCCCACCGCGTCGGATATATGCGTGTGGTATAACTGCGCATGGACCGATGTAATCAATCTGGACAAGCCCATGAAACAGAAGGACTACTGTGTATATGTGGATGCTTGGGGAGAATCACAAGAATATAACGACTCCGCTATTACAATCTGCACTACTATGAATGCGTTGGGGGTAGCGGCTATAGGTCTGCATCCCGATTGTTTTGTGGATAAAAACGGCAAACCGGATATGGCCAAGCTTGAAAAAGTGGACAAACTGATCAAATGGTTCAAGTCATTTGCCACCATAATGACTTTCGAGCAGTGGTACCGCTACCACACGGGCGAGAAATAGCCCTGATTCGACCGCTTTCTACTTCCTGCTTCTATACCAGTCTATATATTTACGCAGACCCGACTCCAGACCTGTAAGCGGTTTATAGGCAAGCAATGATTCAGCTTTCCGCGTATCTGCAATCCGTTTAAAAACCTCGATTTCCAATGACCTGATACGGTCATAATCAACATATCTGGTTCTGACCTTACTTTTCAGATCCAGTGCGGTCAAGACGAGTTCGGCCAGTGTATTAATGGACACGTCTATTCCCGTACCGAAGTTCAACACCTGGTTGATCCCTTCATCCATGATGCCGGCCAGCAAGGTCATATGAATTGTGTCGTCAATATATGTAAAGTCGCGCGTCTGATTTCCGTCGCCATATATAATGATATCCTGGCCCGCCAAAGCCCTGTTAACAAAGCGCGACAGCACAAACCTGTCGTCCTGACGGGGGCCGTAAGCATTGAAATAACGTAATGATGTGTAATCAAGACCGTATTTCTTGCTGTAGGCCTTGCAAAAATGTTCGCCTACCAACTTGGTTAAGGCATAGGAGGATTTAGGATTAAACGGCCCTTCCTCAGACATGGGTTTATCGGAATCGCCATAAACCTCCGATGAAGAAGCAAACACAAAACGTTTGACCCTGTTCCGGGCAGCCAGTGAAATGACATTGGAAGTTCCGATTACTTCGACGTTGAGCAGGTTGACAGGCTCGTTCTGCGTCTCTTCGATGCCCACTACGGCCGCAAGATGAAAAACCATATCCTGGCCTTTAAACAGGGGAGCAATGGCCTTTGCATCCGTGACATCCAGGCGGTGTACGGACAGGTTTTTGCACTCTTTGAGCCCCTCGATTTTATTGCCGCAGAGCATGGTATCAATAACGCAGACGTTGGCTCCGAGATCGACCAGTTTTTCCACAAGATGTGACCCGATGAATCCCCCCCCCCCCGTTACCAGGACGCGCAGCCCGCTGTATTTCTCCAGTATGTTACTCATCAGCCTTATCTCGAACAACTATTTTAGCGAAAAATATCAGAAACAGGCCGACAGGCAAAGATCAACTATCGGCATTCAAACCTTTGGACGGCTTAGCCTGTAATTCAAGCATCACCTCAGCGGACGCGGACTGCTTGCGCTGAGCACCACCTATCCTGGTTACCCTCTCACGTTTAAGGTAGGTGCCGCCGGCAACTATGATATCGAACAACGCCTTGAGCATTGTGAAGTCCAGAAACTGCTTGTAGCCGATAATGAAGAGGGGCGAATACAGCGCTAGTTTAAGGTCATCCTCAGCCACCAGTATAGCGATTATAGATAGCAGTAACTGCAAGGCGGCGAAGAGAGCAAAGGCCAACACCAGTGTCATCCATTCACCGTCGATGATCATGATGACTGAAGTCACCATGACAACCAGGCTGGCAAGCGGCACAAGTGTCATAGATAACAGCATATAGGGAAATGTAAGCTTATTCATGATGCCGAACCTTGGATTAAAGAAAGCGTCCCTGTGCTTCCAAAAATTTTGAAAATCGCCGCGGAACCAGCTTAAGCGCTGGCGATAGACATCCTTGAAGGTCTCGGGGGCTTCCGTATAACAGATCGCCTCGTTGCTTCCATGAAGTATCTGATGCGACTTAAGCATCTTTATGGTTATATCGAAATCCTCGAGAAGATAGTCGGGATCATAGTAACCGGCTTCCTCAAGGGCCGACTTACGAAAAGCGCTGAAAGCGCCCGAAGCCACGGTCAGGGAGCCGAAATTCTCGAACGCCCGCCTGACGATCTGGATCTGGACGATATATTCCAGCGCCTGCAACTTTGTAAGCAAATTATTACGATTGAAGACTTTTAAATTGCCGGCAACGCCTGCCACCCTGGGATCTTGAAAGCCCCTGACCATCTCATTTATAGCGCCGCGCGCGATCATGCTGTCGGCATCAACGGTTATGACTATTTCACCCGAGCATATCGCTATACCGGTATTGAGCGCGGCAAATTTACCTCCGTTTAGCCGCCGCACCACTTTTACACCTCGACGGCTGAATTCGGAGGCGATAGAATAAGTATTGTCCTTTGATCCGTCGTCAACTACAATTATCTCTTTGTCCGGATAATCGGCCTCGATCAATGTTTCCAGCGTCCTTGCCAGGACCTTTTCCTCATTAAATGCAGGCACAATAATGCTGACCCTCGGCTTGTAAGAACTGGGTTGGAATACCTCTTTTTTCTGCTTTATTTTATGAAAAATCGCCAGGGGCACCGTGAGGAAATTGATCAGCATTGTGAATACAAGAGAAACCATAAGCACATAGATCAAGGCCGAAGGTACTACTTCCCAGAGCGTTACCACGAAGATAATGAAGATGAGTACAAATATCACCAGTAACGAGGTGAGATTCTGCCACTGGCTGGGCCTTGATTCATGGAATTGTTTTCCCCTGAACATCCGTGAGAGAAAATGAAAAATTACGATGACAGCGAGGGCCCCCAGTGCAATCCATACCGATTCGACGGGCATGAAGTAGAATATACCCATCAACAGTATTAGAAAAAGGATAGACACTACAAATACAGCTATATCTCGCATATCATTTAACGCCCAAAAGCCCTGACATGCATTGCATTGCGACCGACTTGCTTAGGGTAATCACGTCAGTTTCCGCAGGTCCTGCTGCTCAATGATATCAATTTTCTGCTGCATGGCAAATTGTTTGGCCTGCGTGCTCACCTCGGACAAACACAGGAACACCTTATTGCGTATACCGGCATCGAAAGCTGCGGCATCGAATTTGGACAGCTCATCAAGGCCGATCTGCTGGCCGGACTCATTGCCGATACCAATGGCAATTGTGGGAACAACTATTTTGTCATCGCGCCTGGCAAATATATCAAATATGTGCTCTATGCCCGATTTCCCCAGTATCAGAGCCCTCTCGTATACCTCGTAGCCCCTGTTGCGGAGGAACCTGACGATAACGCTTCGTGCATTAGCGGCAATTGAACCCGAATGGTTTGCCCCCGCATCCACCCTACTCTGCATGCCGATATTGGAACGATCGAGATGAGTGATATCCGAGACCACCGTCGCCAGCGTCTTGGCTTCAAAGGCCCTGATCATCTGTCGGCCAGCGAAATTCAATGCTTCCTGGCCGAGCTTAGGTATGGCAATGACCACTTTGTAGTTGATGCCGATATCATAAGCCCTGGTATCAAATTTAAAGAGCGATTCAAGCCCGACCTCCGGCTCACCCGAAGGCGCTACCAGGATCCCTATACCCAGGTTTATCTTGGTAATGATGTCATCCCTGATAGCCAGCACATCCACAGTGTGTACGGCGCCAGAACGGCCTGTAAGTTGAGCCAATTCGTGAACCTGATATCCCTCATGTTTCAAGAACTCCACCAGCTGCGTCTTCGGCTTGAGTTGGAATTCCAGCCAGCCCTTCTTGTCCGGGCTGAACTGATATGAAGAGGCCTCGACTTCCTTAAGGTCCTCAGCTCCCCATATCTTGCGCGTCTTCATATTGCGCCATTTGACGACGGGTACGGTAAATACCTCGCTGCAATCCTGGCATCTGTAGTGAATGCCGACATTGCGATAATCCGTGCCGATCAATCTCAGGTCCTTGCGGCATTTGGGGCAGACATACCTGCTGTCCTGTTTGAAATCCCTGTCGAGCCCAACATAACCGCAGGAGAAATGCTCAACCAGCTGTCCTTTGATGATGTTGGATGAATCGCAACGAGGACATCTTTCAATAGGGACAAGCTGAAAGAGTCCATCGGGGTCGACGTAAAACTTCTCGTACGGCTGTTTGATCAGTATACCGGCATTGGCCAGGGATTCGAGTATATTGATTGTCTCGATTTCCGAGGTATCTATCAAGCTGCTGACAGACGGATAGGCATATCCCATTTTATAGCTGAAATCCACGACCGGATTTATATCCGGCAGTTTACCGCTTACCAGCGCATCGACCAGTTTAATCACCCTCGGATCCTCAAGAATAGCCGGACCGGCTTCCTCCTGAGACGATGGAGCCGCGGCTGCTATGGCAGGCTGCTGAGAGGGAGGATTAACTACAATGGGTGAGCCGGGCTTTTTTAAATCACGCCCCAGTGGAGGTACGACCACCGGAGGTTGCTGCTTAATTTGTGGTGCTGCGGGGCTCGGTACTACAACCACAGGCTTTTCCACCACTTCCGGCGCCTGAGCGGCCTGACCGACCGGTACTGGAGGAACCGGAGGCACATGTGCTTGTTGAGCCGGGGCCGCCTGCGGTTGAGGAGGAGTTTCGGGCCGTGGTCTGATGATAATTTTCTCCACTGCGGGAGGAGGAGGCTGTATACCGGAAGCCTGCTGCGGCTGGCTGTATGCGGGTGCCGCCGGTTTAACCTGTTCACTGCCGGGAACCGTTTTGGATACGGATTTAACGGTCGCCTCCGGGACGACCGGTTTTACGCTGGTATCTTCAGCAGCAACCTCTGCACCGGGACGCCTGAGTAAAGCTTTGACTCGCGCCAGCAGCTCACGCGGGCTGACGGGTTTTCGCAGATACAGATCAAAACCAAGTTCCTCGACTCGAGCCCACGCATCAGAATCCGCAATTGTTCCCAGAAGCACAATTGCCGCGCCGTGCTGTTGCCTGATTTTAAGGCATGCTTCATAACCGCTGACATCCGACAGCTCATCATCAATAATAACAACATCGTAGCTGACCTTATCCATCATCACCAGACCGTCAAGGCACCCTGATGACCCGGTAGCATCAAGGCCGCTCTGCTGTAGTATCTCTATGTTCTTTTCTTTTAAGACGGGATCACTTGAAAGAAAGAGAATCTGACTCATATCAAGTCCCTCACGTTAATAAGTTCGTAGTTTCATTAATCTATATATACTCGACCGCATTTCGGGCGATTTTATAACCGTTTTCTTCCTGGATGATTATCTGGGGTTTATCAGGATTCTCCTCCAATTTTTCACGCAGGTGACGTATGTACTGCTGTAAATTTGATATCCGATCCACATACTCTATGCCCCAGACCTTGGTTAATATATCATCACCGGAAATCACCTTACCCTCATGTGAAACGAGATATTTGAGGAGAATCAATTCGGTACTCGTGAGTTTAACCTGTTCGCCATTCTTTTGAACTGTGCCTGCGGACAGGTCCATTTTAATTCTCTTTTCTTCAGCAACAGGTTTGGCAACAGTTGCCGGCGCAGTCCTGACTTCCTCTTTTTTGACGGATGTCCCTATTTTACCGCGATGGCGGAAGACAGCCTTCACTCGGGCCAGCAGTTCATTATGATTAAAGGGCTTGACAATATAGTCATCAGCACCCATCTCCAGACCCCGCACCTTGTCCGTCTCGTCTCCCCTGATAGTTAGTATTACGATGGGGATGTCGCTATAGCTGCGTATCTCCTTAAGCACCTTCATACCGTCCATGTCGGGCAATCCGAGGTCGAGAATGATCATATCGGGCGATTCCGACTTCATCAATGCAAGCCCCTCTGCGCCTTTAATTGCCGGAATTATCGTGGCCTCAGGCATATGCATCTCGAATATCAGGTTGGTTACTTCCCTGATATCAGGGTTATCCTCTATGAGCAGGATTTTCAATTTTCCCGGCATATGACAGTTACTCCAACTTATTTTTCACGTATCGGTAGCGAGAAAGAAAAGGTACTGCCTTTGCCCACTTCGCTCTGCACCCAGATTGCACCTCCGTGCAGCTCAACTATCTGTTTACTGATGGCCAACCCCAATCCCAACCCGGGTATTCCAGATCTGTCGGATGATGGGTGGTAATAAGGAATAAACAGCTTCCGCTTTTCTTCGTTGGGAATGCCCGGCCCGGTATCCTGGACATTGACCACCAGCCTGTTTCCATCTTTAGCCGCCCTGATAAAAATCTGTCCGCCTTCCGGTGTAAATTTGATTGCATTGGACAGAAGATTCAGCAATACCTGTTCAATTCTCTGGTCATCAGCATTGATCTTAATATATGGTTCCACCTCCAGGTTCAGCGTCTGCTTTTTCTGCCTGGCCAGGGAAAGAACCTGAGCGGCGACCTCGGCGACCAGCATGGAAAAGTCGAAATCTTTCTTTGAGATGCCGTATGATTCGTCCTTGTTCTTGGACAGGTTAATCAATTCGTTGAGACGATTTTGCAGGCTGGCTGCACTGCGCGAAATATTCTGGGCCAGCTTAAGTAGAATCGTCTCATTCCGTTTGGCAAGCTCCTCAATTAAAAGGCCATTTGAGGCAATAATAGCTGTGAGAGGCGTCTTCAATTCATGACTTAAAGCACTTAAAAACAAGTGAGTATGTGTAATCTCATCCTGTTGCTTGGCGGCCTCGCCATCGATAGGACCGACGGCGATCTTGCGGCAAACCTCGGATATACTGGAGCTGACGGCTGCAATGAGTTTCAGCTCGTTAACTGTAAAGATGTCCGCCTTGGTGGACAGCCCTCCTATAATGCCCAGCAGCTGGCCACCGGAGATTACGGGAGAGGCGATAAACGACAGGAACCCGTTTTGTATGGCCGATTCCCAGCGATAATTGGCATCGTGCGCTATATCGTTGCAGAACAGAGGTTTACGTGTCTGTGCTACTACCCCGATCATGTCACTGCCCACGGTCACGGCCTCCAGTTCCCGGGCGATCAGGTCCGGTAAGCCGTGATGCAACACCAGTATCAGAGTTTTATTACCCGGGCTATATTTCTGTACCCAACAAGCATCCAGGTCAATTACATTCCCCAGTTCCCATAATACACCGTCCAGAACCTCTCTTTCCGACAAAGAGCTGGAGACTATATCAGATATATCCGAGAGAACATATAGATACTTGTTTTTCTGCTGTCCCTGTTGCTGCATACTCAATCAGCTTCCATTATAACTTAATTCATTAATATGTCAATTACAAGACAACAAGTATTCCGCCTGAAAACCCGATATGATACTCTTAAACGGATCAAACTGATTGCATTTTGACACGCTTAAATAGCGCAGTTAAACTATGCATAATCTGATTGGCTGGTAAATTAATAAACATATGTGAGGATAAAAATGGCGCGGCTGGAATTAACCGTTAATGATCTGAGAAATCTGGAAAGCCGGATTCGGGATAAATCGGCTGACATCGCAATAGTTGGTTTGGGCTATGTGGGATTGCCGTTGGCACTGGCTTTCGCAGAAGCGGGATTCAATGTCAGCGGTGTTGATGCCGACAAGGCACGGGTGAACAAGATAACGCGCGGCGTTTCCTATCTGCTCGATATAGAATCAGCGCGCCTGAAAAAAGCAGTAACCAAAGGAAAGTTAAAAGCTACCACCAGCCAATCGGTACTGCGCAGAGCGGATACCATCATAATCTGTGTACCCACTCCGCTCACCAAAACCAAGGAACCTGATTTAACCTACATTGTGAGCGCGACCAATGACATCGCCCGTTTTCTGCGTCTGGGGCATCTGGTTATACTGGAGAGCACAACTTATCCCGGCACGACACGTGAAGTGGTGCTGCCGATTCTGGAGTCAACCGGGCTCAAAGTGGGATTGGATTATTTCCTCACTTTCTCACCGGAGCGCATCGATCCGGGCAGCCGCAAATTTACGATTAAAAACACACCTAAAATCGTTGGAGGCATGGACCCCACTTCCACCAAACTTGCCGCTCTGCTCTACCGGCATGTTTCCGAGAGGGTGCTTGAAGTGTCCACTCCGGAAGTAGCGGAGATGGATAAAGTTTTTGAGAATGTATTCCGCAGTGTGAATATCGCTCTGGTAAACGAGCTCGCCAAGCTTTGCGAAAAGATGAACATCAATGTATGGGAGGTGATCAAGTCTGCGTCCACAAAACCCTTTGGATACATGCCTTTTTATCCGGGGCCGGGTGTAGGTGGGCATTGCATTCCTCTTGATCCGTATTATCTTGCCAGTAAAGCCAGGGAGTATTTTTTTCATACACGTTTTATCGAACTGGCCGCTGAAATCAATGAAACGATGCCTGAATATATAGTCGAACAGACAGTTACCGCTCTAAATACTCGAAGCAAGAGCCTGAAAGGGTCCAAGATCCTGATACTTGGTGTAGCATATAAAAAAGATATTGAGGATGTCCGGGAGTCGCCGGCGCTCAGGGTTGTCGAACTTCTCATGGATAAGAAAGCGTTGGTGCACTACCACGACCCATACATACCTGCTATAAAAGAGGGCAACTACAGGCTTCGCTCGATCAAGCTCACAAAGAAGATATTCGGCAACTACGATTGCGTGGTAATTATCACGGATCACAGCTGCTATGATTTGAAATCGATAGTCAAGGAAGCCAAGCTGATATTCGATACACGCGGATGCACTGTAGGCATCAATTCGGCCAACATCATCCGCCTGGGACAATAGGTCTTTATCCGAGCCGATCTGCAACCTGAATTAGCTTCGTCTCGTTACATTCTTTATCTGGCGGTCCATTATCGACTCCACCAGACCGGGGAATACTCTTTTCATAAAGTGTGTAAACTTCGTGCCCGATCCCGGAAGGATAAGAAACCTCCCCTTTCCCATACCGGCAAGCACTTCCCTGGCAACATCAATCGGTTTAACAAGGGAAGCGGTTGAAGAAACAGCCTTGGTTTCCTCCGGCTTAATTTTATTGGACCTCTCCAGCATGGGTGTGTCTACATCCGGTGGACAAAGCACGGAAACTGAGATATTAAAACGCTTTAATTCGCTTCTTAAAGCTTCAGAGAAACCTATTACAGCGAATTTGGATGCGCTATAGGCGGAAAGTCCGTAGACCCCTATATAACCGGCAACAGAAGACACATTTACTATGTATCCGCCATGCTTCTTCATATATGGCAGCAGAATAGATACAGTGTTCCAGGTCCCGTTCAGGTTGATGCGAAGAATTTCATCGAATTTAGCATAGGGAATATCTTCAAAACGCTGTGGGAATGAAATCCCCGCGCTATTGATTAAAATATCCGGGGCGCCCAGATCAGTCGCGGCTTTATTGAGGATGTTTTCCGCTTCCTCGCGCCGTGATACATCAAGAGAAAAAGCCTTAAAACGCTGTCTCTGTGTAATTCTGTTGCCTTCGATTTTCGCAAGAGCCTGATCGAGCTGTTCTCGGCCGCGCGCAAAGATGGCAACATCGGCGCCTTTAACGGCCAGCAATTCAGCACAGGCCAGTCCTATGCCGCTTGACCCACCTGTTATAAACGCAATTTTCCCATTGAACTCTTTAAACTTCTTCATCGGGTAACCACCTTCAATCAAATCGCTATTTTAACCGAGCAGTCAGCCTAACCCCGGTCATAGCTATATTAGCTGCCCAAAAAGTTGTTGTAAAGAGTCTGCCTGATCCTGACCTAACCCAGATCGATAAGGTTTTTCATGCCGGAGCGCAAACGTGAAAGCTGAATAAAATGGGTAGGATTAATGAACAGCTCCGTCAGATTGGCGATATCATCGATGGTAGCGCCTTTCTTAAGCAGGTACAGCAGATACTGGAACGAGTCTTTGCCTCCGTATCCAACGTGCTGTGCTCCCAGGAATTTGCGGGTTTTAGCATCGTAGATAATCTTTTGGAAGCCTGACAGGTCCGTCCACTGATGTGCAAATTGCATACTTCCTTCTGCCAGAGGCAAAGGCAGCCAGTTCTTGTAACCCTGGATCGGCATCCTGACCACGAACACCTGCCCGATTTTCTCGCGGGCCTCTTTTTCAGTCATTCCCACCCAAGTCGTTTCGTAAAAGGTGTGCAGCGTGTCGGCAAAAAGTTCAGTCTCGAATTCCTCAGGAGATCCCAGTATATTCTTAGCCGCCATCATGCCACCCTGCCTAGCCTTCCACATCTCCATAACGCCTCCGGTTATATCGCCGCTGGCGTATACTCCTGGAACGTTGGTTGCCATGTGCTTATCAACGATAATCTCCTTCTTTGGCCCGGTCTTCACGCCTATGGGAGTGACGATCTCCGAGCGCGGAGTGCATCCCGTTCCGAGATAGACCAGGTCGGCTTTTATCGTCTTCTCCACACCGTCCTTGCTCCTCACCGTGACGGATTTAACCGAGCCGCTGCCGTTGATCGAGACAAGGGTGGTCTCATCGAGCACAGGAAGTCCCCTGATCTTCATCATGCGCAGAGTATATTCCCGCGTATCGTCATCAATGGGGAATTGGCTGAGCGCCGGCAGCATCTCGACTACAGTGGTATTGCAGCCCACCGCGTTAAAGAAGGCCGCCCAAGGCAACCCGCTCTTGGATGCGCCCACGACAACAACGTCCCTGGGCTCATAGTCAAGCTCCAGGAAGTTGGCATAAGTATATACTCCCTTAAGGTCGGTTCCGGGCACGGGAGGCATAGAGGGACCGGCGCCCGCCGCCACTATTATATTCTTTGTTTTAAACTCGCCCTTGCCCTCAACGGATACAGTATGGGGATCAAGGACGGAAGCACGCCTGTTGAGCATAAACTGGAGTTTGAGCTGCTCCTTGCTTTGATGAAACATGAAATCGAAAACGTACTCGCGTCCGATATGATAATCACGCAACAATGGCAAGATTTCGACCTTTCCGTTTTTACCGGGAAACCTAGGCCAGTATTCTTTCTTGCCCCAGATTCTGGCCTTGTCCAGCTCAACTGCTATCTCATACAGGTAATGATGCAGCACGCACGCATTCTTGCAGCACTTTCCGCCCAGGTGATTGTCCGCTTCAACGGTTAACTGGTTACCACCCATAGCGCGGAAATATGAGGAGCCGAACCTTCCCGAAGCTCCGCCTCCTATAAATATGGCGTCCCACTCCCTGGTTGACGGATCATAATTGTCATACGGCCTTCTATTGTCATAAAAAGTTGTCATTCTTTATTCTCCTGCATTGCGAATCTACTCAGATTTAATCTTTCAGCACATGTGTAACCGTACGAATGCAATCGAGCTTGTTACACGTTGTCTCCAGCTTTTCGTAGTTGCGAAAAGCCAGCCCGAAATTGTCCTTGCTCAACTTGAGCTTGCAGACAAAGCATTTCAGTTTGCCGGCAACGAGGTTATCCCAGATACCCAGATACTGCAGGTGGTCCTTGATTTCGCCCTGATAAGATTGCAGACGCATCTGACGCCTCCTGATTATTATTTGACAAAGAATCTTGGTCTGATCCTGGTCCAGAATGAGGGGCAGGCCATAATCCTGGGATTTTTTCCCACAATTTTCTCGGCTATCTTCATTGCATCTTTGAAATCCCTGGCAGGAGTACAACCAACGTCCCTTACCGCACCCGGCCCACCGGTACCGCTAACCTGCACCTGAGCTAAAGGATTGTCCATACCCGGCACACCCGCCATGATTATCTTGTTGGCCTGGTTGAGTGCATATTCGCTTTCGTACATCAACCAGAATCCATGAACCGGCGCATATGCATAAGCGTGACGGTATTTAAAAATGAGATCTTCGCGATGTCTAAACTCCTCTTCATATACGGACAGCTCGCGCATTGAGAAGCAGTTACGATACAGGTCCAATATCTCAACATAGGAGGGGTGCGACCTCTCGTCAATCGTGCCGTCGCAATGTGCCAGCGCGATGACAACACCGCCTTCCCTCAGCAACGGTTTATTGACCCACATGCGTACGGGTGCACAGGCAGCGGCCAGCGCAATAAGGGGATTGCTGGTCTCGCCGTAAAGGGAGTAGCGGGGCACGCCGTAAATAAGCACATCGGCCTGAGGTACTTCCATATGATAGATGCTCTCAGCGAACTTCCAAGTTGGCTCATTGATTTCAGGAGAATAGCCGGCGAATACTCCGGCGGGGACTCCGCCCGCGGTGGGCACGACATCGACATAGAATACACGCTTGCCTGTGAATTTCTCGATCTGAGCCATGACCGCTTCCTTGTGAGCGCGGTAAAGCATGGTATGCTGGTTGCCATGGCAGGAATCAGGATGGCCCACTACTGGAAATCCATGAGTTGAAGTCATGCTGCGTGTGCTGGGGAAACCAATGATGACGCCGGTGCCCGTCATCCCTCCCCAATTCGATACCACCACCGTGCCGGTATAAATAAAAAGATCGGAATCCTGCAGCGCCCTGTTATATTCCACATAATCGCCCAATGCAGATGTGCCCATATATACGAGGTTGTCAGCATCGTGGCAATCATGATTAATAACCCGTGATGCGCTGCCGGCAGGAGCAAATCTGTCATACAGGTCCGCACCAAGATAAGCCCTCAGTTGCAGAGGGGTCCATTTACAGTGGTTCCCGCTGCCGCACAGCAAATAGATATTCTCCTCCTTTACCCCGGCCTTGAGGAGCTCCTCCACCAGAATGGGTATGATCATCTGCCGCGGCTTTCCAGGCCGCGACGGGTCATCAAAACCGATGGTGACCTTACCATTACGTGCCTTCTTAGCCAGCTCGGCCAGGGGCGGTGCGCCGATCGGCTTAGCAATAGCTTCCCGTACAGCCTTTTCCGGGTCCTGCAGGGCTGGAGGATTGGGGATCTCACCTATTAACGTATCCCCCGGCACCTCGATATCAATCTTCCTGTCCCAGTAGTCTGCCTGGATTGTCTTACTGCTCACCGTTATCCTCCTTCACTATTGAAATCGTTCTCGATTGATCTATTGATCACGTTCAGCGGCCGATTCATAATATCACAGGTATAAGCTCTCTCCAACCCGATAATATTGTATTTATAACATTAGACAAATTATACAAATATTGTATAATTTAATCAACCATCAGTCGACTGGTATAATTGCTGAATCAGGCGGTGAAGATGAGACTAATATTCAAGATTTTGACGTGTTTAATTCTGTCATCAATACTATTGATCCCACTCAGTAGTCTGTCGGGCTGTTCGCCTGCTGCGCCGTCCACTGTACGTATCGGTTATCTGTTGGGCGATCTGCATCAGCTTCCGTTCTTCGTTGCTGTGGATAAAGGTTTCTTCAGTGACGAGGGTGTGCAGATTCATATAGTAGGGCCATTCGATGCAGGGCCTGCAGAGATGGATGCGCTGGCAGCCGGCCAGATCGATATGGGCTATGTTGGAATGGCGCCCGCCGTACTGGCAGCCGCCCGGAAAATTCCCCTTTCCATAGTGTCAGGCGTGAACCTTGAAGGCTCCGGCCTGGTAACCAACATGAATACAAGCAGCGTGGCCGAGCTGAAGTCAAAAAAAATAGCCACACCTTTACCCGGATCGATACAATACGTGATGTTCGGAATGCTGCTGGCAGATAACGACCTGAGTTACAGCGACATCGAGCTTTTCCCCGGCACCGTTAAACCTCCCGATATGCCGCAGTCCCTTCAAACAGGACGCATCGACGGGTATTTTATTTGGGAGCCTTTTGTGGCCAAATCTGTTGTCGGCGGTTATGGAAAAGTCCTCAAAGAGTCAAAAGATATCTGGCCGGGCCATCCCTGCTGCGTGATAGCGGCCGGAGGCGATTTCACCGCTTCGCATGACGGCACAGTAACCGCGGTAATACGCGCTCATCGCAAGGCAGTCAGTTTCATAGAGGCAAACCCGGATGAAGCAAAGGCCATTGCAGCCAAATGGACCAAGCTGGATCCGGCCGTCATCGATAATGCGTTCCAGCGCGTTAAATATACCTATACTCTTAATAAAGACGACGTAAAGAGATTTGTGGGAGAGATTATAACTCTCGGTGAAAAGGCGACTATTAAACCCATAATAACGAGAACCGATATTCCGGATTTGGACGGGTTTACGAATATGGTTGTGGACACCAAATACATTCAGAGGTGAGGCCACGCGTCCTTTACGGCTTATTTCGATCCTGCTGTTTCTGTTGGTCTGGGAAGGGGCAGCCCTCCTGGCCAATATACCTCAACTTTTTCCCACCCCGGTCGCCGTGATTACCGCCCTCGGGCAGCTGTTCATCGCACCCGGCCCTCCCGGGCTTGAATGGGCCGGTGAATTGATGGGCAATACCCTGATCAGCCTGTGGAGGGTTATAGTCGGTTTTGCCCTGGCAGCTGTCACAGGAGTATTTCTGGGCATTATCATCGGCTGGTGGAAAAACGCCCGTGATCTGCTTGAGCCGGTTATAGAGCTGCTGCGCCCCATACCGCCGCTGGCCTGGATACCGCTGGCTATGCTGTGGTTCGGACTCGGCTTCAAGCCTGCTGTCTTTCTGATCTGGCTGGGATCCTTTTTCCCCATTCTGCTCAATACGGTGCTTGGCATGGAGGGCACTCCCCACAAACTGATAGAGGTGGCCAAAACACTGGGCGCCGGACCCTGGCAGATCCTGTTTAAAGTCGGACTGCCATCTGCAGCCCCCTCGATAATAGCAGGTTTGCGCATCGGCATCGGAATAGGATGGATGTGCCTGGTTGCAGCCGAGCTTACGGGATCCAACTCCGGCCTCGGCTATATGATAATGTATTATTACTCAACAATGGAGGCATCAAAGACTGTTGCAGGCATGCTGATGATCGGCATAGTAGGTTTCCTGATGTTCATCGGACTTAAGAAACTCGAGGATAGAATCCTTTTCTGGAAAACAGCATGAGCGGAAAGAAGCTTGTTATCGACTGCGTCAGTAAGACTTTCGTGGAAAAGAAGGGGGGAAAATCCACTATCGCTTTGCGCGACTTTACCCTGGAAATAGACGACGGCGAGTTTGTCTGCCTGGTTGGGCCTTCCGGATGCGGTAAGACAACGCTGCTCAAGCTGGTAGCAGGCCTGGAACAGGTCAGCTCAGGGGCCATATATCTCGACGGCAAACCGGTAACGGGGCCGGGGAAAGAGAGAGGACTGGTCTTCCAGGATTTCGCATTGTTCCCGTGGAGGGATGTCAGGGACAATGTAGCCTTCGGCCCGGAGGTGCTCAAAGTGCCATTGTCAGAGCGTACGAGAATAGCTGAACACTGCATTGACCTGGTTGGACTTGCCGGCAGCATTCATAAGTATCCTTCCGAGCTTTCCGGGGGTATGAAACAGCGGGTGGCCATCGCGCGCGCCCTGGCTAACAACCCGCAGCTTCTGCTGATGGATGAGCCGTTCGGCTCTCTCGATGCCCAAACGCGCCATCTAATGCAAAAAGAACTGCTGAGCATCTGGAATATAGACAGAAAAGCAGTTGTCTTCGTCACTCACAGTGTCGAAGAGGCAGTTTACCTGGGCGAGAGAGTAGTAGTCATGAGCTCAAGCCCCGGCTCGGTGAAAAACATCTATCCCATAGATCTGGGCTATCCACGCCGTCTGACCGATGCTGCTTTTATCGCTTTGAGAGAAAGAATAACGGCGGATATCGCCGAGGAAGTGGGTTGACAGCATGAAGATGAGCCTGAATAATCAGCTACTGCAGAAAAAAGATGCAATATTGCACAAATGGCTGCGCATGATATATGCGCCTTTCGGGCCGGGAGTTTCCCTGCCCCGGGCTGAAGACGGCGATAGATTCACCGACCCCGTTGGATATACCATATCCAGAAATGCAGCTTCCATTTTAAATTCATTGATTCAAGGCGACGATCCGGAAATTTCACGGGTATACCTGGAAAGAATCATTAAAATAAGGGCCGTACAGGAACTGACCCGGGCGCAGGCGACAAGTTTCATGTCAGATCTTAAAACGCTTATAACCAATCAGGTCACTGATGAGACCATGAAGCTCGAACCGGCAGAAGAGCTAAGCGAGCTGAACAAGAGAATCGACCGCCTGGGACATATCGCAGACGAGCTTTATATTGAAAAGAAAAGACAGATTCGTGAACTTGCAATCAAGCACACAAAAAAGGACAATGATTTCAGGGCCAGGATAACCGGTACATGCTGAATATGAGACAGGTGATGAAAATAATCTGGCCGCTTATCGCTGTCATCGCTGTTATTTTAATAGCGGTTATCAGTGTAGTCGTACCGGCGTCGCAGCTGGTATTCGGTGTGATCGTACCCTATGCAGCGATCACAGCGTTCGTGGCAGGCTTCATTTACAGGGTGGTCAGGTGGGCCAACTCGCCCGTACCTTTCAATATCCCGACAACCTGCGGGCAGGAAGCATCTCTGGACTGGATAAAAAGCGATAGAATCGAAAGCCCTGCCAGCAATTGGGGCATAGCCGGACGTATGGCTATGGAGATACTCTTCTTCCGCTCACTTTTCCGCAACAGCAGCATGGAAAAGGTCGACGGGCGGAGATTGGTCTACGGAGGCAGCCGCTGGCTCTGGCTGGGCGGCCTGGCTTTTCACTGGGCATTGCTGATCATACTTTTACGCCACCTGCGTTTCTTCACCGAGCCTGTCTTCCCACCTTCCGTATGGCTGGCTTCGCTGGATGGGATATTTCAACTGGCGCTGCCGACCCTCTTCATCACGGACTTCATACTTCTTGCGGCTGTATCGTACCTTCTGCTAAGACGCCTCATCTCCCAGCGTATCAGATACATATCCCTTGCATCCGACTATCTGGCGCTTTTTTTAATCCTGGCGGTAGCGGTATCCGGTATCCTGATGCGCTCATTTTTCAAAGTTGACCTGGTGGCGGTCAAGGAGCTGGCTGTCAGCGTGATCACCTTCAGGCCGGCAGTACCTGCGGGGATCGGGCTTCCCTTCTATATACATCTTCTGCTGGTGTGTGTATTGATCGCCTATTTCCCCTTCAGCAAAATGATGCATTTAGCAGGCATTTTACTCAGCCCCACTCGCAACTCAAAGAATGATAACCGCAAGGTACGGCACGTTAATCCATGGGACCATCCGGTCAGAGTCCATACCTATGCCGAATACGAGGACGAATTCAGACAGCCCATGATCAAAGCTGGCATTCCCGTCGATGTAAATACCTCTGTGGGGAGCAGCGATGGCGGATAAGTTAAAAAAGCCGGAAGAAATGGCGGCAGTCGATTACCATAGTGTCCGACATGACTGGATGAACCCAACGGTCGAATTCATCAAGGGATCTTACTGCTATGCCGCCCCGCTGAAGAACCAGGAGCAATTACAGCTTCCCAATCCGCGTCAATGGAACCCATTGGATCCCGACTGGAAACTGCCCCCTGAATTTAAACGCATCATCCTGCAGGGTATGAAGGACCGGCTGGAGAAATACCGCTCCTGGAAGCTGTTTCTTGATATTTGCGTGCGCTGCGGCGCCTGCGCGGACAAGTGCCACTATTACATAGGATCGGGTGACCCTAAAAATATGCCTGTAATGAGGGCTGAACTGCTACGCTCCGTATACCGCCGGTATTTTACCGTGGGAGGCAGGCTTTTCGGCAAGCTGGCAGGCGCCAGGGAGCTGGACGAGCGGATCATTAAAGAATGGTACTATTACTTCTATCAGTGCTCGGAGTGCCGTCGCTGCTCCGTCTTCTGCCCTTACGGTATCGACACCTGCGAGATAACCATGATGGGACGTGAGCTGCTTAACCTGCTGGGCTGCTCAACAGAATGGGTGGTGAGCCCAGCCTCCAATTCATTCCGGACGGGCAATCACCTGGGTATTCCACCACATGCCATGAAGCAGAGCCTTGAATCGGCACAGGATGACATCAAGTCCCTCACCGGCATTGAAGTAAATATACCCATCAATAAAAAGGGAGCGGAGATACTTTTCGTCACTCCTTCCGCCGATTACTTCGCCACTCCGGCATGGTACACGTTGATGGGATATCTGATGCTGTTCCATGAGATTGGCCTGGATTATACATTCAGTACCTATGCCTCCGAGGGGGGAGATTTCGGCCTTTTTCACTCGGCCGATTTGGCAAAAAGCCTGAACGCCAAAATCTATGCTGAAGCCGAGCGGCTCAAGGTCAAGTGGATACTGGGAGGTGAGTGCGGTCATATGTGGCGTGTCATACATCAATATATGGATACATTCAACGGCCCTCCCGATTTCCTGGAGCAGCCGGTCTCGCCTGTGACCGGCACCAAATTCGATAATGCCGTGTCGACCAGGATGGTTCACATCTGTGAGTTCACGGCAGACCTTATACACCATAGCAAGCTGAAATTGGAACCGGGACGCAATGCCAAATGGAAGGTGACCTATCATGATTCGTGCAATCCCGCACGCTCCATGGGTCTGCTGGAGGAACCACGCTATATCATCAACCATATCTGCAACTATTTTTACGAAATGCCGGAAAATACGATTCGGGAACGCACTTTCTGCTGCGGCAGCGGTGCAGGCCTCGGTTCCGACGAGAATCTGGAGATGCGCCTGCGCGGTGGTTATCCCAGGGCCAACGCGGTACAGTATGTGCAGGACAAGCACGGCGTAAACCTGCTGGCCTGCATCTGTGCCATAGACAAAGCATCATTTCCGCCGCTGCTGGAATACTGGGTACCCGGTGTGGAAACGGCCGGCATACACGAACTCCTGGGCAATGCTCTTATCATGCGGGGGGAGAAACCCAGAGAGGCTGATCTGAGAGGAGAACCACTGACCGTAAATACGGCTTTAAAGGATCGTATGCAGGATGTATGATAAAGGCAAGATAATCGGCGGACTGGCTGTTTTCCTGTGTCTGGCCAGCTTCCCGGCCTGGTACATTGCTGCCAGCGAAAAGGCCGATTACAGTCCTAATCCGGTGTTGCCCGCCAGCGAAAACCAGTGCGTGGAATCGTCGCAGTATATGAAAGAATATCATATGCAGCTTGTGCAGCAATGGCGCGACCAGGCGGTAAGACAGGGGGACACTACCTACATATCCAGCGATAACCGCACCTTCGATATAAACCTGACGGGCACCTGTTTTAAATGCCACACAAACAAGGCTGATTTCTGCGACCGCTGCCATAACTTCACAGGCACGGCTCCTAATTGCTGGGATTGCCACAATGTACCGCCGGCCGGCGCACAGTTACAGGTGACGAAATGAATATGGACCGCCGCTCTTTTTTAAAACTGGCTGCGTTGGGGCTGCTCGCACTGACTGCCAGACCCGCGCTCGACCTCATATCCAGGCCGTCGGCGGCCCGGGCGCTTGATGGTCCGTTTGCCGGCAAACGCCTGGCAATGGCAATCGATATCAGTGTCTGCACAGCCGGCGAAGGCTGTACTGATTGCATAGCCGCCTGTCACAGCGTGCACAACGTCCCCGACATCGGCAATACCAAAGAGGAGATAAAGTGGCTGTGGGAGGTCAATTATGGACAAGCTTTCGACAACCAGGATAACAGATTTGTAAAAGAACCACTGCAAGATAGCAGGGTGCTGGTGTTATGCAATCACTGCGATAACCCGCCCTGCGTGAGGGTATGTCCAACGCAGGCGACCTGGAAGAGAGAAGACGGCATCGTGATGATGGACTACCACCGCTGCATCGGCTGCCGCTATTGCATGGCGGCCTGTCCCTACGGCTCCCGCAGCTTCAACTGGCGCGATCCGCGCCCCTATATCAGAACGATCTATGAAGGCTATCCGACCCGCACGAGGGGTGTGGTCGAAAAGTGCAATTTCTGCGAGGAAAGATTGGCTGACGGGCTTCAGCCCGCCTGTGTGGAAGCCTGTAAAAGCGGAGCACTGAAATTTGGCGATTTGAAGCCCGGCACAGAGCTGTATGACCTGATCTCATCGCAATTCAACCTGCGCCGCAAGGACGAGCTTGGCACGCAGCCGCAGGTCTACTATTTACTGTAGGTCTAATAGTGATTGAGAACATCTTCAGAGGCGGAAAGAGATACTGGCTGCTGGTGAGCGGTTTGCTGGTGTTTTTAGCTGCCGGCGTGGCCGCCTATCTACAGCAGTGGAATATCGGCCTGGCCGTGACCGGCCTGAGCAGGGATGTCTCCTGGGGCCTGTATATAGCTAATTTCACATTCTTCGTGGGAGTGGCTGCATCCGCCGTAATGATCGTAATTCCTTATTATCTGCACAATAGCAAGGAATTCCGGCGCATACTGATACTGGGTGAGTTCATGGCGGTAGCGGCCTGTCTGGTAGCTATCGCTTTCATACTGGTAGACCTGGGCCAGCCGTCCAGGGTATTCAACATCCTCCTTTATCCCACGCCCGGATCGGTTATCTTCTGGGATGTGGTAGTGCTCTCGGTCTACCTGCTGCTCAACATCATCCTCGGCTGGGTAGCGCTGGATGCAGAATACAAAGAGGCCGCTCCACCCGACTGGCTGAAGCCTGTTGCGATAGTATCCATAGTCTGGGCCGTCAGCATTCATACCGTCACCGCATTTATTTACGCCGGACTGGCGGCGCGCTCGTTCTGGCTGACCGCCCTGCTGGCGCCCCGCTTTCTGGCCTCGGCCTTCGCTTCGGGACCCGCTCTACTGATACTGATCGCTCTGGCCATGAAGAAGTGGGGTGGATTCGAGCCGGGCGACCAGTCCCTGGACAAAGTCGCCAAGATAGTGGCCTATGCTATCATCATTACCATTTTTTTCCTTCTCCTGGAGGTGTTCACGGTTTTCTACAGCCAGGAGCCGGATGCAATATCACACTTCCAGTATCTGCTATTTGGATTGGACGGCCACTGTGGCCTGGTACCATGGCTATGGACATCGGTTACACTGGCCTGCGCCGCCATTATCCTGCTGGTCATACCATCTTCACGAAAAAACCATGTAACACTTGCGCTGGCATGCGCAGCCGTTTTCATTTCCATCTGGATAGATAAAGGGCTGGGGCTTATCGTGCCGGGCTTTATACCGTCACCCCTGGGCAACATAACCGAGTACGCTCCCACCCTGCTGGAAATAATTATCACGTTGGGTGTATGGGCAATGGGCGGCCTGGTATTGACGCTGTTGCTCCTCGTAGTGCTGGGCGTCAGGCAGGGGAACAGCTAATCGCCTGTCGTTGACAAACAAGTACGCGCCGTAGATAATTGAGCGACAGATATGAATCATCCATTGAATTCCATACCGGGCGGCAAGAGGTTGACGGTTTTCCTGTGGCTTCTGGCTGCGACCATAGGCATTTCCATCGTATTCCGATTTATCGGCCCCTTCAAACCCACAATTGTAGACTATGAGCTGGCCGGAAGCGTGGCGAAATCATCTGCGATCATCGGAGCATGGGATACACTGGCCAGGCTGCAGGCCTGTTTCAACCTGGGATTCGATTACCTTTACATGCCTGTATATTCGACCACCATTGCGTTGGCCTGCGTAATGGGCGCCGATGTCATCGCCCGTAGCGGATGGAAAAATCTCGGGCTGCTTTTGGCTTGGGGACTGTGGCTGGCGGCCATACTGGATGCAGTTGAGAACTATGCCCTGATCACCATGATGTACGGCAGCCCGGCGGACCCGTATCCTCAGATAGCGGCATACTGCGCATCCATTAAATTCGGCCTGATTATACTGGGCCTGTTGTACGCACTTATCTCGCTTATCGTTTTTCTGGTGAAGCTCTCGCGCCAGAAGCTTGTGCCGCTCAAATAACGTCCCGTAGATGTCATTAAGCAATCTGCTTGATCGATAGTATATATTTACCAACTTGCCGGTTTAGTGAAAGATCCACGCGTATCCGTCATTGTTTCCGGAAATTGTGCTTTTGCCAGTACAGAATTATTAATCCTGGGCATATATGAGCTGGCAACGCTCCGCAGTTTCCCGCTGGGCGGATTATTCCTATCTGGATTAACCAGTATCACGTTTTTCTTGAATTTCTTGACGACGAATTCAATAGGTAATGCAAGATCGGAGTCATTGGATACTACGACGGCTTCATCGAAATCTTTATCGAAACAATCGACCAACAAATACGCAGATAAATTTACATCGGATCCTTTTCTTCCCGTTTCAGTATTTGAACTTTTTGAGGTGGGTGACTGGGTGGAATAGTATGGTCCGTATAAGCCAGAGGAAACTGCGGCATTAATCTGGCCCACTCGACAAAGAGGCCGCGCTTTATCTCAATATTGGGAACGGTGCTTAGAGCACGTAAATATATTGTTTGGCGAATGGGAGCGCCCGGGTCGTGATCGAGCGGCTTCACAATAGCTGTAAAATAGCGGATACGCTTAATTGTGAGTTTGGGAAAAAGAATCCGACACATGGCAGCTATATTCAGCCATTTGAAACGGGAATGCGAAAGGCAACC
>DAOUFT010000008.1:0-4491 GCA_034429855.1 Dehalococcoidia bacterium
TCGATTCTTCTACAGCCCGGGCAAGTGGGGTTATGCAAAGGCTGCCCAGAATCCTGACGAGGGGTGCGTTGTCAATCTCGGGCGGAAAGGGAAGGGGCACGTTATCGTATGTAATTGAACCTTTAGACGACGGAGCCGCCCTCTCAATAGAATCCACTACATCCTGCATGCTTACCGTTTCCCCTCCAAGGTTGAATACCCCGGCGCCATTGAAATCGACCCGGGCTGCATCGACATACGCCCTAGCCGTGTCATCAACATATTGAAAACCGAAGCGTCCACCATATGAAATGCGATACGGTTTGCCCGAGGCGGCCGCCAGCATGGCTTTGGTGGGTGTCGACGTCATACCCTGGTCCCTGCCAGGCCCATATACGACGTAGGGTCGGATTCCGATGCTAGAAATACCATTATCCATCCAATAAATTCTCGCTGTACCTTCGTTAGCCTGCTTGTAGACTCCATAGTGCGATCGTGGCCTGAGCGGGGCGTCGTGAGGTAGCGGCCCGTCGGGATACTCTTCCGCAGTCCCATATACAGCCGTGCTGCTGGCATATACAACATGGCGAATTCCATACCGGCAGGCTGCTTCAAACACATTGACCGTCCCGCCGACATTTACCATTGCGCCCAGTGAAGGATCGGCCTTGCAAAAGGGAAACTGCATCGCGGCCAAGTGGATGATACGAGAAATTCTGTGCTCCCTGATAATACGCTCCATTGCCTCAAGGTCGGTGATATCGCCGCCTACGAAATCGACCATAGACAACTCTTTGTCGCTCATAATCAGCTTAAGTCGATGCAGCGAGCCCGACCTGACCAGTGCGCAGGTATAGATACCCTGGCGGACAAGGTTACGCACTACCCATGCACCAATACATCCAGTTGAACCTGTGACCAGAAAACGTTCCGCCATCTCAGAATACCTCACTTGGTGCCGTCATTTCGCCACCCAGCCACAGTCCACCAGCAGGTCCGATCCGGTTATAAACGAGGCTGCATCGCCAGCCAGGAAATAAATGGACGCGGCTATCTCTGAAGGATCAGCCCAACGCTTGAAGGCTTGCTCGCCCTCCCTGAGCTTCTTGACCTCTTTATATGGTTTCCCGGTCTTGGCCGATTCTATTTTGATATCGCTCCGCAGCATGGGAGTATCCACAGACCCCGGGCTGACGGAGTTCACCCTTATACTCCAGGGGGCCAGCTCCCAGGCCAGCGCCCTGGTAAGCGAAATGATAGCCCCCTTGGTGGCGCCGTAAAGCGAGTGGTCGATCTGCCCGACATGGCCTGAGACAGAGCCCATATTTACGATGGAACCGCTTTTCTGCTTCTTCATTATCGGAATCACGTATTTACAGAAGAGAAAAATTCCTCCGAGGTTGACATCCACAACGCGCCGGTATTCTTCCCAGCGTATCTCCTCCAGCGGCCGCACCAGCACAATGCCAGCATTGTTATTCAGCACATCGATGCGTCCATAGGTCTTGACTATTTTATTCACAGATGCGGCTACGTCCTTTTCATTTGCTACATCGCATTTCCAGAATACGCAATCCCCCCCGCCAGCTTTTATCTCAGTACAAACCCGCTTGCCGCGATCGGACACGTCAAGCATAACGACAGCGTATCCATTTTGCGAAAACAACCTTGCAACAGCCTCGCCTATACCATTGGCAGCACCAGTGACAACTGCAACCTTTTTCTTCGACTTACTCATCATCTTATCTCCTGTTAATGCCCAGTATCTTACGCGCCTGCTTCACGCTGGCAACAGGACGTCCCAGCGATTTTGAGATCGTCGCTATCTCTTCAACCAGCTCATAGGTCCCGGCCAGCTTCCCGGACCTCGTGTATGGGTAATCCTCAGTACCTACACGCACATGGTCGCCTTCCATGATGGCGGCTGTCAATATCTTCATCTGGTCCCTATGCATGATACTGACCACAACCGCACATCCCTTCGGCAGCAGACGGCGCCGGTAGAGATACTCTTCAACAGTGGGCGGCGACCAAGTACCGCCGGGCCAGCCTAAAAAGAGTGTTGTTATATAAGGGGCATCAAGCAACCTCTTATCTATCAGGTAGTTAAGGTTCCAGATTGACCCGGAATGCCAGACTTCGAACTCGGGCGCAACTTTGTGCTTCCTGCATAGTCCGGCGTATTCCTCCAGTTCCTGCCTGGAATGCAGCTTGAGACAATCAACCTCAGCGAACGCTTCATCGTGGTGGTTCAATATTATTGAGATCATATCGGATTTCTGTTTGAAGCATTCCATCCGTTCCTTTATTTCCAGGCTGGACATGCCGCTCTGGATAATGATATCGCAGGACGCGCGCACAGCCTTTATGACTTCTGTCCATTGCCCCTCGGCGTGCGTATGCAACACTGAGGCCCCCTTCTCCAGGCAGCGCCTGGCCTCCCTAGCTATGGCCTGCGGAGTACGAGGGTAATCGACCGATGGTTGCAACCAGCATGTATTGGGTGTGGCAACAATAATAAGCGGATCCATATAATTCTCCTTACCAAGCAGTCGAGCACTTTTAACGGATTACAGGCTGACTATGTGCTTGTCCAGCGTAGTGATCTTGCGCAGGCCCGTTTCGGTGACAACATAGCAATCCTCAACACCGATCAGTATTTTGCCAAAGGACTCCCAGGCCTCTATCTCAAACACCATGTTCTTTTCAAATGGTCTATCCAGCACTTGCAAGGGTCCAAACAGGTGCTGCTCCTCGCACTCCAGTCCGATGCTGTGCCCTACGGCCATGGTTAATCCTTCCGGTTTCAGCTTCTTATAAAACTCGTCGGCTTCCGCATTAAGTTCCCGAATATTCACACCGGGCCTGGCGTTTTTCTCATAATACTCCTGCAGCACGATAAGGCGGTCTATTATTTCCTTGGCTTCGTTCGGCACAGGACCGATGACTGCGTGACGATTTACGTCTGACACGTAGCCTTTATATACCGCGCCGAAATCGAAGCGGCAGATATCACCCTTCCTCACAACCGTACCGATACCCGGCGCCTCGGGATCCGATTCGCCTATACTGTGTGTCAGATGGTCCCAGGCATCGGCGCCTTCCTCAATAATCGTCCTGCGCGCCAGTAAAAGGAAATCGTTATCCGTCATGCCTTCACTGGTTGCCTTGATGCAGGCTGAGACGGCCTTCTCGGTGATCTGCGTAGCTTTCTCAATCAGTTTGATCTCCTCGTCACTTTTGATCAAACGCATCTCCAGCAGCACTTCATCTGCCATCACTATTTCTGCGGCAGGGTTTTTTTGGGCCAGATGGTCGAGCAGGTACTTGGGGGCGGTTGATTCAACTCCTATGCGTTTCCCTTCCAATCCCCATTTCTTAATCTTGGACATGACGGCGCGTGCGGTCTCTTTATGCCCGATCGTACCTTTGTGATCCGCTATCCAGGAGAACTTGTCCACGCTCTGAAAAAGGTCCCAGTTGAACAGCGCGGAGCCGCCGTCACGGTTGAGCAACACGATATTGGGATACTGGTTGCTCAGTGCAAACAGAATGGGATTGGGGCTTGCATGTAGAACCGGCATGCCACTGACATAGAATACATTGACGGGCGAAGTGACTACCAGCAATTCCAGGTCGTGCTTATGAAGTGTCTGCTCCATCCTCTTTCGATTAAATCCAATAGCCTTCACCCGTTTCACCTCCGGCAGGTTTTTATTAATGGGGATATGATCTGCAAGTTTATGTAAAATACTTTCCGTTCCCACAGACTTTTCAACCTTCTCCAGGTCAGCCCTGGTAACGGCTTTTCCGGTCTGTGCCGACAGGTATCCCATCAGCACCGCTGTAATTGCGCTTTTAGCTTGCTCAGGTGCGAATTCAGGCTCTCTGTTATCCAATATGCATTGCGCGAAATACTCGTCTTCGCAACGCATGGAAATATTGTAATACGAAGGAAATGGGCCATGCTCAATATCGGGCTCGTACCACTGGTTTTTATTCTCCCCCATAGCCTCATGGCTGGAGAAGATGCGCACCGCCTTATCCCACATGTGGTTTTCAAGTATTGTGCCTTTACTCCCGTATATCTCCAGACTGTTGAATGCGGGTGTAACCTGTGTGAAGCTCACCACCACTTCACCTACAGCGCCATTACGGAAGCGAACCACTGATAAGGCGTTGTCTTCCGCCTTTTCGGGCAGATTGGTGACCTGTTTGGATAGTGCCACATATACAGATTCCACCTGGTCTTCGAGAATCCATTCAAGGGTGGCGAATTTGTGAGCACCCATATCCATGAAGGACCCGCCACCCGATTTAATCGGGTCGCCTTTCCAAGAATTTGGTTGGGTCATGCCCTCTATTTCACTCACACCCTCATAAGCCCGCACCAGATTTACATCGCCGATCAGCCCCTGTTGAATGGCATCGTGGATATACTGATGGGCCGGTAAAAAGCGGTGGTTCTCGGCGATCATAAATTTCACCCCAGCATCTCTTGCAGCCTTAATC
>DAOUFT010000009.1:0-3727 GCA_034429855.1 Dehalococcoidia bacterium
AAAGTAGCAATAACTGCCTGTATGAGAAAACTGCTCACAATAATAAACGCTATAATCAAAACAAGAACTACCTGGGCCGCTCCGATGCCACTGATAAATAACATCGGATAAAGACAGTTGCTACGGCAGGAGAATTATTCGGGCGCAGCTAAAGCAACGCCCCTACGGCAGGGGAATTATTCGGGCGTAGCTAAAGCAACGCCCCAACGTTGGGTGAAATAGTGTTTACCGTCTTGATTTCTTATTCAGCTTGATCAAATAGTATTCCATGCTGTCGTTCAAGGCCAGCCAACTGGACTCGATGATGTTGGTGGAACCCCCCACGGTGCGCCATTGCACCCTGCCGTTGGAGGATTCTATGAAAACGCGTACCAGAGAGCCTGTGCCGCGGCTGCCTTCCAGTATGCGTACCTTGTAATCGATCAGGTCCACTCTGGAAAGGCCGGGATAAAACTCCAGCAGCGCTTTGCGCAGGGCTCGATCGAGCGCGTTGACCGGGCCGTTTCCCTCGGCCGCCGTATGCATCACTCTGCCTTCAACTCTTACCTTGATAGTCGCCTCAGCCAGCAGCTCGCTGCCGATATCGTAGGCTGAAGGCAGCCGTCTGTGCCTCTCAACGACGACCATATAGTCGACCAGGCTGAAAGGCGGTTTATAGCCGTGCTGCGAGCGCAGCAGCAAAAGCTCAAAGGAAGCATCGGCATCCTCATATTGAAAGCCCATATTCTCCAGGTGCTTGATCTGATCGAGTATCATGCGCGCTTCTTTACCGTGGGGCGGCATGGGGATACC
Source organism: Dehalococcoidia bacterium (assembly GCA_034429855.1). Taxonomy (GTDB): domain Bacteria; phylum Chloroflexota; class Dehalococcoidia; order GIF9; family UBA5629; genus CAIMUM01. Next base: position 793 of record DAOUFT010000009.1, read on the forward strand.
CAGCTCCCTGGCTTTGTAGATGATATTGCTTTTACCGGATAGCTCAGATACCACGATCATGGGGCTGTTGCCCACCAGAGAGGGATCGATATGCTGATAGCTCTCCTCCCACTTCGCCATGGCCGATACGTGCAGGCCGGCCTTGTGCAGGAAGGCGTTGTTTCCCACGTAAGGCAGGTTGGAAACCGGAGGCAGGTTGGCCACCTCGGAGACGAAACGTGAAACCTCGGTCAATTTTGAGAGCTGAGCTTTGCTAAGGCATTTAATGCCGAGCTTGATCTGCAGAGCAGGTATGATGGAGCAGAGGTTGGCGTTGCCGCAGCGCTCGCCGAATCCGTTGACGGTGCCCTCGACATGAACGGCGCCCGCCGTCACAGCGGCCACCGATACAGCGGTGGCCATATCGCTATCGTTGTGTGCATGTATGCCCAGCGGGCAGTTCAGTTTACCGGCCGCCTGCTTTACGGTTTCCGCCGCCTCCCAGGGCAATGTGCCTCCATTGGTATCACAAAGAACCAGACAATCCGCGCCGCCCCGGGCTGCCGCCTCCAGGGTGCGTAGCGCGTAGGAGGGGTTCGCTTTATATCCATCGAAGAAGTGCTCGGCGTCGAAAAAAACCTTCAGGCCCTTCGATTTCAGGTAGGCTATTGATTCTTCTATGATAATCAGATTGTTTTCCAGGCTGGTTTCCAGGACACGTTTTACCTGGATATCCCATGATTTGCCTACGATGTTGACGGCCCGTGCGCCGCTTTGAACCAGCGCCTGAAGTCCCGCGTCTGCGGAAGCCCGCGTATCCACCCGACGCGTGCTGCCGAATGCCACCAGTGTGGCATTCTTAAGCTTCATATTAGTCGCTCTGGCAAAGAACTCCGTGTCCTTCGGATTGGATCCGGGCCAGCCACCCTCGATGTAGTGGATGCCGAGCTCATCCAGCTTCTGCGCGATCTTGAGCTTGTCGGTTACTGTAAAGGAGATGCCTTCCTGCTGCGATCCGTCCCTCAGCGTGGTATCATAAATCTCGACCCGTCTCATTTTATACAATGCTCCGCCTGATCTCTCGCGCTATGGCTTTGCCCATAGAGTGTGTGCCAGCCCGTTTAAGGCCTTCAGTCATAATATCTTGAGTGCGATACCCGTCATCGAGCACCTTCAGCACCGCCTTCTCCACGGAGGCTGCCTCTTTGCTGAGACCCAGAGAATAGTGCAGCATCATACCGGCGCTCAATATCGCTGCTATAGGATTGGCCAGGTCCTTTCCCGCGATGTCCGGCGCGCTGCCGTGGATGGGCTCGTACAGGCCGAAGGCAAGAGAGTATTTTCCCGCAGGTATGCCAGCCAGGCTGGCGGACGGCAGCATGCCCATTGAGCCCGCCAGCATGGAGGCCTCGTCGGTAAGTATATCGCCGAACATATTCTCAGTTACGATCACATCGAAATAGGCAGGGTCGCGGATAAGGCGCATGGCACAAGCGTCCACCAGCATATTGTCAACCTTGACGGCGGGATATTCGCCTGCCAGCTCTCCCGCTATCTGGCGCCAGAGCCTGGAGGACTCGAGAACGTTGGCCTTATCCACGGAAGTCAGTTTGCGGCGGCGGGAGAGCGCCAGCTCGAAACCGACGCGCAGTATACGCTCAATCTCTTTCTCGGTATAGACCATGGAGTCGACGGCCCGCCTGCCGCGGGAGGTACTCCAGCGTCGTTTGGGACGTCCGAAGTAGAGGCCGCCAGTCAATTCACGCACGACCATCATATCCACTTTGCGGACAACCTTCGGCTTGAGGCTGGTGGCATTCTCCAGCACTCTGAACATCTTGACCGGGCGGAGATTGGCGAAGAGCCCAAGCTCCTTACGTATGGCAAGCAGCCCGTCCTCAGGCCTGGTCGCCGCGCGGGGGTCGTCCCATTTAGGTCCGCCTACGGCGCCCAGCAACACTGCGTCGCATCTGCGGCAGATATCGATGGTGGTCTGGGGCAGGGCACTGCCGAATTTATCGATGGCTATGCCGCCGATAAAGCCCTCTTTGCAGGTGAACCGGTGGCCGAATCGGTTTCCCACCTCGTCCAGCACACGCCTTGCTTCGTTCGTTACATCCGGCCCGACACCATCTCCGGGCAGGACTGCGATCGTGAAATTCAAATCAATTCGTCCCTGCGCGCTTTTTCCTGGTGTGCTCTATCAGGCCGCCCGCGTTGATGATCTCCATCATAAAGTCTGGATAAGGCTTTGCCGTAAAAGTCTTTCCGCTGGACAGATTGGCAATGGTACCGGTAGCCAGGTCGACCTCGACCATATCTCCCTGTTTGATATTGTCCACGGCCTCCGCACATTCCAGCAGGGGCAGTCCGGTGTTGATGGCGTTGCGGAAAAAGATACGTGCAAAGCTCTTGGCTATAACACACGAGATACCGGATGCCTTGATGGCTGAAGGGGCATGCTCGCGAGAGGATCCGCAACCGAAGTTCGATTCGGCCACGATGATGTCACCAGGCTTGACCCTGTGCACGAAGTCCGCGTCTATGTCCTCCATACAGTGCGCCGCCAGCTCCAGTGGATCATGCATGTTCAGGTAGCGCGCGGCAATGATGGCGTCGGTATCTATGTTGTCTCCGTATTTGTGGACCTTGCCTTTGTGCGGCATTTTATCTGATCTCCTCAGGACCGGCGATCCTTCCCAGTAATGCACTGGCAGCAGCTACGGCCGGATTGGACAGATAAACCTCCGAAGTGGGATGACCCATGCGCCCGACGAAATTACGGTTGGTGGTTGAGATACACTTCTCTCCTGCTGCCAGTATACCCATGTGCCCGCCCAGGCAGGGGCCGCAGGTGGGAGTGCTGACCGCGGCACCTGCCCTGATGAATATCTCGATCAGACCTTCTTTGAGCGCATCAAGATAGACCTGCTGCGAGCCCGGCAAAATGATGCAT
>DAOUFT010000010.1:0-28814 GCA_034429855.1 Dehalococcoidia bacterium
TTGAAAACCTGGTAATCCTCTAAATTGATGATCAATTTTCTGTATCTTGCCTCATGAAACTTCTCGACCCGTGAAATCTGATCGAAGGAGTTGGCAACCTCGGTAAAACCTTCCTCTTTGGCTATCCTGGAAAACTCCTGATAAAGCGACGTCCATTCCATCTTCTCGCCCGCTGCAGCTTCTTCCAGGTTGGTCTTGGTATCTTTGATCATGCCTGCCGGGTAGGCAGCTACGATCTCAACATCGCCCCCCTCCAGGTAATTGAAAAACACCTTGGCGTGTTCTTTCTCATTGAAGGCCGTTTCCTCGAAGATATTGGCGATCTGCATGAATCCGTCTTTGCGCGCCTGGCTGGCAAAATAGGTGTATCTATTTCTGGCCTGGGACTCTCCCGCAAATGCCTTCAGCAGATTCTGCTCCGTTTTTGTGCCCTTAAGCGATTTACTCATGGTCTAAGCCTCCTCTATACATCATTCCTCACAATTTTACAGGATACTCACGATATGTAAGTGACGAATGTCACGTGTACACATCATGCAATATTATTAAATACCATTCTGCAGCAATCTGCAACGGCTTTCAAGCTCCATCACATGGCTTTTCCAGTTTGCGCTGCATATTTATAAAGCCTAGCCAAAGCTCTGATGGTTATATCGCTGGCGGGGTAGACAGGGAAGCCGTTTTGCTCGAAGGCGTTTTTTAGCAGAAGATTGCCTTTTCTATCCTCTTCATCCTCCAGAAATGGATCCAACGATACGCTGAGCAACACGGGTTTACCCATTATGTCACGGCAATAGCGGCTGCCTTCGAGCATCATCTGAATGACCAGGTTCATATGATCTGTCGCTTCATGTTTGCGTGCACGGCGTATATACCTGAATTGGTCGAACATAAAAACCAGTGAGTCGATATTGTCGTCTTCTGCTACGATTTTGATGATATCGCTGAGGTTACCATCCTTCTGGAAAACTTTATAGAAAATAGGCCAGGCATCAAGTGGATTGCCTATACTCGTGCCGGCCCGGGGCACCAGGCGCCCTAATCTTTCAAGGGTTTTATCTTCGAAAGGAGGCACGGCCATTCCCTCAGCGACGCACAGGTCGGTCTGTATCACGCTGAAGCCGCCGGAATTACTTATCAGTGATACCCGGTTACCTGCGGGAAGAGGCGAGTGGCTGAACGCAGACACAGTATTGACCAGCTCATCGTGATTACTGACCTGTATAACACCGCATTGTTTAAAAAGAGTTTTCCACAACTCGGGTGTTCCTGTGAGCTGACCCGTGTGCGATCTTGCTACACGGTTGCCGTTATCGGTCAGACCTCCCTTGACTGCCACAACCGGCTTTCTGCAAGCTGCATATCTGAGAGCCTCGTGAAGACGCTTGCCGTTCTTGGACCCCTCGATATAGAGTGCGATAACCTTTGTCTGAGGATCGTCTGCCATATATTCCAGAAAATCTGGGCAGGCGAGGTCGGTGGCGTTTCCATAGCTGACAACCTTGCTGAAATGCAGATTTTTAGTCTTGCCGAAATAGGAAAAAGACTCTGCTACACTGCCGCTCTGGGCAATCACACCTATGTTACCTTCTGTCTCGCTTGATTCCGGCACGATGGCCAACCCGGAGCGCGGGCAATAAATACCGAAGCAATTGGGGCCGATGATTCTTATCTTGCCGGCGGCAACATCCCTCAATTCTTTTTCCAGCGCACAGCCCTCAGGAAGTCCTGTTTCACTGAAACCGGAGGTGAATATATGGGCCGCTCCGATCCCCTTCTGGATGCATTCGCCGACCACTTTAGGAACCAGATTGGCTTTGATGCCGATGATGGCGTAGTCGATTGGCCCTTCAATGTCGAGCACGCTGGCATAGCATCTGCGGCCGAAGATCTCACTATATTTAGGGTTTACGAAATATACGTTGTCCTTGATTTTGGTTTTCATCAGTGCCAGCGTGGCTATATCGGCAACCGGGGAAGCTCCTATTATCGCCACTTTACGGGGATGAAAAATGCTGTTCAGCTCACCGAATCTCGATTGTTGCATTAAAAGGACCTCCTTTGCCACTGCACTGCCTGAAAAATCGGGCATTATCTCCCGGTTTAAAAAGTATGCGCGGTTTCGAATTAGGCAGTTCAAAATTATATAATATTTGAGCCGGATCATTTAGGAGAACGGTTTTATAATACGGGAAAATGTATGAAATTCCCGTGATACGATTTAAGGGAGGTCATTTAATGAAATTAGCGGTCACCCGTCTCTGGATCCTTTCAGTAGCAGCCTTGGCTGCTCTACTGATTATTGGAGGCTGTGGCGCGCCTGCGGTTCAAACTCCCCCCGCACCTGTTCCGCTCAACCCTGTAATGCCTATGATCAGAGATATAGCAGGAACCAGGGAATATTATCCCAACCAGGAGAGCCCTTTAATTTGCGCCTGTTCAGACCCCGACGGGGGTCCGCTTACCTATACCTGGACCGCCGAGAAGGGAGTTATTAAAGGGGAAGGGCAGAGGGTAAACTGGGTGCCACCGGACGAATTGGGCGAGTATCTGATTACCGTCAAGGTGACGAATGAAAAAGGAAAAGAGGAAACACTGAGTAAAAAGTTCACTGTCGTTGCCCCTCCACCACCGCCGGAAGATAAAACGATTTATTTAAAACTCACTCCACCTGCCTCGAGCGTCAGCAGAGCCAGTGGGCGTGTCAGAGCATTCTTCGTTTCGGAAATACAGTGCGAGGTTCCCGGAGGTGATCCATCGCAATTCACCTATGTGTGGACGGTAAACGGTGGTAAATTAATGGCGGAAGGTCTTGAGGAAGGTAAGGCCGCGAGGGTGGGATGGCTGGCGCCAGGCTCAGGAGGTAATTATACGGTTAAAGTAACGGTTGCAGACAAGGCAGGCAATACGGCAGTTGGCGAAGTCACGTATGAGGTGCTTTGCTGCCGAGACCCTTAAGCTTATTAGTGAACAGAGATTACAGTGATGTTCTCCAAAATAATTAGACACTCTATTACAGCAGCCGCTTTTCTAACCAGCGTCCTGTGCATAGACTTCGCCTGTGCCGGCCCGGCACCTGCTTTACAGGCAAACCGGCCGCCGGTGATTCAGCAGGTTATCGGAATGTGGGAATGGGCGCCACAGAGCGAAGGTCAGTTGACCTGCATTGCTCTGGATGAGGACGGCGATACGATCGAATATGAATGGGTTGCCGACAATGGCACCATAAGCGGGGATGGGCCGACTGTAACATGGACCTCGCCGTCAGTCATGGGCAATTATAAAATTAGGGTAACGGTCAGCGACGGTAAGGGCGGGCAGGCTACGGCTATTCACGAAGCTAAAGTAATAATCAATGAGAATGGCAGCGCCAGCGCGGATGGGCCGGTGGTATTAAAGATGTCACTTCCTTCCAGCGAGGTGGTGAAGGCTACCAAACGGATGCGCATCTGGACAGCGGCGCCCATTGAGTGTGTTGTTGACGGTGCGAATACTAAGAATCTGAGATTTAAATGGTCGGCGGGCAGCGGCAGACTGCAGGCTGCCTCGGGTATGAGCCTCAGCGACGGCACGGCCAGTAAAGTTAACTGGATATCCCCAGGAGTGGGTGGAGAATTCAAGGTTGATGTCGTCGTGACAGATGTCAACGGCAATGAGGCTGCTGGCACCGTGGTATTTGACGTTTTTTGCTGCAGCAATGAATAGAGATGGAACCCAGTAAAATTGTATTTCTTGAACAGCCGACGCTGCGCCAGCCCGACCTGCTGGCGGCCTTCATTGGCTGGCCCGATGCTGCGCATGTCTCCACCGGCACAGTGTCGTACATGATAAAAAAGCTGACGGCCGCAAAGTTTGCCGAAATGAAGTCCGACGATTATTACGATTTCGATAAAATAAGGCCCTCTATTAACGTTGAGAACGGTATGCTGTGGCCTGTGCTTATGCCGACCAACAGTCTTTATTACTGGCAAAATCCCGAGGGTCCCCGCGACCTCATTATTTTCAGCGGAATCGAACCCCAGATGCGCTGGCAATCGTATGCCGAGGTGATCGCCGATATGGCAGGCTATTACAATGCACACCGGGTCTATGCTGTGGGCGGTCTTTACGACAGGATCCCACATACTCGGGAGACCCGTGTCAGCGGACTTGTCAACGACCGGAATATGATAGAGCTTCTGGAGCGGGCAGGTATTGAGCCCATCAGCTATACCGGGCCCAGCAGTATCCACGGTCCCTTGCTGAGCGTCTGCGCGATGCGCCGTATACCGGCCGTCAGTGTGTGGGGTCATGTCCCGTTCTATATACGCGCCGAGAGTAATCCCATAGTATGTCTTGAAATTGCTAAGAAAATATCGGCTCTGTTGGATATCGGTTTTGATCTCGGTGACCTTAAAAGATCGTCCGACAGCCTTCGGGGAATACTGGCCAGGCTGATCTCTGAAAATGAACAGATGCGGGTTTTCCTTCGATCGCTGGAAGAGCAGTACGACCTTGATGGGAACGCTACAGGCGTTGAGCCAGAAGGGGCGGAGCAGATTATAAAGGAAATCGAGGACTTTTTACGGCACCAGCGCCACGAAGAATAACCTTGGATTTAACAGCCCGATCTAAAGTATATAACGAGGCCGATGCACTCGATCGTGGTCGGGCTGAGCCCCGGAAATATTACAAGTTCTGTTCAGAGCGGGCGATGAAGCAGTCTATGCGGCGTTACATATTGCGCCGGTACTTTCCGCCAACCTGGTAGAGCGCGCCAGTTATCTGCCCCAGGGAAGCATAACGAGCCGTCTCCATCATCTGCTCAAAAATGTTGCCGCCCTCGCGGGCTACCTGCTGCAGCTTCTTAAGCGATTCTTTGGCCTTAGCTGCGTTGTTTTTCTGGAAGTTGCGAAGATTATCGATCTGCTCCTGTTTTTCCTCTCTGGTCGAGCGGCTGAGAGGGATATCGAAAGGAATCAGGTTGCCTTCCTTGGGATTTAAATACGTATTGACGCCGATAATGGGAAGTTCGCCGGAATGCTTGCGCTGTTCGTAAAGCATTGACTCATCCTGGATTTTGCCGCGTTGGTACTGCAGTTCCATTCCACCCAGAACGCCGCCTCGTTTGGAAATGCGTTCAAACTCATCCAGAATGGCCTCCTCCACCAGGTCTGTCAACTGCTCCAGTATGTAGGAGCCCTGCCAGACATTCTCGTTCTTGGTCAATCCAAACTCGCGTGTGATAATTAGCTGAATCGCCATAGCGCGCCGGACCGATTCCTCGGTCGGGGTGGTTATAGCTTCATCATAGGAGTTGGTGTGCAGAGAGTTGCAATTGTCGTAAAAGGCCAGTATCGCCTGCAGCGTAGTGCGGATGTCGTTAAATTGTATCTCCTGAGCGTGCAGCGACCTGCCCGAGGTTTGTATATGGTATTTAAGCTGCTGGCTGCGTTCATTGCCGCCGTATTTTTCACGCATGGCCACCGCCCAGATGCGGCGGGCCACCCGCCCAATAACCGCATACTCGGCATCCATGCCGTTGGAGAAGAAGAACGACAGGTTCGGAGCGAACGAATCGATAGAGAATCCCCTTGATAGATAATATTCTACGTAGGTAAATCCATTGGCCAGCGTGAATGCAACCTGTGTAATAGGATTGGCGCCCGCCTCGGCGATATGGTATCCGGATATGGATACGGAATAATAATTGCGTACGTTGTGATTGATGAAGTACTCCTGGATATCCCCCATCATTTTAAGGGCAAACTCGATTGAGAAGATGCAGCTGTTCTGCCCCTGGTCCTCCTTGAGAATATCGGCCTGGACCGTGCCGCGCACGATGGATAGTGTTTGCGCCTTGATCCTTGCATGCTCATCCGGCGTAGGCAGTCTCCCGTGTTGTTGCGTGAACCTGTCGACCTGCTGGTCTATGGCTGCATTGAGGAAGAATGCCAGCATCACTGGCGCCGGTCCATTTATAGTCATGGAGACCGACGTATTGGGTGAGCACAGATCGAAACCGGCGTAAAGTTTCTTTATATCTTCCAACGTGCATATGGATACACCCGACTCACCGATCTTGCCGAAAATGTCTGGGCTTTCCTGGGGATCTTCGCCGAACAAGGTGACGGCATCGAAGGCGGTGGAAAGGCGTTTGGCGTCGTCGTTTTGCGAAAGAAAATGAAAGCGCTTGTTGGTGCGGACAGGTCCGCCCTCTCCAGCAAACTGCCGTTTTGGATCCTCTCCCTTGCGCCTGAAGGGGAATACGCCAGCCGTATAAGGATATTGTCCCGGCACGTTCTCAAGCATCAGATATCTCAGCCTCTCGCCGTGGTCTTTGAGATCGGGCACAATAACCCGCGGAATATTAGTACCCGCCAGAGTGGCATCGGTCAGTTCCACCTTGTATTCCTGGCCCCGTACACTGTAACGGAAATAGTCGCCGCTGTAGGTCCTGCGCAATTCATCCCAGCCTGACAGCAGTTTGCGACACTCCGGCTTAAGCTTTTCATGCAGAGAGCTGATTTTCTTTTCCACAGCTTCCCGGGCGGTCTCATCTTCGATTTCAACCAGCGCGGCATGCAACTCCTGGATACGGCGGGCGATTTCACACTGTTTGTGTACCGTCTTCTTGTAATCGCGCACGGTCTCAGCGATCTCGCCCAAGTAGCGTATTCGGTCGGGCGGAATGGCAAAGCGGACCGAGCTCGTGTGCGACACCATATCTGCGGGTATATTGCATACAAACCGCTGGTTGCGTTTTTTATCGATACATTCCAGGAGGCCGGCGTATAGTCCGTTCACTCCTTCATCGTTGTAACGCGATGCTATGGTACCGTAGACCGGCATGCTTTCCAGTGACGCATCGAATTTTTCGTGCGTACGCCGCAGAACTCTCCTGACATCGCGCAGAGCATCCTCCGAGCCCTTCTTATCGTATTTATTTAGCACCACTATATCCGCGTAATCCAACATATCTATTTTCTCGAGCTGTGTGGGCGCTCCGTACTCGGCGGTCATGACATAGAGGCAGATATCCGATATATCGACTATAGCAGTATCGCCCTGGCCGATACCGGCAGTCTCCACCAGCACCAGGTCATAGCCGGCGGCTTTCACCACTGAGATGGCATCCCGTATCACGTCAGGGACCTCGGTTTTTGATCCTCGGGTGGCAAGGGAACGCATGTATACATTGCCTCCGTATACATAATTCATGCGGATACGGTCTCCCAGAAGCGCGCCCCCTGTACGCCGTTTGGAGGGATCTGCTGAAAGCACAGCCACCGTTTTGCCGGGATTGTCTGTCCTGAAGCGTAAAACCAGTTCATCCAGCAGAGAGCTTTTTCCTGAGCCGCCCGTGCCGGTGACTCCCACCACCGGCGCCTTGCTCTGAGATGCCTTGTCTTTCAATATATCGATGTACTTATGCCAGGGATCGACTCCCATTTCAGCCAGTGTGATCATACGTGCAACCTTGGCTGGTTCCTGGGTATTGAGTTGGGCTGGCGTTGGAATGGCCGCGCCGCGCTTATACTTGTCATCTTCGGGTGTGATATCTATGGTATGGAAGTCGCAACGCTGCATAAGGTCGTCTATCATACCCACCAGTCCCATATTGCGGCCGTCCTCGGGATCGTAAATACGCTCGATGCCATAATCCTGTAGCTCTTTAATTTCATTGGGGCGGATGACACCTCCACCTCCGCCGAATATCCTTATGTGTCCAGCTCCGAGCTTGTCGAACATGTCCTTCATATATTTGAAGAACTCCATATGCCCGCCCTGATATGAAGAAATGGCTACTGCCTGCACATCTTCCTGTATTGCCGCCTCCACTACCTCGCCAACAGATCGGCTGTGGCCGAGGTGAATGACCTCGGCGCCCCCCGCCTGGATCAACCTTCGCATAATGTTGATGGCTGCGTCGTGGCCATCGAACAAGGCCGTTGCCGTCACCACCCTGATGCGGTGTTTTGGTTCGTACCGTGAATGCTTGCTTTCGCCCATGTCTACCCCTTTATATTTAAGTGAGATTGGCCTAAGGTCTGCAATATTTTAGTCCAAACCGCAGGATTTAACCACACCGGTTTGCCAGGCCGCCAGGTCATTATGAACGATGCGAGAGATCGTATAGAGATTGCATGCCAGATATAGAATTTATCGGCACAGATAGCGGGATATATAATGATGATACGATGTTCGAACGACTGTGACTGTTAAAAAGGAGGACGAATATGGTGGAGATAGTGCGCAATGTGACGGTGGGTGAATTAGCAGCTGATTTTACCATTTCTGATCACAACGGTGTTGACTTTGTCCTTTCTACGCATAAGGGCAAGCGTGTTCTGCTTTCATTTCATCCGCTGGCTTGGACAGCAGTATGTGCCGGTCAGATGCTTTCGCTGGAGAAAAATTATTCGGTTTTTGAATCGTTAAATACCATGCCTGTGGGGTTGAGCGTCGACCCGGTCCCCTCAAAAAAAGCCTGGGCGGAAAGCCTCGGCATCAAGAAGTTACCGCTACTTTCCGATTTCTGGCCGCATGGAGATATAGCAAGATTATTCGATATTTTCCGTGAAAAGAACGGTTTTTCCGAGAGAGCCAATATACTTGTTGACGAAAAAGGTGTGATTGCGCTTTTCAAAACATATCCGTTGAGCCAGTTGCCGGATATATACGAAATAATTTCGTTTATCAAGGGCATGCCGTAATAATCAGTGGTTTAAGGGAACGTATTGCTGTTACAATGTCCTGAATAAAAATCGTCCTGGCGGATACAGGAGAAATGCGATGAGAAAGATAATAATAACACTTGTTATGGTTGTGGTGCTGTCAGCAGGGTGCGTGACCGTGGTGACGGCTCCGACGCCGGTCACTCAGCCGGAACCCCCGTCTTTGCCTGAGCAACCGGCCACTGCTACGCCGGTTCCACAAACTGTAGCGGCTCCGACGCTGAATTATCCTGAAGTGGCCATCTTCACAGTCACCCCGGCCAACATTTTATCGGGCGAATACGCCACGCTTACCTGGGATGTGCGTAACAGCTATGATGTCGAGATTGAACCGGGATTAACAATCATTCGTCCACAGGGTTCGCAGCCGGTTAATCCTGCGTTCACCACTACGTACAGACTAACTGCAACCAACGCCCAGGGTTTTATAGTGGCCACAACTACCCTGACAGTATCCGGGGCTCCTCCTACTATAGATACGCCGGTTATTAAATCTTTTATTGCCACCCCCTATGTGATTCGTAAAGGGGGCTCTTCCATATTGAGCTGGCAGACCATCAACGGATCTTCAGTATCCATAGACAGGGGTGTGGGGACGGTTTCAGGGGAAGGCAGCAAAGAGGTATCGCCCACTACTACAACAACCTACATGTTGACTGTTACCAGCCCCGAGGGTGCGCAGTTTCAGACGGTCACGGTCAATGTTAAGTAACCGAGCCGAGCTTTCTTAGCAAGTCAAGCTGGCGATTGATATCACTGAATACATCGGTGCGATCGCTGCGAAACGCCCTTCGCGATTGTCGCTGACGTGCCCATTGGTCGATGACCGCCAGCCGCAAGTATCTCTCCTTTCCTGTGTTATCCGTTACCACGTGCCTTTTCAGGTCCCCTCCCAGCTTTAATATCCCTTTCTCCATAGCGCTGTCGCGGCCAGGGTCACAGGATTCCCACCTGCCCAGCCATACTTCGCAGTCTACGTGATCCCGCTCATCTCCCAGTTCGCCAAACCGTGCCAACAAATTGTTCGAGCGGCTCATCCGGCTTAACAGGGCGCGGTCCGCTTTGATTCGATATACTCGATAGCGTGCGGGTATGCCTGCTGCCCTGAGCATTGCGATTAACAGGTTGGTCTTGCCCGAGCACATGCCCCAACCTTTTTTCAGAACTTCGGAAGCTTTTAAGTCCCAGTCTTCGAAACCGTAGGGTAACTCTTTCACATAGGTGAATATATGCTCGAATCTCGACCGACGGGTTGAGCAGCCGGCGGTCAGTTCCTGCACTTTTTGCTTTATCAGGGGGCTGCTATCGAAATCGCAGAGTTCACTTGGCTGTAAATAGGGTTTTCGATCGAATGGCATAGGCTAGGTCCTTATCTCAACTATTTTATTGCGTCCGCTCATCCCGCTGGTTATGCGTACCTGTGATCTAGTAACTCCGAAATGCTCAGCCACCAGCCTGATCACTGCCTCGTTCGCTTTACCTCCCCTCGGTTGTTCTCTAACCCTGACAACATAGGATGCACCGGTTTTCACAATCTCTTCGCGGACTGATCGAGGGATCACTCGAATGCCTATTTTCACAACGATATTTCTCCCCACAGGCTGCCCTGTCTGTGCTTTTTCGACCTGATGATGAATGGAGGTCCTGAATCACCAAGGCGACCGACAAGCAGGGTCTTTGATATCGTATTGGTGATATCGCCGATGCTCCTGGTATAAACGCGGATATAATTATCGGTTAAACCCGAATAAATTTGCGACCCCGGGCGCACCTCGTTTTCCCATAGAACATCTCTGACTTGGCCAACGAAAATCCCGGCGAATTCATTTGCAGCGTGAGCGGCCAGATCCAGCATTATACCGCTGCGTTGCCTTTTAATGTGTTCACCGACCCTGTCAGGCATCCGTGCCGCCGCCGTACCCGGCCTGGGGGAGTACGGGAATATGTGCAGGGCGGAGAACCTGGTGCGGCGGCAGAATTCGAGGCTAGCCTTAAAATCCCCATCGGATTCACCTGGAAAGCCGACTATGATATCGGTTGTCACCGACGCATCGGGAACCGATGCACGTACCATAGCCACCGACTGACTGAAGTTATACGTCGAGTAGCGTCTGCCCATGAGCCTGAGCACTTTATCGCTCCCGCTCTGCAATGGGATATGGAAGTGGCGACAAAGCCTTCTGTCCTGCCACATAGCCAGCAGTTCCTTTGTTATCTCACCGGGCTGCAGTGAGGTAAGGTGCAATCTCTCAGCAGTTGTCTCGCTCAGAATTCTTGCAATCAGATCCATCAGTTTTAGTCTTTTGCTGGAGTATGATCCGATCTCTGTGCCCGTCAGGACGATCTCTTTATATCCGTCTGCTATCCTTGAACGGATTACATCCACCACCTTATCAGAGTCAACACAGTATTTATTCGGGCGAAGCAAGGGCACTATGCAGTAGCTGCAAAACCTATCGCAACCATCCTGTATTTTAACGAAGCTGCGCACCCTGCCTGGCGGCCGCGCAGCGGCGGGCCGTGGATGAGGTAAAGTCCGATCCGCCAGCAACTCCGCCAGTGCAGCTTTATCGCGGTTGCCGCAGATCACATCAGCCCCGCAGTCAATCAGATCACAGGCGGCCCTTTCAGCATAGCAGCCGGTGACAGCGATGGTGGATACCGGATTGAGAGCACGCAACATTCTGACGAGACGGCGTGATTTCGCGTCAGCTGCTTGTGTAACGCTACACGTGTTGATGACTATAATGTCGGCGATATTGCCGCTGCCGATGATCAAGCCCCGGGCAGTAAAATCCGCCGCCAGCGCCTCTGACTCGGCCTGATTTAATTTGCAACCAAGTGTGTGTATGGCGGCTGTACTTCTCATGGGCAGGCCCTTGCCGCTACATCGACAATTTTTTATAAAGCATGGGCAGGCGATGAGGAAGCATTTCTATATCGTCCAGGACTTCATAGCCTATGTCGTTGCACATTGTCCTCAGGTAATCGTTACCGGCGGAGTCGACCGTCAGGCAGAAGGGGATGATATTTTTCTGTGATGCTTCTATGAGGGCCATCTTCGTGTCGTGTATGGCATATTCCTTATCGTCATCGTCGTACCCGTACAAAGAATCCTGCGGATAACCGTCACTGACCAGGAAAAGCAGCTTGAGGGTGTTTCCACAGGCATCAAGCCTGGCAATTGTATGGCGTATGGCCGGCCCCATACGGGTACCGTGAATCGGAGCTATCTGGTCGACTCTGCGCTTGATTCTTTCGCCGAAAGATTCGTTGAGGTCCTTGATGACCAGGAATTGAACATTGGAACGGCCGTGGCCGGAAAAGCCGTATATACCGTAATTATCGCCCAGTGTCTCAATGGCGTGGCATAGCAGTACTATACTTTCTTTTTCGAGGTCAATGATGCGGCGGCGGGGCTGCATGACAAATTTCACAAAGTCGTATTTAAAAGAGTCCTCATATTGCATCGTTGGACGGTTTTTATTAATCAGGTCGGCTGTTGAGCCGCTCATATCCAGTAGAAACGCTACTGCCACGTCGCGCTGGATCTTTTTCTTCTTGATGTAGACTTTGCCCGTGGGCGTGTGCCCGGCACGTTTGTCGATCAACTCGCCGATGACAAGGTCCAAATCGAATTCATCTCCATCATCAAGGTTTTTCGCCTTGTAGAGCATCTCTGCCGGCAGCCTCTCGAACTGACGCTTGATTTCAGCTACCAGGGGCTTGCGATTCTCCAGTGTCTTATCGTAAAAATAGCTGCTGCCCTCTCCCAGGATTTTCTCCCTAACACAGCACCAGGAGCTGATATAGCGGTTCTCCCGGAAATCCCACTCATCATAAAAAGACAGCCGTTCATCGTCATCTGCCGGGGAAGCTTTTAACCCTTCTGTGGGTCTGTAGCGGTCAACCTGCGTATACTTGTCATTTGAGAACTGGAAAGCGTGCACTCCCCGAGGTATTGATGCCGCAGACAGGCCGCTTCCGGGCAGGGATTTGACATCTTTGATATCGTTAATGCCGACTTTCTGGTCGGCCAGCTTCTCCATATCTTCGGCGGACATGGGCATGGTGGACTTCCGGCCGGTTTGGGCCTTTATCTCGAGATCGAGCTTGATTTTATCCGTCTGGAAATTTCCCAT
The DNA here is from genome assembly GCA_034429855.1 of Dehalococcoidia bacterium. Classification (GTDB taxonomy): domain Bacteria; phylum Chloroflexota; class Dehalococcoidia; order GIF9; family UBA5629; genus CAIMUM01. The sequence continues at coordinate 12,860 of DAOUFT010000010.1, forward strand.
GAACTCCTGACCTTCGAGGTCGGATACATTAGGCTCCCGGTTTTCCGATCCGTACCCGCCCGCGCCCAGGGGCAGCACCTTTTTAGGCACTACCTGTGCAATCCGATATATACGGATGGCGGCCTCGGCCGCGTCCTCTACGGCGGCTGTGGAGGTGCATAAAAGGTCCAGGACGTCTTTGGCATTATTTAGAGGTTCATACAGGGCTTCTTCATCGATAGCCAGTACGGCATCGATCTCCAGTCCCTCCAGCAGCTCGATGAAAGCACGCCGCAAGGTTATGCCCGGCAGCCGGGCCAGGGCAAGCAGGTTATATTCCTGCATGAGACGGTAACTCCTCCTGAGCCCCGGATAGTGATACTTTACAAGGTAATTGATACGAACGTTTTCAACAGACACAAATACCTGCATGGCCAGCCTGGGATCATCGAAAAGGGCAAAATACTTTTCGTAGGGAGAGTTGCCGTGTCCGCTCTCACCCTTTAACTGATAGCGCAGATTTTCGAAAATGGTCGATTCCTTATCGAAATCGAAATTGAAGGAGTCGAACTCACTGTGCGCGACCTGTTGTGTCACTATTGATTTATACCAGTTGAAATTGTCGCTGTAACTGGAATATTCCAAAAAAGAGGCGGGTATCAGTATATTGATATTGCCATCGGGCGGATTGCCTGATGCCAGCTGGTTCCACCATGTATTGCGCAGGGAAGCGAGTGGTCCCTTGCTCGAAGTGAAATCCACCTCTTTGCCTGTCAGCGCCCTGCAGTAAACCTGCAATATCGGTTCGATAGAGGCAAATTCTATGCCGTGATAATGGCTGTTTGTCTCCGGCTCAAGCTGTTTGATTTGATCATTAGCCCTGCTCATTACTGTTTATAGCCCGTTTATTCAAATATGGCTGTTACCACTTCTTTAAGTGATTTCTGCACTTCGGCGTCATCTGTAATCGACCAGACGGCAGCCACTTCGCATGCCCGTCTGGGTGGTATACCCTGATGAATCATACGGGCAGCGTAGATAAGCAGACGGGTGCTGATGACCTCTGAAAGGTCTTGTTCTTTCAGGTTTCGTATCTTCTCTCCCAATTGGGCCAGCCGGCCTGCCGTGTCTTCATCGACGCCGGCTTCGTGTGCGATAATCTTCGCTTCAATATTTCTAGGAGGGTGTGTGAACTCGATGGCGATAAAGCGCTGCCTGGTACTGTGCTTCAGGTTTTTAAGTATACTCTGATAGCCGGGATTGTAAGAGATGACCAGTATGAAGCTATCGCTGGCTTCCAGCATCTCTCCCTTTTTCTCAATATATAACGAACGGCGGTGATCGGCCAGAGGATGAATGAGCACGATAGTATCCTTGCGGGCCTCCACGACTTCATCCAGGTAACAGATGCCGCCGCTCTTCACTGCGCGGGTCAGTGGGCCGTCCACCCATCGGGTGGTGTCCCCCTCGAGCAGGTACTTGCCCACCAGATCGCTGGCAGTCAGGTCTTCATGGCAGGCGATGGTAATCAGGGGAATGCCGTCCCTCTGTAGGGTTGAATCCTTATGCTTATGTACTTTCTGGCTCATACGGTAAGTCATATATTCGAGGAAGCGGGTCTTGCCGCAACCTGTAGGCCCCTTGAGCAATACGGGTATGCGCTCGGCGTAGGCCGCTTCGAAAAGGGCCACCTCATCTTTGAGAGGCAGGTAGAAGGGCTCCTCGGTAATGTAATATTCCTCGATGATATGCGACTTGTAATCATGTCGTTTGGCTTTGTGAGGCATGGATCCGCTCCGGTTGTTTAATTCAGGCTCCAGGTGATAATTCTATGACTTGCAGCCAAAGTTGGCAATTTATCACCGCCGGAAGAAATTGAAATGCAGCGTTGTGTTTTTGGCGTCTGGCTATCGTCTGCCTTTTTAAGGAAGGTCTTTTCTCACAATTATGCCACCCTTGTTTGGCGAATGCGTAGTGGGGAGCGTCTGCCGTATTAGGCGTCCCTTGTACATCACAGGTGGGTTAGCATTGAGCGTATGGTGTTCAACGATGCGCACAGGTTTCACTATGTTGGCGGGGTTGCCGCCCCGTGCCGCAGGTGATTCTCTGATGGTGTGATGAATAACTCCCGGTTGCTGATTATTGGTTACTCCATACGCCTGTGCCCGGCGGTAGCCGGGGCTATTCTCTATGGTATGGTGTATGGTCGGCTGCTGCGGCCCACTTATGTGCTGGGGCATCTGCCTCAATGTATGATGAATAGTCTCTCCGGGTATAAAGGCCGGCTGCGCTCTGACCGGCGCCGAGCCGGGACGGAAAATCTCGTGGTGGACCTTCACTCCGGGCGGCAGATTCTCCCTTATCTTTTGACCGGCGCTCTTCTCGGGAACTGTGCGCGACAGGATATACTGATCGCGTGCCTTGATCTGTATGGCAGGCCGGTTGATATCCTTAAGAGGGAGCTGGCCCGGCTGTATGGTTCTGACCTCCCAGGTAATCTCCCTGCCGCGAATATTATCAACTCTGTACACGTATTCCGGATATGTTCGCCTGAGTAGCCTTTCCTCGGTTTTTGTTGTCCCTCTCGGACGCGCCAGCATGGCTATGCCGATCGCTGTAGATGCAGGCTCAGGCGCCAGAATGAGTGCAACGGCTACTATATCAAGTACTGCGTCCTTTGGAGTGTAAGCAATAGTCAATTCCGGAACCTGATATTAACCTTCCAGTTTATTTTTAGGCTTTTTCCCGCAGCCAGATTATTCTATCTGATACAACAGTCACGGCCTCTTTCTGGTTCTGACACCTGGCGATGTCGCGTGAGAGCTTGTCGTCACCCAGTACTTCACGCACCCAGCGGGCGAAATCGTTTTTCTCATCTGTTACGTGGTGTCGATATGTTGAATCGTGCATTCTTTCCAGAGCTGTCTTTAAATCATAAATGTTATTCAAAATCTCGCCGTCGTGGCAGTAAAACCTTTTCACATCGGGTACATGCCTGAGTACCCTTTGAGCATCTTCCTTGTTTCTTATAGCCATGATTACCTCCTTCCCCCGGGCGCGTTACACCAGTCCTAATTATAATCATACCTTCACGGCATGGCTTAATCAACCCGTTGTAAGCGTATCAAATATATATATTTAGTGGCCGGGTATAATAATTTTTGTACGCTCTTCGGTAGAGTTCTTAATACTGCCCAGCAAGGCAAGATAATCGCACATGGCATCCACATCCCTTATGTTGAGATCCGTATAGCGCATGTAGCCTCTGAGCCACGACTTGATGTTATCAGCCAAGGGGCCCATCCAGCTGATCCTGTTAATAATCGGCTGTATGCCCTTGTCTGCCAGATAATCGGTGGTGATCACATTATATTCGGCATCCATATCCATATCGATATAGGAGCCGTCCTTCTGTCTGATCTGAAGGCCGGTGATACGCTCGCCGCTCTTGCGGTTCAGATCGATCGTCATCTTGAGCCCCGAGATTTCATAGTATGGGGGTGGATCTTTGTCGTTTATATGAGCATCTATGCCCATTTCCAGCAGCATTTTAACCAGATTGCCTCTTATTTTCAGGGTGGCAAGGTGTTGCCGAAGCGCAAGAAGCATTTCGACATCGTTGCGCAGGATATATCCCTTGAGGATATCAGCACGGATATTGTAGCTGTCGAAGATGGCAAACTGAACAGAGGGATCGATCTTTTTAGCATTCCAAAGAAAGGCATCGGCAATAATCGGCCCCGGTCCTTTGTTCAGACCCCGCAGTAGATTTTCATCGGCTCTGGCAACTACGGTATTGAGTTCGCCGGCGATCTGGGTCACATAGGGCTCCAGCACTGCATCCATGTCCGGGCTGTTCCAGTAAATCTTAAAGCCGGGATTTGCAGCGACAGCGTTCATTATCTGTGTATATTCCGACCTGCACGGGCAAAGATGGCTCCAGCCCCAAGTATCCTCGATCATGAAGCCATTTGTCGAAAATATAAAAGGCTGACCCTTGTAGCTGATAATACGGCCCCTGTCATCAAAATCCAGCTTGATGCGTCCCAGCAGCTGGTTGTTTTCCCATGCCTGTACGATCAGCACCCGGTTGCCGTCAGGTCCTGTGATTTCTATGGGATAGGGCATCATTGGCTTGAGACCGATCCGCTCGAACTCCGGCCCACCCATGAAGGTTGCAGTATGTCCGCCCACAATTAGATCGATATCGGCTACCTCCCTGGCCAGATCCACATCATCCCGATAGCCCAGATGTGAGAGAATAATAATCTTGTTCACGCCCATATTCTTGAGCTCAGCTATATATTTACGGGCTGTATCAGCGGGGGGCAGAAATACTATATTCTTACCGGGATAGCTGAGAAATGCTGTGTCCGGTGTGATTAGGCCGATGATGCCGACCTTTTCATCCTCTATGGAATAAATAATATACGGGCTGATGCCAGACAGCAGCGGCTCGCGTGAAACGTCGAGGTTGGCAACCAGCACAGGGAACCTTGCACGTTTCACCAGTGCTGCCGCCTCCTGGACATTTTTGGAGAAATCATGGTTTCCCAGCGTGAGGGCATCAAACTCCATAGCGTTCATGGCATCTATATCGGTCATTCCCTGGAACCTGGTTGTCCAGATAGTTCCTTCCAGTACATCGCCCGCATGGAGCAGCAGGACGTTCTTCTCCTGGCTGCGTATGTCCTCGACGGCCGAGTCGAGCAGGCTGTATCCGCCTGCCGTAACCGCCGCATCTCTACCGTCTACCTTGATCAGTATGTCGTGGGGTATGACGAAAGAATGTGTGTTATTGACATGAAGAACTGTCAGAGATACGGGATGAGAGGTTGATTCAGGAGGCTGAATGCTTGTGGAATTGGCGGGCGAGCAGGCAAAAACGAGCAGAAGCATCAATATCGCAATAATAAGAAAGACTGCTGCGGACCTAAACTGAATCATATCAAACTCCTGCTAGCGAACCGGGGATATTATAAGCTTTTCAGAGTGCTTTCCAAAACGTTTCTTTATGATCTCCGGGATTATAAAAATCGGGGATAGTGCTGACGTGTTTGTAGCCGAGTGTCACATACAGGGAGCGTGCCGCCCTGTAGTTGGGGTTGGAGGAGGTTTCGATTAATATGAGGCGACCTCCTAATCTCTTGATATGATCGGCTGCCATGGTAAACAGGGTGCTGCCGATACCCTGTCCCTGGAAACGGGGTGAGACTGCGCACCAGTACATATCCCACGCTCCGTGTGTCATGGGGGTTGGGCCGTAACAAAGGTATCCTGCGAAATCGCCTTCCGCCTCCGCAATCAAGAAGAAATACCCGCATCCCTCCGGATCTCTGGAATACTCGTCCATGATCTCATCCAGCACGGTCAATTCGTCGGGCAGGAATGCCTTTGTTTCATCAGTGATCCTGATGATGTGGGGTCTATCGGAAGGTACAAAGTTCCGTATTTTTACGGCCACAATCTCACTCCAGGGCGAGATCGACTATTTTCTGAATAAGATCTGCATAAGTCATTCCCCTCGTAGATGCCTGGAGAGCAATCCCCAGTTCGGGCGTTATGTCAGGATTGGCATTAACCTCCAGCACCTTAATACTACCGTCAATGTCCTGTCGCATATCCACCCGCGCATATCCTCTGCAGCCGGCTGCGCGGCAGGATGCCAGGACAATATCGGTTATTCTTTTTCTTAAATCCGAGTCGATCTCCGCAGGACAGGATACGGCGGTGTTTATATAATAATCGGTTTCCTCGTACCATTTCGAATCGAACGTCAGAATGCGCGGCAACCCCGGCGGCAGAGTATAGACGATTTCGGAGATCTCAATCAGATCATGCACCTCGTTTCCCAGGATGGAGGCGTTGAACTCGCGGCCGTCTATAAATTCTTCAACCAGGGCATTTCCCCGAAAGCGGGCGCTGATACGGACGACCTGGTCTTTCAACTGCTCCATATCGTATACAACATTCTCGGGCAAGAGGCCGTGGCTGGCATCCTCGTCCCTGGGCTTTACTATACAGGGAAATCCTAGATTGAAATCGCGAATATTGGCAGGTGTCAATACAATATAGTTGGGAGTGTCGATACCACTGTCGCGAAGGACCCGTTTAAAAGCAGCCTTATCCAGGGTCAGATCCAGCGCACTGGAGGGATTGCCGGTAAACGAAAGTCCCATCTCCTCCATCATGCGCGCCACAACCGGCTCCGAATGGGGCTGGTCCTCGAACCCCTCGAAAAGATTGAATATAACATCAGCCTCGATGCTGCGCAGCACGCTCCCGACGGACTCGATCGGAGGTTTCAGAGGCACTTTCTCGACCTTGTGTCCCCGGCTGATAAGGGCATTCTTGACAGCCACGACTTCTTCCAGCACTCCGGTGATAGCCTCCTCTTCACCTTCTGGGATAATGATCGCGCCCGGAGGTTGATTGTAAATGATAGCAACTTTTAACGGCATGCTCGACTCCTTGCAATTGCAGATTCCAGTATGGTTTGTATCAATTGCCGGTAAGTCCAGCCCATCTTATAGGACATGATAGGCAGGTCACCGGAATCCGGATTAAGTCCGGGCAGAGGGTTGATCTCCAGAAAATGAGGAACACCGTTCGATGTTACCCGGAAATCGACGCGCGCACAGTCGCGGCAGCCCACTGCGCTGTAGGCTTTGATGCTGGCTTCACGGATACGCTTGAGGGTAGTCGCCGCGAGTTTGGCGGGACACTCATAATCCACCAGTTTCCGCCACTCACGCTTGATTTCCAGTGAATAGACGAAGGCTTTATATTTTTTCTTGGGAACGACGCGCATTACACCGACTATAGAGGGGGGACTGTTGCCTGTGATTCCCACAGTGATCTCCTCGCCTTCGATATATTTTTCGATGATAACGGGCTGATTATACCTGCGCAGCAGAGCTCCGGCGGCAGCAAGAGCCTGCCTTGAAGTATTTACACATGAGGTCAAGCGAATGCCCTTGCTCGAGCCTTCGAAAGCGGGTTTGATGAATGCGGGCAATGGGATGGACTGGTTTTTCAACGTTTTGAGATCCTCCTCACAGCTTACCGTCACCCAGGGAGGGGTGGATACTCCTGCGCCATTCACGATCTGCTTTGCGAGGGGTTTGTCAAGGGTGACGGCCAGCGTCAGCGGATCCGAACCGGTATAGGGGATGTTTAACATCTCGAGCACTGAGGGCACCTGGGCCTCGCGGCTGCGAAGGTTGCCTCTCCCCTCAGCGATATTGAAGACTATGTCGACCTTTGTCTTAAGAATATTGACGAGGAACTTACGTCCCCCGCCCAGATTGACGGTACTGTGTCCCAGCAAGCGCAGATTGGCCGATATAGCCCTGATGACTTTTTTCGAATCGTATTCTTCAAGCGCATCCTCGGGGCAATCCCCGCCTGCCTCTATATCGTCTTTGAGGTCGTAGGCGAGGCCAATTCTCATAGCGCCCTTTTATACCGCTACGAGCTCCAGAACCATCTGCTGATCGTTGGTTTTGCGCCGCCCGTTGCGTCCTGTCGTAGCTGATGCAGGCTTGGGATTATGATAGCTGTAGGTTTTACCCAGGTAATTCTTAAATATCAATTGACCATCGCTGCGCGATACCAGGTAGCTTATCTGCAGCGGGACTTTTCCGCCGCCACCCGGCAGGTCAATAACGTAGGTGGGTACGGCCAGACCCGAGGTATAACCACGCATGCCTTCGATGATACGCAGGCCTTTTTCCACGCTGGTCCTCAGATGTTCAGTGCCCTCAACCTCATCCGCCTGGAAGAGGTAATAAGGACGTATCCTGGCCTTGAGTAAACCGTGGCAGAGCTGCAGCTGACTTTCAACAGAATCATTAACGCCAGCCAGCAGTACCGATTGATTGTTCACCGGTATACCGCGGCGTAAAATTCTGTCGCAGGCTGTTTTAGCTTCATCCGTCAGCTCATTGACATGGTTAAAGTGGGTGTTCAGCCAGATAGGTCCATAGCGAGAAAGCATATCGCAGAGATCATCGTCGATTCGCTGGGGAAGAACTACCGGTACACGGCTGCCTATACGAATAATCTCGACGTGGGGTATAGCGCGTATCTTTTTCAGTATATCTTCCAGATGTTTGGTGGACAGTGTCAAGGGATCGCCACCCGAGATAATGACGTCTCTGATTTTTGGATTGTTGCGTATATAGTCGATCATGCGGTCGATCTCGTAGGGAGAGCGCACCCAGCGGCCGCGACGCCATTCACGTTTGCGTGTGCAATGGCGGCAGAACATGGGGCAAATATCCGTTACCACCATTAGCACGCGATCGGGATAACGGTGTACCAGACCGGGCACTACCGAATCTCTTTCCTCTTCAAGGGGATCTTCCGAAAGTATGCCTGACAGGCCTATCTCTTCAAAGACGGGCATGGCCTGTCTGCGTACAGGATCATCCGGATTGCTATGGTTGATCAGGCAGAAATAGTATGGCGTTATAGAGATGGGGAATTTTTCGGCAACCAGCCTGAGGCTAACCTGGTCGTATATAGTTAAAAAGATAAGTTTAGATAGCTCTTCTATACTGGTGATTCGGTTGCGGAATTGCCACTTCCAATCGTTCCAGTTTTCATCGGTTACGCTGCTGAAAAACCGTTGCCGGTTCCTCAACAGGCGCAAGCTTGGAGGCTCTTCTACTTCCGTCGCAAGAGGGCCTGGAGGTTCCTCTTCTGCGGAGAACTCGAATAAGTCTTTTTGTTTGGTCGTTGATGCTTGCGCCAACTTGGGCTATGCCTCCTTAAGAAACCGAAATTTTTTCTATTTACTGCAATCGTATTTTTTATTCTTTGGTTTTTTATAGCATGTAAAAAAATGCATGTCAAGTATTTTTGGCAAAATTTCCAAAAATTTTTTTGCGTTGTATCTACGATCGATTTTTTCAGGCTGATTTTTAGGCGCGGAAACGGATAAACGTATGTGAAAATAAGCATAGAATTTTGCCCGGACTGCTGATGCGGGTTGTGACGTAACCGATTATAAATTTATCACGAGAAGGAGTATACTTTTATGCTATCGAAGGGGACGACAACTTAAATGCGAGATATTTTTGCTGCAAAATTTGATCCCCGTAATATCATAGACAATCCGACGGAAGAAAGGTTGAGGGAATGGGCCCTCGAGCAGGGAGGCGTTATTTCCGAATTCGGCAATCTGGCGGTGACGACGCGTGTCCGTAACCGGATCGCCAAATTCACTGAAGTGATACTTGGCGAGATTGAGGATGAGAATTCCAGACTGGTGGATGAGGTGCTGAAATATCTCAATCACAGGGATATGATCATGCTCGACCGCGTGATGTGCCGGAAAAACGGCTATAGGAAAAGGTGCCGGGTTTACGTGGATGCCCAGTATGCACGCATACCGCTTATGTGGGGCAATACGCTCTTCCCTGCCGAGCCTGGCGAGCCTGATTTTATTACTGTTACCGTAGCGGACTGGCCTGAAAAAAAGGTACTTGTCTTTCCCGAGTCGGGCATCACGCTGATTTTAGGCAGCGACTATAAAGGGGAGAACAAGAAAGCAATGCTGCGCCAGGTCATGTACTGGGCCAAGAAGGAAGGCAATATAGGCCTGCATGCAGCCAGCAAGATACTGCGCATTATGAAGGATGGCAAGCTCTGCGAAAAGGGATTTCTTCTCTTCGGGCTGAGCGGCACCGGCAAGACTTCGCTGGCCTGCCACTCACACTGGCTGAGACCACCCGAAAGGGCGATTATCCGACAGGACGATGTGGTAATTCTCAGATCCGATGGCAGCGCAATAGGCACTGAAGAGTCTTTTTATATGAAGACCGATGGGCTGGAACCGGCCTCCCAGCCGCTGCTTTATGCTGCCGCTATCAGCCCCAGGGCAATACTTGAAAATGTGCACGTGAACAGCCAAACCGGAAAAGTCGACTTTTTCGATTCAACCCTTACATCTAACGGACGGGCCATGGTCAAACGCCGCGATATTGCCTTTACTGATGATGAAATCGATCTTGAGCGAGTTGACTATATGGTATTTATTACCAGGCACACCGAGATCGTGCCCCCGGTGGTCAAGCTTTCGGCAGAATGGGGTGCAGCCGCCTTCATGCTCGGTGAATCAGTGGAGACGTCGGCCGGCGATCCCTCGGAGGCGGGCAAGCAGCGCCGTGTTGTCGGCACCAATCCCTTTATCGTTGGGTCGGAAGAAGAGGAAGGTAATATGTTCCTCGACATCCTGCGAAAAAATCCTCACATGCAGTGCTACCTGTTGAATACAGGCAGAGTGGGTGGTCTGACTGGCGGGCAGAAGATAACCGTGTTAGACTCGGTCAAGATTCTGGAGATGATAGCCAGGGATAAGATCGTCTGGAAAAAGGATGACTTCTGGGGTTATGAGGTGCCGGAATATATACCCGGACTGGATATCAGCCGCTTCGACCTGAATAATTATTATCCGCAGGAAAAAATCATATCGCTGAGCAACTCTCTTAAAGAAGAAAGATTGGCCTGGCTATCACGTTTTGAAGGCATACATCCCGATATAATCAATGCCCTGCATCCTTAGATTTATGAAGCCTAAAGTATTCAGGTACCTGATATGTTTTTTGCTTTTGCCGGCATTGGCGCTTTCCTGTGCGGGTCAACTCCAGACACAATCTAAGATCGGTGTTGAGAACATTACTATTGGCGCCGAAGATCAACCTGTTACGGCTGCTGCGGATAATGAAACGCCGGTTAATCCTGTAGCAGTTTTTCTTCAGGCGGAAGAATACGACAGGGCGATCGCAGAGGCAGCGGCATCGCTGGCGGAGAATGCTGATAATAACACGCTGAAGGAAAGATTGGCTGATGCATATATTGCCCGGGCATGGTATTACAAGGCAAAGCGTCTGAACACCAGCACATTGTCCGACCTGAGCAGGGCCGTGGAGATCGCGCCTGACTATTATAAGGCTTATTATGAACTTGGGCGCTTCCACAACAACCAGTGGCAGTTCAGCATAGGATGGCTGGACCTTACCAGGGCGTTAGCCCTTAACCCCGATTACGCGCCGGCTTACAATGAGAGGGCCTACTCCAACTACAAAAATCGGAAATATGAGGCGGGCCTAGCTGATGCTGGCAGAGCGATTGAGCTTGATCAAAGGCTGCCCCGATCGTACTGTGTGCGAAGCCTTATTTATGCAGCTCTGGGGAAGATTGACCTTGCCTTACAGGATGCTGACCAGGCCGTGCACCTGGCACCTGATGATGCGGCATCATATTACAACAGGAGTCTGGTATATACCGCTGCGGGCCTGCCGGCACTTGCCATAGCTGATCTGGAGACTACTCTCCAGCTTTCACAGGATGACCTGCTTACCGCTCGGGCCGGCGCCGACCTGCGGGCTCTCAGGAAATAACGCCTTTGTAGTCCTTATCTGCCTATTCGTGCCTTAGCGATTCGATGGGATCGAGACGTGCAGCGCGGAAGGCCGGGTAGGTGCCTGAGATGAGACCTGTTCCTATTGACACGCCGAGGGCAATGAATATGATGCCCGCCGAGATGACGGGCGTAACACTGGTATTGCCGAGCTGTATATTGCCCATCAGCATGGCGCCCAGCATGGCTAGGCCCAGACCGACAAGCCCCCCGGTCAAACTGATAGCGGCTGCCTCGATAAGAAATTGCAGAAGTATGTCGCGGCGTTTGGCGCCGATGGCCTTACGGATACCGATCTCGCGCGTTCGCTCCGTGACTGATACCAGCATGATATTCATAATGCCGATGCCGCCGACGATAAGAGATATGGCGCCTACCGCCCCCATAAAAAGCGAGAATCCGGCCAGCGTTGCCTGCATACTGGCCAGCGTCTCGCGCATATCCGTGATGGTAAAATCGTCAGCCGCGCCTGTCCTTATATAATGGCGGCTCCTCAATATGCTGGTCGCCTCGGCGATAACCGAGTCCACCAGGTCCGAGTTAACGGCTTTAACAGCGATCTGCTGAACATTATTGCCGCCGCCCGTCAGCTTCGATTGCATGGTGGTCAGCGGCATCAGGATATAGCTGTCTCCACCGAAGCCACCCATTTTCTGCAGTGTGCCAATGACCTGGTACTTGCTGCCCTGGATGCGCACGCTCTTGCCCACCGGGCTATCGCTGCCGAAGAGGTCCGTCGCAGTCTGGTAGCCCAGAACAACAACATTGCTTCTGGCGGAGACATCCTGGTCGGTGATAAATCGGCCCTGATCTACCTGATAGTTTCTGATCTCGGTAATTACGGGCTTAACACCAGTGGCCTGCACATTGGCGCTGTTGTTCCCGTACTGGATCGTCACCCTGCTGGAGAGAGTAGGTGAGACCACGCTTATAGAAGGCGCGACAGTCTTGTCGCTCAAAGCCGCTGCATCATCGAGCGTGAGCGGCCTCATACTGGTTACCGCTTTATCAGTAGAGCTCGATATATAGAGTGCGCTGGCTCCCATATTATTGAAGGTAGTCGTCATGCTGGCCTGGAAGCCCTGTCCCAGTGAGACCAGCAGGACCACCGCGCACACGCCTATGACGATGCCGAGCATGGTGAGGAAGGAGCGCGTCTTATTTGAGAAGATGGCCTGCCAGGCCGATTTCAGGCTCTCCCAGAAACTCATCGCTTTTTATCCTCGATGATGACACCGTCGCGGAGATAAATCGTACGCTGGGTATAGGAGGCGATGTCCTCCTCGTGGGTGACAACGATTATGGTTATGCCTTTCTTGCTCTGCTCGACAAGCAGCGACATGATGTTGTGGCTCATCTGCGTGTCCAGGTTGCCCGTCGGCTCGTCCGCCAGTATTACCAGAGGATCGTTGATGAGGGCACGGGCGATGGCCACGCGCTGCTGCTCCCCGCCCGACATCTCGCTGGGCTTGTGGGAGGCGCGTTGACCGATGCCGACTGCTTCCAGTGCCGCCAGTGCGCGCTGGCGCCTGTGGTTGGTGCCCGAGTATATCAGCGGCAGCTCCACGTTGGCCACGGCCGATAATTTCGGCAGCAGATTATATGACTGGAAGACAAAGCCCAGCTTGCGGTTGCGCATGGTGGCCAGCTCGTCATCAGTCATGCCGGCGACGTCAACGGAATCAATGATGTAGTTTCCGGAGGTCGGACGGTCCAGGCAACCCAGTATGTTCATCATGGTCGATTTGCCCGAGCCTGAATGCCCCATGATGGATACAAACTCGCCTTTTTCGCAGGTGAAGGAGACATTATTAAGCGCAGTCACTTTCACGTCGCCTATAGTGTATATTTTACTGATGTTTTTAAGTTCAATCATATTAAGCTCTCTAATAGCATTTTGTTATCTGAGCACGCGCATGGGATTGCCGGTGCCTGAGGTTCGGCTGGGAGCTACAGACGTTTTACCGGGCAGCTGAATCCTGTCTCCCTCATTCAGTCCGGAAGTCACCTGCGCATATTGAAAATTCTGCAGACCGATGGTGACTTTTCGAGGCTCGGCCTGTCCGGTCTTGCTGTTCATCAGCATGACCATCGAGCCGCCAGGCGTGGTGGTGATATACGAGACGGGTACCAGCAGCGCATCTTTAACGCTGGCGGTGGTTATTTCTGCAGTGGCGCGCAACCCGTCCTTCAGGTCCTCACCCGGGATTTCGGTCGGCACGATGATTACATTGAATTTGACAACGTTGCCGGACTTCGCTCCGAACGGCGAGATGAATTTCACCTTCCAGATGAATTCCCTGTCTGGGATGGCGTCCACCTTTACGGTGGCATTGTCCCCCACTTTCACTTTCATGATGTCGATCTCATCCACTGTGCCTGTGAATTTAATTACCCTCGTGTTGACCAGTCCTACCGCCGGCCGTGTGGCGTAATCCTCCGCCGAAAGCGGGTCGTTGACCTTGAGGTTTACGCTGAAGATGGTGCCGCTGGACGGGGAAATAATGACCGTGTTCATGATGTCCCGCTTGGCCTTATACAGGTTTATCTCGGCGGCCTGCAGCTTGAGATTGTAGTCCTGCAGCGTTTTCCAGTTCATGTTGCCCCCGCTTTCAAACGTAAGCACCTGGTTTTGAAGCACGTCCTGTCCCACCTGCAGGTTTAGCTTGGCGGAATACAGGTCCCAGATGGTGTCGCTCAGATCGGCAGCGCCTACCGGAGTTTGTTGTATTCCCTGCAGCTGGCGTAAAGCGGACTGGAGGAAATCGGAGCTGGTGGGGGTGTCCGCGTATTTGAATATCATTCTGCTTTTGATGGTCACAGTGCTCCTGGCAGCCTGCACCACTGTGGACATCTCCTGACAGGCCTGCTCGAATTGCGGGGCGATCTCCACGTAAGGTACATCAGGATCCCTCATCAGGTTGGAAAGAGTGATCAATTTACCGCGATACTCCTTCATTAGCTGTATGGCTTTCTCGTAGTCCGGCTTGATCGGCTGCCACCCGCCCGCGTCTAAGTCAGGCGACCAGGTGGAGTTGTTCTTGGCGCCTGCCAGCTGTGCGGCGTTGGGCCTGGTCTCGATCAGGTTTTCGCATACCTGAATATCGAAATAAGCCATCACTAGCCAGTAGCCGGCATTTTTATAGTCACCCAGGTTGAAATAGCCGGCCGCCGTGTTTATATCTTTAACCGCCTCATCGGCCATGCGGCTGACGCTCAGGTCGGGGTAATTGTAGGGCAGGTGGTCCGTATCGCACCCCAGGTCGATGCTGTTTTGTGCCGTCTGTATGCTGTAGAGGGCGGTCTTGATGGCGTTAATCTGCGACCAGGAATCCAGTTTTGCCAGCAAAGCCCCCTCCCTGACCCTCTCTCCCTCGTGTACCAGAATCGTCTGCACCGTGCCGGTTGTATTGAAAGCCAGGTTGAACTGGTCGGGCGCCGTGAGTGTGCCATCCGAGGTCACAATTACGCTCAGGTCTCCCCGTTTGACTTCAATAGGCTGGGAAGTCGTGTTTGTTTGACTGGAGGCGCAAGCGGCAACCGCCATAGGCAGAAGGATAGAAACCAATAGCAGTAAAGCAGTCAGTCGTATTTTCATAGCTTCGTCTCTATGGAGGTGGGCCTCCTCCTCCCGGTGGTGGGCCGCCTCCCGGAGGTCCCATGGTCGTCGATACCGGCGCGCCGCTGGCCTTATCAACAATTACCACCCTCTCACCTTCCTCCAGACCTGTTAGTATCTGCACAAACTGCTGGTTCTGGATGCCCGGTGTGACTGCTCTCTTTTCGGTCTCGCCATTGGTACCGATGACGACCGTAACCGTAGTGGCAGAACCGGTAGTAGTCACGGCTGACAGCGGTACCAGCAGAGCATTCTCCACCGTGGATACGGCGATGTCGGCTGTGGCAGTCAGCTTGCCCTTGAGCGCAACGTCGGTGGGATCGAGCTTTATTCTAATATTGTATTTGACTACGTTATTGGAATCGGCCGTGCCCTTGGGCGAGATAAATATGACTTCACCTGTGAATTTTTGGTCGGGGACGGCGTCCACGGAGATAGTCGCTTTCTGCCCGACCTTTATCTTCATTATGTCGATCTCGTCGACGGTTCCCCAGAATTCGAGATACCCGGTGTTGACCAGTACTATGGCGTTGGTGGAAGAGTTAGTCTTGGAGGAAAGGATGTCTTTCTCTTTAACGCCCACGCTTACCACCGTGCCCTCGATGGGTGCCCAGATAAATGTGTTGAGGTAATTGTTCTGTGTCGAGTCCAGGTTGACCAGCTTGCCGGCCAAGTCAATCTTGGCATTCTGCTCGGCTTTAAGCGACAGGCCGTGCTGCAGCACATAGTCGTTGGTGCCGAGTATCCCGTTGCACAATTCCATGTAATGCACAGCTATGCGCAGGTTGTCGTTCATCTGGGGAGAGTACAGCCCGCCTTCTCCGATGCCGGAAATGGCCGCGTTTAATTTTTCTATGCCGGCGGTGTAAAAGTACAAGCTCATATCCCGGCCGTAAATAGTGTTATCGTTACGCAGTGTCAACCTGTTT
>DAOUFT010000011.1:0-12820 GCA_034429855.1 Dehalococcoidia bacterium
GCCAGTCACCTGGGTGCCAGACTGAGTTAGTACCATATCGAATGTATACGAATTGATGGTCCCGTATTCCATAATTGTCCAAACGGTATGCCACGTGCCGCTCCAGTTTCCTTCGGGACGTGTACCATTAGCAGATACTGGCATGGTGGGCCATATGACGGTTAACATGAGCAGTAAGACTGGAAGCAATTTAAAGATGGAATTAAAAATTCTCATGATCCTCCTCCAATATAACCGGGTCGTAAACACCTTTTCGATATACAGGGAACATGGATGGTACAATAGTCTGTATATGTAGCATACCAGAATCGGCTTAAATGTTGTAGTCTCGTTGCTCATATGTATCTTATGTTCGATTGTAAAGATGCTCTGTACGGTTTGTTGTTGATACTGGTTTTACTGACATGTATTGTGTCATGTGTGGCAAAGGCGGATCATTTAGGAAAGATCAGTGTTGCTCTGTTTGAGCAGGTTGAGCTTCGGCGTGAGCAAATGGTCTCGCCGGATGATCAACGACTGAAACAAATGCAGGAACTCGGTCTTTCTCTGGAAAATCTCGACAGGCAGCTTGTATACATATATATCAGAGAGCCGCTCAATAATGATCAAGCCGATGATTTGAGCTCTCTGGGAGTCTGTGTGCATAAAGACTCATGGATACCTGCTGTCGGCAACCATCCGTTGGGATTTTTCATCGCAGATATACCTGTAGACAGTCTGGAGTCCCTCGCTGCCAGAGATTACATTGTCAGGATGGATACGGCCGAACGAAAATCGCTGCCGCTGTGCCCGGTTATCGGATATTAAAATGCCCCCGTTGAAAATAAAGGCCGGTTGACTTATTATGTGCTGTCGGCTGACAGCAGCTTATGATACTAATCATTGACAGGAGGATGTTCCAGTGTTTGATCTCAGTCAATTCTCGCTCAAGGGTAAAACGGCGATTGTAACGGGCGGTGGTCGCGGTATCGGCAAGGCCATAGCCTTGGGATTTGCCAAATCAGGCGCCAGAGTAGCCATTACCAGCCGCAAGATGGCTGATTTGGAATCGACCGCCGCCGAGATCAAGGCCTTTGGAGGGGAGGCATATCCTATCCAGGCCCATCTGGGGAAAATGGAGGAGATCCACAAGATGGTGGCTACCGCAATGGAGAAGCTGGGAGGCCGCATCGATATACTGGTGAATAATGCCGGCGCCAGCCCCGCCATGGCAAGCGTGCTCGAATCGGATGAACGCCTCTGGGAAACGATTATGAATGTGAACCTGAAGGGCATGTATTTTACCAGTCAGGCGGTTGCCAATATAATGAAGAAGCAGGGAGGCGGCAAAATCATCAATATTGCTTCGGTAGATGGGTTCAAGCCTGAACCGGCGGTTAGTGTGTACTCCATATCCAAGGCGGGAGCGCGCATGATAACTAAAGCTTTTGCTGCCGAGTTGATCCCTTATAACATCCAAGTGAATACCATCGCTCCGGGCCCCATCGAAACCAAGATGATGAATTCACACTGGGCGCATCTGCCGCCGGAAGAGGCTCAGAAAGTGCACGATATGGTGGCAGGCATGCTTCCGTCGGGCCGTATCGGGGATCCCGATGAGATCGCCGGAGCTGCGATATACTTGGCTTCGCAGGCTTCTAACTACACTACCGGGACTGAGATTGTTATTGACGGCGGGCTGCTGATCAGTACCATCCAGCCGGCCTGGATCAAAGACTGATTGCCAGCGCTACAAGAACGTAGCTGCTTGACGGATGGGTGCGGACACACGGCTTCGGATACCATCATATTACTGCCCCGCAAGGAGGTAAATGTATGAAAAGCCTGATAGTGGGATCGATGGATGGCAATGCAGGTAAAACAAGTCTGATACTCGGTCTGGCCAAAGCTACCGGCAAGTCTTTCGCGTATATTAAGCCGCTGGGCGATCGGCTGGTCTATCGTAAAAAGAGGGTGTGGGACTATGACGCCGCCCTTTTAACCAACGTATTCAAGATGAATCAGAGCCCGGAAGATATCACGGTGGGTTTTGAGCATCTGAAGATGAGGTTTAAATATGACGAGGAGGGGATCAAAAGCCGAGTTGTGACCATGGCGGGTGATGTTAGCCGCGGCAAAGATATGCTCTTTGTCGAAGGCGGCAGAGATGTACAATTCGGTATCTCTTTTTATCTTAACGTTCTCTATCTGGCCCAATATCTCGCAGGCAGGTTGGTGATGGTTGTGGGTGGTGAGGAGAACTATATAGTCGATAATGTCATATTTATCAAGAAGTTCCTGAACTTCAACGGTATAGATTTCAGGGGTGTGGTTATTAATAAAGTCCGCAACGCTGATGATTTTAAAACGGTTTATATGCCCATAATGCAGAAAACAGGCATCGATATTCTCGGTATTATTCCTTATCAGGAGGAGTTGACCTTTTTCTCCCTGGATTACCTGACACAATATTTACTGGCAACGGTGGTGGCGGGAAAAGACGGGTTGAACCGCAGAGTAAACAATATTTTTGTAGGCGCCGCCTCTGTTGATTCAGCTTATGCGGATGCCAAGTTTCATAGGGAGAACAAGCTGGTTGTGACTAGCGGAGACCGTTCGGACATGCTGCTGGCGTCTTTTGAAGACAAGTGTACGGCGGCTGTGGTCATCACTAATAATATAATGCCACCGCAGAATATTCTGGATAAAGCGGACAAAGCAAAGATACCGGTATTAATGGTGCCGATAGGTGTATACGAGACAGCCAAGCAGATTGAGTCCTTGACCCCTCTGATAACAGCCAAAGACACGAGAGAGATCGCCCTGATGGAGCAATTGGTCAGGGACAACGTCAATATCGATGCATTAATGGCGGGCTGACAACGTGAAAATGTGCCAAAGGCATATTTGCGCAGGCACATGCCTGCTGCTATAATCATTTGACACTTGCGGTACGCCGTATTAACCTGATCGCCTTATCGACCTCCCGCAGTCAAATGCGTGAGGTTTTTATTTGTATACTTGGGAGTTACTCACATGGCTAAGGAAGACAAATCCCAGAAATTGGAAGCTCTGCGTCATTCAGCCAGCCATATCATGGCTGAGGCTGTTCAATCGCTGTTCCCCGAGGTGAAATTTGGCATAGGGCCGGCCATCGAGGATGGGTTTTACTATGATTTCGACCTTCCAAGGCCGCTTGTTGCAGAAGATCTGCCGGCCATCGAAGCCAGGATGAGGGAGATAATAGCTGCCGACCTGCCGTTTTCAAGTGAGGAGATTAGCGTCAGGGAGGCCAACAAGCTGTTCGCCGACCAGCCTTATAAGTTGGAGCTAATCAGAGATCTCGGCGCCAGTAATGTCACCATCTACCGGCAGGGCAAATTTACCGATCTCTGCCGGGGACCGCATGTCAAGAGAACCGGTGAAGTCAAAGCTTTCAAGCTTATCAGCGTTGCTGGCGCCTACTGGCGGGGGGATGAGAAAAGGCCCATGCTACAGCGCGTTTATGGTGTAGCCTTCAACAGAAGCGTGGACCTGGAAGAGCATCTTCAAAAGCTGGCCGAAGCCGCCAAACGCGACCACAGAAAGCTCGGCAAGGAGCTCGACCTGTTCAGCCTTCATGAGGAAGCGGGTCCCGGCCTGGCCTACTGGCACCCCAAGGGCGCAACCGTCAGACAGATGATTGAGGATTTCTGGAAAGCCGAGCACAGGCGGCGCGGCTATGACATTGTCTATTCTCCGCATATCGCGAAGGTACACCTCTGGGAGACCAGCGGACACTGGAATTTTTATCGCGAAAACATGTACTCTCCCATGGATATCGATGATATTCAGTATGTTATCAAACCGATGAACTGCCCGTTCCACATACTTATGTACAAGACGCAGCTGCGCAGCTATCGCAACTTGCCTTTGCGCTACGCCGAGCTCGGAACGGTGTACCGGTATGAGCGTTCAGGCGTACTTCACGGACTGGCCAGGGTCAGGGGCTTCACGCAGGATGACGCGCACATTTTTTGCAGGCCGGACCAGCTTGAATCCGAGGTTAAAGATGTCGTAGAGTTGGCGCAATTCATGATGAAAACCTTCGGATTTGACGAGTATGAGATGATGCTATCTACCCGGCCTGATAAGTATACGGGTACGGTGGAGAGCTGGGAGATGGCTACCGATGCACTGCGCAACGTACTCGATAAACTCAAGATAGATTACAAGGTAGATCCGGGCGAAGGCGTATTTTACGGCCCTAAAATAGATATTAAACTGAAAGATGCACTGGGACGGATGTGGCAGGGTCCAACCATACAGGTTGATTTCCAGCTGCCGGAGCGTTTCGATGTAAACTACGTGGGTGAGGATGGGCGTGAGCATCGCACGGTCATGATCCATCGAACTGTGCTGGGCAGCATGGAGCGTTTTTTTGCCTGCCTGACCGAGCATTATGCGGGCGCTTTCCCCGTATGGCTGGCGCCGGTACAGGTTGTGTTGATACCGATTGCCGACAGACACATCGAATATGCCTCGAAACTCTGTGCGGAAATGCGGTCAAGGGATATCCGGGTCCAACTGGATGACCGTTCGGAACGTATGAACATGAAAATAAGAGAAGCCCAGTTGAACAAGATCCCCTATATGCTGGTGATTGGTGATAAAGAGGTTGAGCAACGAACCATAGCCGTCCGACTGCGCAACGGAGAGGACCTTGGTTCCCAGGACTTCTCTAACTTTGTGAAAAGGGTGGAATCGACTATTGCAGCGCGGGAGCTTCAGCAACTTTGATTTGCAGCTATAAGATGTGATATATTCTAACCTGTTAAATTTTATATTAAGGGAGGGATAGAACAAAATATTTAAAGAGCTGAATATCAATCACCGCATCCGTGCTAAGGAGATAAGGCTTATCGGTGACGAAGGGGAGCAGTTGGGTGTAATGACCACCGACAAGGCCCAGCAACTGGCTCATGAGAAAGGATTGGATCTCGTAGAGGTGGCACCGACGGCAACACCGCCTGTATGCAGAATACTTGATTATGGTAAATACAGGTACGAACAGACCAAAAAGGAAAAAAAGGTACGCAGCGGTCAGAGATCGGGCCTTCTTAAGGAGATAAGGGTAAGGCCGCAGGTAAAAGATCATGACCTTGACATAAAGATAAATCTGGCAAAAAAATTTATTATTGAGGGAGATAAAGTTAAAGTACTCGTTGTCTTCAGGGGTCGTCAGATGGTACATCCTGAACTTGGCGTCAGAGCACTTCAAAAAGTGGCGAACGACCTCAAGGGAGTCGCTCAGCTGGACGGGCAACCGGTACATGAAGGCAGGATTATGAGCTTGATTCTTTCCCCGATATCTGCCAAGCAGGTTCAGTCCAAAGATGCAAAGGAGTCACCTGCCGTTAAAGAAATAAAGGTCAAGGAAGCAGTGTAAATGCCTAAACTTAAGACGCACAAGGGAGCTAAAAAACGTTTTCATTTCACCGGGACCGGTAAAATAATGCGGGTGAAGCAGGGCAAAAGCCATTTCAGGCGCAGGAAGCCGGCCAAGGTCAAGGGCCTTTATGATGAGACCATTCCCCTGCATAAGGCCGATGTCAAAAGGATTAAAAAAGTATTACCTTACCACTAGGTATTCAGGAGGACTCAGTTGCCAAGAGTTAAAGGTGGAATTGTCAGCCACAGACGCCATAAAAAAGTACTTGCATTAACTAAAGGGCACAGGGGCAAGCGGCATTCGCTTTACCGGCATGCTCATGAATCCATGCTGCATGCTCTCGATTATGCCTATGGGCACCGCAGAGAGCGCAAAGGAGATATGCGCAAGTTGTGGATCGCAAGGATCAACGCGGCAGCTCGCGAAGGGGGACTTACGTACAGCCAGTTCATCAATGGGCTGACGCTGGCTGATGTTAATCTCAACCGCAAGGTGCTGGCTGATATCGCAGTGCACGATCCGGCTAAATTCTCAGAGCTCGTAAAGGTGGCGTCCGCCAAACTAAAGAACTAACCTCCTTAATGATCGGCAAATGACAGACCAGGTTGAAGAAGTCTCCACTCAAGCCAATGCCGAACTGCAAAAAATAACCAGCATTGAAGAGCTTGAATCCTGGCGCGTTCATTACTTGGGCAGGAAAAGTAAATTAATAGGCATCCTGCGCTCACTAGGCAGTGTTCCTATCGACGAAAGGCGCGAGTTGGGTGCCCGAGCCAATCAGGTAAAATCCTCTCTGGAAGAGCTATACCAGTCGCATAAAGAAAAATTAGATCTTTCCAGACACAGGTCCCTAGAACGTGAAAAAATAGATGTCACCCTGCCCGGGCAACCCTATCAACTCGGTCGTCTCCATCTGACCACCAGAACAATCAGGGAGATATGCGATATCTTCGCCGGAATGGGATTTAAGGTGGTGGAAGGGCCTGAGGTGGAATGGGAATACTATAATTTCGAAGCGCTGAATATGCCGGCTGAGCATCCCGCGCGGGACGGCTTTGCCACACTGTGGGTGGACTATGTATCACCGGATGGAGGCAGGCCTATGTTGATGCGCACACACACCTCGCCCGTCCAGATAAGGACCATGGAGAAGGAGAAGCCTCCCATCCGCGTAGTTGCCCCAGGCAGGGTATACCGTTATGAGGCCACGGATGCCACACATGAGTGGATGTTTTCGCAAGTGGAGGGACTGGCAGTGGACAGGAATATCACCATGGCCAACTTGAAGGGTACGCTGTTCGAATTCGCACGCAGGCTTTTTGGTCAGGACCGCAAATGCCGCTTCCGCTGCGATTACTTTCCGTTTGTGGAGCCGGGTGTCGAAGTTGCTGTCGACTGCTTCATGTGCGGGGGTAAAGGATGCCGGCTATGCCGCACCAGCGGCTGGATCGAGATACTCGGGGCCGGGATGGTGCATCCAGAGGTGCTGCGGGGCTGCAATATAGATCCCGATGTCTACTCGGGTTTTGCCTTCGGAATGGGAGTTGAAAGGATACCCATTTTGCGTTACGGCATTGACGATATAAGGCTTTTCTATGGCAATGATCTGCGGTTCCTGAAGCAGTTTTAACCTGAAGGTGCTTGATGAAAGTTCCGTTGAAATGGCTTAAAGACTATGTCGATATCGACATCCCTGTCGATGAACTTGCCACGAAGCTTACTCTGGCTGGGTTGGAGGTCTCGGATATCCAGGTTATTGGCGGGAGCTGGGATAAGGTCATAGTCGGACAGATACTGGCCGTCAATCCTCATCCCAATGCCGATCGTCTGTGTCTGGCTACGGTCGACCTGGGCGGCAGGCAGATAACGGTTGTCTGCGGAGCCCCGAATCTGGTAGTGGAGGATAAAATCGCTTTTGCTCTGGTCGGCGCCAGACTAATAGACGGGCATACCGGCAAGGTCGAGGAGCTGAAGGCGGCCAGGATACGTGGTGTTGTGTCTGAGGGCATGATATGCGCCGAGAAGGAACTTGGCCTATCGGACAATTATGAGGGCATACTGGTTCTGCCGCGTGATTACGAAGTGGGTCGGCCCCTGGCTGATTACCTGGGGGAAACGGTACTGGATATTGATATCACGCCCAACAGGGCCGACTGTCTGTCTGTGATGGGTATTGCACGTGAGGTAGCTGCCATAACCGGAAATCCCTTCCACATGCCCGATCTTACGTACAAAGAGGGTAGCAAGGGAGTGGAGTCGTACGCCTCCGTGCAGATAATAGATGGGGAGCTGTGTCCCAGGTACTGCGCTGCTGTAATTGATGGTATTAACATTAAACCGTCGCCGCAGTGGATGCAGGACCGGCTTGCTGCCTGTGGGGCACGACCGATCAACAACATCGTGGATGTCACGAACTACGTAATGCTGGAGTTCGGGCAGCCGCTGCACGCCTTCGATTACAGGGATATCAGGGGTCAAAAGATCATAGTGAGACGGGCTTCCGATGGCGAGGAGATGTATACGTTGGATGAGGTGGAGCGCAAGTTGAGCAGAGACATACTGCTGATAGCTGATGCGGAGAGGGCGGTGGCCGTGGCGGGCATTATGGGTGGGTTGAGCTCAGAGGTCAGGAATTCGACCACCACCATATTACTGGAGTCGGCCAATTTCAGTCAGGCTGCTATTCACCGTGGTAGCCAGCAGCTCAAACTGAGCAGCGAGGCTTCCACCAGGTTTGAGAAAGGGCTTAATCCCGAGCTCGCCATGATGGCCATTAAGCGGGCCGCTCAGCTGATGGCCGAGCTCGGCGGAGGCATGGTCGCCAGAGGGATTATAGATGTGTACCCCGGTAAAAAGGAGAGCGAACCGATACCGGTTTCGGAAGCCGAGGTGAAACGCATTCTCGGTATGGATATAAGTGAGAACGATATCAAAAAGCGACTGGAATCATTGGGGATGCAGTGTAAAAAGGGAAAGAAGGGTACGGTGTTGGTTGAGCCGCCATGGTGGAGAAACGATATCAGTATTCCCGTTGATCTGGTTGAGGAGGTGGCAAGGGCTACGGGGTATGAGAATATTCCCGAGTCCATGCTCAGCTCGCCTCTGCCTATCGGTGAGAGCGTTCCTGCTGTAGCTTTCAGACGCAACCTGCAGGATATCATGGTCGGGTGCGGTTTCCAGGAGATCATCACCTATCCACTGACCAGCCTTGAAGTGCTGAGCCGACTATCCGCAACACCGAATGCACAGGCTGCCGAGCCATTAAAAATGGCCAATGCGATGAGCAGGGACCTGGAATATCTGCGCACCAGCCTGAGGGCGGGCGTACTCAGCACTCTGTCTCGCAACCAGCGCAACAGAGAGAGCAATATCAAGTTATTTGAGATCGCCAAGGTATTTATACCCAGAAACGGGGATCTTCCTGAGGAAAACGAGATACTATGTGGGCTGGTCGACAGCGTTGTTCAGGATACGTACTGGCAGCATAGGCCCGTTCCCGTGGATTTCTATTTTGTTAAAGGTCTTGTGGAGTCGGTGCTGGCCAGATTATGCATAGAGGCTGAGTATCTGCCGGGCCGCGATGCCACCCTTAATCCAGCCAGGTGCTCCGATATCATTGTCGACTCGGAAAAGATCGGTGTAATAGGAGAAGTTCACCCCGCCGTACTGCAAAAATTCGACATCTCCGACCCGGCCTTCTTATTTGAGCTTAGCGTGGACAGGTTGGTCAGGTTGTCCTCCAGACCGCTGGTTTACAAACCTGTATCGAAGTATCCGGGCATTACGAGAGATATTGCGGTATTACTTGATGAAAGTGTCCAGTATCGTAAAATAGTTGAAATAGTCAAAAGCTTCAATCTAGTATCGGATGTGCATCTGTTCGACCTGTACATGGGAGAGCAGGTGCCCGCCGGTAAGAAGTCACTTGCTTTCAGGCTGACCTACCAGGCGGCCGACCGCACTCTGAATGACGAAGATGTCGACAAAGTCCAGAGACGTATATTGGAAAGGCTGTCCAAAGAGCTGGGCGCCAGCCTCAGATCCTGATAGGCAAGTGTAGAGGCGTACCTGCAGGTGCGCCTGCGTATCAGTTGTATCATTGCACGGATCTCAGCGACGAAGCAATCTATGTGTAATAATAAAATGCAAAAACACTTTCTTCATAGTTTTCTATATCCTTCGAGCGTTGCCATCATCGGCGCTTCCAATAACAAGTTCGCCGTCAATTACCACCTAGTTGAAAACTTGGTCAATATGGGATACCAGGGCAGAATCTACCCTGTCAATCCAAATCAGGATGAGGTTTACGGCATTAAGACCTTCAAGAAC
Source organism: Dehalococcoidia bacterium (assembly GCA_034429855.1). GTDB lineage: Bacteria > Chloroflexota > Dehalococcoidia > GIF9 > UBA5629 > CAIMUM01. Next base: position 9,740 of record DAOUFT010000011.1, read on the forward strand.
TTTAACGATATAGGCGGATATGTCGACCTGGTAATAATCTCCGTGGCGGCGCGCAATGTGCTCGACATCATAAGAAGCCTGCCAGGCGACAGGATAGGCGGAGTTGTGGTTGTGACTGGAGGATTCTCGGAGATAGGTACCGAGGGGAGGAAAATCCAGGATGAGATGGCCGCCTTATTAAAAGCCAAAGGGATCCGGGCCATTGGACCCAATGCACTCAGCCCTATCAACAGCTCCAACAAGCTGGTTATCAGCTTTTTCACCATGACAGCTTTACCCAAGGGCAGGGTTTCCTTCATATTTCAGTCAGGCATGTATGAGCCGCGTTTGAACTGGATGATGTCCGATTTCCACCTCGGCCTGGCCAAGCTGATCGACCTGGGCAATAAGATGGATATCAGCGAGGTTGACGCGCTGGAATATTTGTCTCAAGATCCTGACACTGGCGTTATCTGTCTACATCTGGAATCGATCAAAGGCGGCGGCCGACGCTTCTACGAGATTCTAAAACAGACTACACCACACAAGCCGGTGATCGTCCTCAAGGGCGGCAGAACCGAGGCCGGTGCAAAGGCGGCTATGTCGCACACTGGCTCGCTGTTGCAGGGTAATGATATGGTCTTTGATGTCGCCCTCAAGCAGGCCGGTGCCATCAAGGCGGATACACTGGATGATTTTCTCTACCTGGCAAAGGCATTTTCTTATTTACCGGTTCCTAGAGGAAACCGTATCGCCATTGCCACTTTTCCCGGCGGTGAAGCTGTGCTGGCCACAGATACCATCTACCAGAACGGATTGATCATGGCAGAGCCCGGAAAAGCTAGCTACGACAGGCTGCATAAGACCTTCCCGGCCTGGGAAATAGCTTTGAATCCCTATGACTTCGGCATTATTTACACCTTTAGTTCTTTCAACAACAATCACGGCGCCTTTATTGAAGCGATGGCTGACGACGAAAACGTGGACTGTATCGCGGTGCAGCTTCCACCACCAGTCTTCCCCATTGACCCCGGCATATTTTGCCCTCCTTTTCTGGCTGCTCCCAACAAAGGCAAACCGCTGGTTGTCTGGCCCCCTCATATGCTGCGTTTCGACACCAACATCATAGAGTGGCTGGAAGCCCACTCGGTACCGGTCTTCCCCTCGGGCACGGTCGCAATTAAATGCCTGTCTGCGCTTAACAAGTATCGCCGCTTTTTACGAGTTTCCTGACGGCGTCAACCAGCCCTTCCAGCGGCAGTATCTCGGCTTGTTTTTCACGTCGCCACTTAAGTTCCACGCTTCTATTCTGCAGCGTACGTGCGCTGATGACTATACGCAGAGGTATGCCGATCAGGTCGGCATCGTTGAATTTGACACCGGGAGATTCCGGCCTGTCATCCAGCAGTACCTCGATGCCGGCTGAAGTCAGATCATCGTAGAGCTTCTCGGCAGTCTGCATCACAGCATCATCCTCGACTTTGAGTGGGCAGAGACAGACCTGGAAAGGTGCAATGGGCATTGGCCATATAATGCCTTTGTCATCGTGGTTCTGCTCGACCGCCGCGGCCAGCAGACGTCCTACGCCGATGCCGTAACATCCCATGACTATCAGCTTGCTGGCGCCGTCTTTATCCAGATAATAAGCGCCCAATCGCTCGCTGAGGAATGTCCCCAGCTTGAAGACATGGCCCACCTCTATGCCCTGTTGGGACTCGAGCTTGCCGTCGCACTTTGGACACTGGTCGCCGGCCTTTGCCATGGCTATATCAGCTATGGTGTCAACCTTGAAATCACGGGGATAATTGACGTTTTTCAAATGTGCATCTGGCTTGTTGGCACCGGCAACGAAGTTGCCGCCCAGCTTGATGGAATCGTCGGCCACTATACGGTGGCCTTTCAGGCTGATGGCTGAGGCGTAGCCCGCCACCAGGCCGGCCTCTTTTGTTTCCGCCTCGGTGGCCATATGTAAATCGTTGCACTTGAGCAGGTTCTTAAGCTTGATCTCGTTTACTTCCAGATCGCCGCGTATGACCACAAAGACGATCTCGCCGTCAGCCACATAAAACACGGATTTAAGCGTCTGTTCGGCTTTAACGCCCAGGAAATTGGCCACTTCCTCAATAGTCGTCAGCTGCGGTGTGGCGACCTCCTCTATCGCCTGCGGTTTCCCCGCAGGAGCAGAAGTCTTAACGCTGGTGGCCTTCTCCATATTGGCAGCATAGCCGCACTTTTTGCAGAAGATGATTTGGTCTTCGCCGCCTTCTGCGATAAGCATGAACTCATGTGAGGCCTTGCCACCGATGGCGCCGCTGTCGGCGTCAACCATCACCGCCGGCAGTCCACAGCGGGCATATACATTTTTATATGCCCTGATCATTTTTTCGTAGCTGACATCCAGCCCTGCCTCGTCAGCATCGAAGCTGTAGAGGTCCTTCATGAAGAATTCGCGCACTCTCAGCAGGCCTCCCCTCGAGCGCGGCTCATCCCTGAACTTGTTCTGTATCTGGTATAACAGCTGCGGCAGATCGCGGTAGCTCTGTATCGAACGCCTGACCAGGTCAGTGACCACTTCCTCGTGAGTCGGGCCCAAGGCAAGTTTATGTTCCTTGCGGTCGGTCACTATAAACAGCGTTTTATCGAACGAGGCTATGCGGCCTGATTTCTCCCAGAGCTCGATGGGTTGCAGGGAGGGCATCATCAGCTCCTGGCCGCCTGCGCGATCCATCTCGCTACGGATTATATTTTCAATTTTTTTTAATGTTCTCCAGCCCAGCGGCAGGTAAGAATACACGCCCGTGGCTACCTGCTGTATCATACCTGCCCTCACCAACAGGCTATGGCTGACACAGTCGGCGTCAGCTGGCGCCTCTTTCAACGTCTTGCCTAGCAGTCTGGAGAAACGCATGTCCCTAACCCTCGAACTAAATTAATAGCCCATTTTAGAATATTTCAACTCGAATAGAAAGTGCATGTAAGCGGCCATAACATATTGGACTTTTTAGAGGGGATTAAGAAATTGTCTATATAGTACCTGAGAGGCGATATATTGCCAATGCCTCGATGTGCTTTTTCGGTATTGTACCAAATGAGGTAATCCAT
>DAOUFT010000012.1:0-23167 GCA_034429855.1 Dehalococcoidia bacterium
GCTCCCCCGGCATCGGTCGGCAATGCCAAAGCCTTTAATGCTGCTCTGGAGAAGAGTGGATGCACCCTGAAACTGGCGCCGTTTGTACATGTGGATCTGATCGAACTGTATCAGGCCGGAAGGCTGGCCAATGCAGGGGGCAATAACGCGGATGCGCCCTATCGGGCCGTGTTCGGCGCCATTCCGGATGATATCGCAATCAAAGATGTAGACCAGATTGCCGGCGCTCAGGCGCAGGTGGATAACTGGCTATATACTACGCCCGGGCTTATACAGGGCTGGCAGTTAAACCCGAATGAAGCGCTTGTTATCGTAACCAAAACCCCCCCGGAATGCATCTATTTCAGTTATTGCGGTTTTATATTCTATAAATATTATGAGAAGGAAAAGCAGCAGAAATGGGTCTGGACCAGTTTCAATGATCCTTTGAATATCTCAACTATTAAAACCTCCGGCACACCTGATGGGAAGAAAGGTGATCCATTTAATAAAGATACCATCATTATAGTAACATCTGATAAAGGAACCGACCGGCTTGTACGCGACGCTGCGCTTTCAGCTGGATATTCGGAAGATATCATCAATACCTATGTTATACCGAGTTCAATGGTCAAACTGGGCATCGGGCCCGAGTACGATACCATCGTCCTTGGGCAGCGCATGGCGCTTTTCGAGGATGAGAAAGCGGGACAGGAGTATGTTAATACGGTCACCGCTGCCGTCAGGGTCATACCCGGCACTCAAAACAAGCTGGATCCATTTCCCATGCCGGAGTTGCGGGTCAGAGGCACCGGTGTAACTGAGTGGGATTTGCAGCCTGTGCTTGAAGATCTGCGCTCGGCAATATTAACTAGGTACGTTAACCTCTCAGCGGAGGAATTGGAGACCAGTGTCTGGCTTAGCGAGTCCTTCGACGCTGTCCAAACTGAGGCCTATGTGGCGGGAGAGAGCCGCGACACCGTCTACCTGCGCAGCGATACCTTAAAGCTGGGTGATAACCCCGACGAGTTTGTTATTGTCTACGGTGTTAATCATGCCGCCGCCGGTAAAGCCACCTATGCCAACTGCAACTTCTACGGCGAAAAAGGCTGGAACGGCGTAGCGGGTATTTACAGCACCGAGTACGCCGGCAGCGCTGAGCAATACCTCCCTGATAATCCGCTGGCTAAATATCTTTATGTATGTAAATTTGTTCGCAACTGCGGCTCCGAAAAGAACTGTGTCACCGTTCCCACTGGCCCGGGCGCTTTCGGTGTTGGTCTTGATGAGCCTGCCTTTATCGGGTTCAGAGCGTATCTGGAGCCGGCTACCAGAGTGGGGCCGATCAATACGGAGCTTGTTTACGACAGGGTGATAAAATTCAGCGTGCCGTAAAGCCTGTTGCTGAAAAATTATATAGAATATTTATTGCCCCCGCTTGCTTTGGCGGAGTAGAGCGAATGATCCGAGGCCTTCATGATCTCTTCCATATCACTGCCGTCATCCGGAAATACCGCCACGCCTATGCTGATGCTGACATTGAGGTTACGCCCATCGATAACAAACGGCTTGCGGAAATAACCCAGCAAATTTTCAGCAGCTTTACCGGCAGCAGCGCTGTCCTCGACATCGCTCATTAGAATCACGAATTCATCACCACCTATGCGCGCCACTGTATCGCTTTTCCGAACGGAGCTGCTGAGGCGGGCGGCTATTGCAGTTAGAAGCTTGTCGCCCATATTGTGTCCAAGGGTATCGTTGACGGCCTTGAATTTATCCAGGTCCAGTGACATTAATGCAAACCTTTTCCTATTGCGCTGTGCAAAAGCCACAGCCATACTGAAACGATCGTAAAATATTCTCCTGTTTGGCAGGCCTGTCAGCTCGTCATGCGTGGCCGCCTGCAACAGCTCATGCTGCAATCGCATGCTGACCATCAGTATCAGGCTGATGGTTACACAGATATTGAGAAGGATATATCCTGTCATGGCTGCCGCCATCACGACTCCGCCTTCATAGATATTATTGCTCTGCGCCGGAGATATACTGATTGATATGATCCTGGCAAGATTAAATGCAGCATAAATCGCGAATAAGATGCCCGCCAGACGTGTAATAGGTCTCAAGTCGGGATCTACCCTCTTTAACAGCAGCCAGCTGGACTGGAACGTGTATATCATGATCATGATTGAGACGAGAATTCCCCTGTAACGGATATCCGCATTAACTGAATTGAAGTATGCGCTCAGCCCGGCATAAATCACGAGAATGACGATATTATGGACCTGGGAGACTTTTTTACCTGTGAAGAGCCCCAGCCCATTCAAAACAATAATTGCGCCGCACAGGACAATGGTGTTGGCAAGGGTCATGGAAATTAGGTCGGGGATGATGCCGGCGAAGATGGTCAGTATACTGCCTGCAGCCTGCAGCGCCAGCCCGCTGAACCAGCATGAAAGTCCCTGGAAGCGGTCGCGGTTCTGTTTCCAGATGACTGCCATCGCACCGGCGTTTACAACGTTGGTGGCGAGATAAAGCAGCATCAGCGTCTTTATATCCGGGAACACTGCTTCACCTCATATTTACCAGCGATTGCCGATTTTTCATCTTCCTCGCTCATCCCGAATGGCATCAGTCTGAAAGCCGCCGGTCACAACCTTTATGATAAGTCTAAAGAATCCGTCTCCTCACGTGCAAGTTTCAGGAATGCTGTCACTACGGCCGGATCGAACTCGCTGCCGGACCTCTCCTGTATGTATGCGAGCGCCTTCTCCTCGGGCCAGGCTTCACGATACGGTCGGTCTGAGATTAGCGCGTCATAGACATCAACCACCGAGAAAATGCGGGCGGAGAGAGGTATCTCCGTACCCTTGAGCCCGCGCGGATAGCCGCTGCCATCCCATTTCTCATGATGACAGTAGGGTATATCCAGAGCCTTGAGCAGGTACGGTATATGCGACAGCAGGTCATAGGCATAGGTGGTGTGTTCCTGCATCTTTTTAAATTCCTCTTCTGATAGCCTGCCCGGCTTGAGCAGTATGCTGTCGGGTATGCCCATCTTGCCGATGTCGTGTAGCAATGATCCCCGGTGCAGGTCGTCCAGTTCACCGTTTGCCAGATTGGCCTCGACGGCCAGCCGCTTCGTTATCTCGCTGACGCGGTGGCAGTGTCCGGCTGTCTCGATATCGCGCAGCTCCAGCGCGTGCGCCCAGCCCTCCAGCGTCGCATCGTAGGTCTTTACCAGCTCGGACGCCGACCGCTGCTCGGACCTCAAGGCCTTGAGAAGGAAGCGGTTAATGCGCATAAGCAGGGCCACAATCAGTATTATCAGCATCATCAGTGTGGAACCCCGGGTCAGCCATTCCAGCGCATCGAATTTAAACGGTAGTAAATTTGCCAGCAGGCCAGTATATCCCAAAGCGAAGAAAATGCCGTAGATGAAAGCGCTGACGGCGGTGCATATCCAGCCAGCGCGTATCCCTGTCAGCAGCAGGGCTAAAATGGGTGCTGCCAGCAGATACAGCGGTCCGGCTCCTGCGATTCCGAAGTAAGCTATATTGTATACAGCCATAAAATAGCTGGCTGCGAGTATGACGGATGCGCGCAACCGGTAATCCAGGTTTCTTAAAACGGCAGCCAGCACAAGCAGCATGTAGATTGACACTATTATGATGCCCTGTCCCCCGAATCCACGGTTGACTGTATATATAACTGTGGAAATAACGGCCGGCAACGCAACAACAAGCACAACGTATAGAACTACTGTGACGGCTCTGGTGCGCCAGTCGATTAGTACATCTTCGCCTTGGTTGTCCTGCGATATAGGTTTGTTGCTGGGCATATGCTTACCTCCCTGGCCCGAATTCTGATTACTCGCTTTTATGATCCACGCCGATGCTCAAACCTCCACCGCTCATCAGATTTTTATCGGATGGTTCGGGCATTCTCTTTTTTTCTGCCTGTTGCCATTTATTCTCAGATGAAAAGAACATTAACTGATATTTCGCTCTGCAGCATATAATTATATCAATCTTAACAAGATTGACCGTTGATTATAACGTTTACGTCAGGTAAATCGGCAGTGGGAGACTGTTATGAAATGGCAACAACTGATGATCGATATTTACAAACGTACAAGCGCGGAAATTGAGCAGGTGCTTGACGGCCTGAATATAGAGGACCTGCATAAACGGCCGGCGACCGGCGCCAATCCCATCGGCTGGTTGTGCTGGCATGCAACGCGAAGCATGGACAGGACGATCGGCGATGTGATATTGGGAGAGCAGCTCTGGATTAAAGACGGGTGGCATAGGAAATTCAACATGCCTCCCGATCCTCAGAATACCGGTTACCGCCATACTGATGCAGAAGTTGATGCCCTGAAAATACCAGATGTGCGTACGCTGCTGGATTACCACCAAGCGGTCATGGAAGTGACCTTGCAATATCTGGAACGTCTCACCGAGCATGAGCTGTCCAAGGAATATCCATTCTCGGTAGTGCCCGGTACTAAACGTGCGGTATACTTACGCATCATAGCCAATATACAGGATATCCAGCACGTGGGGCAGGCCGGTTACGTGCGGGGATTGATAAAGGGCCAGCGCTGGTATGATAAATGAGTTTTTTCGGGAGTTCTGCGATGAAAATAGAGTATCAGAAATTCATCAGGAGAGAGGACTTGAGAGCCAACCCAGACAAAATATATCTTTTCGGGGACAATACCGTTCATATAGGCTATGGTGGGCAGGCCGGGGAAATGCGGGGCGAGCCTAATGCCGTCGGTATCCCTACACTTAAGGAACCGGGTATTTTCTTCTCTGATGACGAATACGAAATGAACAGGCGGATAATCGATGAAGCCTTCAATCAAATACCGCCGGGTAAGACGGTCGTAATTCCGTCCGACGGGCTTGGCACAGGTATTGCCAGACTGGACAAAGTTGCCCCCAGAACTTTTAAATATCTGGTTGACAAAATAAAGGCTATGGAACAAGAATAAGCGGACCATTTGCTGATGAACGGTTCCGACTTTCTCTCACTTGTACTCATAGCCATCGGGCTGTCAGCAGACTGTTTTGCCGTAGCCCTCAGCGCCAGCGTTACCGCAAAAAACCCTTCCAGGCTGCAGGTGCTGCGGATGGCGGCGATGTTTGGCCTTTTCCAGGCACTCATGCCCGTCCTGGGCTGGCTGGCCGGCCAGACCATGGTTAAATTCATTGCCGCTTATGATCATTTCGTGGCATTCGCATTGCTTGCCATCGTCGGCGGAAGGATGATCTGGGAATCCTTCCATCATAAAAAGCAGCATGAAAAACCGGCCGATGTCACCAGGGGATGGATGCTGCTCACGCTGGCGGTCGCTACCAGCATTGATGCGCTGGCCGTTGGGCTGTCGCTGGCTTTTATCGAGGTGAACATCGCTGTGGCCGCCATCACCATAGGCGTAGTCGCCTTTATAGCAACGATTATCGGTTTTCTGCTCGGTAAAAAGGCGGGAGATCTTATGGGCAGATGGGCGGAGACTATTGGAGGTATCATACTTATCGGCATCGGCCTGAGGATACTGATAACACATCTACTCGGTTATGCCTGAGATTTTGGACTTTAAGCACTGTTTTTAGCGATAGTTCCCCCTGCCCTCTTTGTAGCTTCTTTTTCAAAAGATTCCTGGAAGCCGGGGGAGTAGTTCATATAAGTGGGGATCGGATAGCGTAAGCCCGCTTTATGAGTAGCCTCCAGTCCATTGACAAGTATCCCCAGCTTGCTGACCGGGCAGGCAAACATAACCTCGGAATCCTGAGCTCCGCCCCAGATGCGGTCACCGTTCCCCAGCAGCACCAGCTGCGGCTTGTCCGTTATCAGGGTCTTGGCAATACCCTCGTGACAGGAACCGACTCTGCCCGCCGCTGTGAACTCCAGTGCACCGCCTTCGTAATATAAATAAGCCTGTATAAGGCGCATCGCCTGGGCGGGAAGACAGTAGATTAGAGTCAGTTCCGGGATCACCCTGGTGCGTGTCAAAGGAGACATGACGAGGCCTTGAAAGCGGTTGTTCAGACGGTACATGTAAGATTCCATCTTTCTGGAAGTCTCCCTGTCTGCGGCGTAAAGACCAACGCTGAAGCGGTCGGCCCATCCCGCATACTCCTCGGTGATCACATCCCATCCGTAGATGACGCGGGCCGCCCTGCAATTGATATCCTCCTGCAAGACGGCCACGGTCCATCCGTATGTGCGAGCGATTTTGAAATTCTGACACACGAAGCTCTGTAAATTTTTCTTTCTGAAAGGCCTTCTGTATTCAGGCTTGATCTCATTCTCAGACTGAATCGTTTTTACCGCTATGGGGAAGGTGGATGGCCGTATATACTGTTCAATTTTTCTGCCGATTTCGCGGTATGAGCCTAAATCCTCGGACATTGAAGTCAGACCTCCTGAATCTCCTTGTATGAAGCTGGTCCTGAGCGCAGGCGTATGATTATTGCCGCTATCGGGAAAATTCCTTTTTCGATATCGCTGTCAGTACCAGGGCGATGATGCCTATGACCGGGGATGTAAGGATTGTGGTGATAGAGCCGGCCAGCGCCAGTCCCCAGACCTTGCGCATGAGTGCGCATATCCCCCCGGCGATGTCGATCAGTCCCAGGATGATGAGCGGAACCGAGATCAGGGGTATCATAGTATTAAGCCACATAGGCATCTGGGTGACGAAACCCACCATTGCCCCACCGATCAAGAGGCCGAATCCCAGGATTAATCCGGCCGCGCCTGCGATTATATCCAGTACACCAGCGGTAACAGGTTTCCAGGTCTTATTCATTCGGTTGCCTCCTTAACCGGGTTTAATGCCGAAACACTCATCGGCGGCAGTCCCGACAGGTTCGGATAAAGTCCGGGCACGTTCCATGTACGTTTGATTATCTTTCCTGCCTTGGCGCCGGTGAGTTTTCCTTTGTCCACCGCCAGCACCCCATTCACGATGACGTAGGGGATGCCGTAAGAAGCCTGCCCCGGCTCGATATAGGTCGACTTATCAATGACAGTTGCAGGATCGAAAAGCACCAGGTCGGCGTCGCATCCAACCCGAACCCTGCCCTTCTTATCCAGACCGAGCCAGTAGGCAGCCATGCTCGAAGTCCTCGCCAGCGCGGTGCGCAGGTCGCAGACACCCTGCTCTCTTACCCAGTACCCCAGAAAGTGTGCAAACGCTCCTGAGTCCTTAGGATGGCCGGCGTATTTGCCGGTGGTCTTATCGATCGTCATCGTGCAATCGTTTTCTATCATTAGGTACGGATTGCTCATCCAGAATTTCTGTTTGGCCGGCTTGTAAAGGTGCCCTACCAGCATGGGATCGGGGATCTCCTTGTCCTTCACCTTCTTCCTGACATAGAGGAATTGATCTATACTGGAGAAACGTTCTCCTGCCTTCATGTAAACCTGGCCGTCTATTATTACCGTGGAAGGAACCTCCAGGTCGGAGACCTCCGACTCCATCAATTGCATTAACATCTCGGGCGGGTAGTCGAAAATGGCAGCACCCAATTCGGTCAGGAAAGCATCGTAACCGTACCAATCAATGCCGAGCCTCAAACCTTCGTCCATACCCTCGTATATGGCCTCCAGCACCGGTCCCGAGCTGCGCGGCACCACCGTCGGCCCTCCCCCGGTATGTGAGATTATATAAGGGATGTTCGCATCCCTGGCCGTGCTGATAGCTTCATTGACAGCCTTTACGGCTCCTCCCGGCGTGTATGCGTCTCTGACGTGGCTGGCTGCGCAACCTCCATATTCAGCCGCTACCTTTGCCAGTGCCAGCATCTCGGGATAGGTGGCGCCCGGACCGTAAAACGGGCCGAACGAGACGCCGATGGCGCCGTCCTGCATGCTCTGCCTTAGCATTTCCACCATTTTTTCCAGCTGCGCAGGTGTTGCCGGTGTCCGGTAATTGGGCACGCCCACCGCCTCTCGCATGGAGTTATGGCCTATAAGTACTGCTACATTGGCATACAGCCCCTCCTGCTCCGCCCGTCTCACGTATTTGGAAAAAGTTACGTCCCTCAATATCCCGCAATTACCCGTGACCTCCGTGGTTATACCGTCCTGAATATACAGCGGCGGGCCGCCGTCGCCGAGATCCGAGATGTGGCTGTGAATATTTATGAATCCCGGCGCCACTACCAGCCCGGCGGCATCGATCTCCCGCCTGCCGCTCAACTGCTGATCACCGGACACAACAGCGGTGATTATTCCATCTTTGATGCCGACATTCGCCGAACCGTCGAAACCGGTCAGCGGATCGATAACCCTGCCGTTGTTTACGGCTATATCATATTCAACCGCTCCTTGTTGCATGTTTGCAGCTTGAATACCTGCGTTTAAAAATGTGGGCGCTGAAATTGAAACCGCTATTACCAGACTAAGTAAAAGAGAAGTTATGATCCGTTTCACTGCTGCTTCTACCTCCTTGTTAAATGATTCCGGCTAAGTTTGAAGCGTCCCTGTCAGGTTTCAGTCCCTCCGTTACCGCAATAGAGACCATCCCCGAACTCAATTATTGGATAGGCGAATTTTACCTTACCCGCAGCGCGTTTGTCACATGTACGGCACCGAATATTGATATGATTCTGTCTCCCCATTGCCCAACCCATAAGTACCTGGCACTGATGAATATAAACCTACATTTGCGGCGATTCTGCATCTCACCGTTTGACGTCGGTAAAAGCGGATTCTTGCTATAATCGAAATGAGTTAAGTTTGGGTGAGCACATACGGTGGGCAAGATGAATCCGGATTTGAGTAACTGGAAGAACTCCCGGTTCGACCGAATGGAGGCGGCGTATTTCGAGCAATAAAGGAATGCAGCGATCAGGAGGACACATGGGTAACAGGAATATGTCGATCATTTTATCGGTACTGAATCTGGCAGGGTTCGCGGGCGTTGTTATTGTTAATTACCTGGCCAACGCTCTGCCAATAAACAATAAGACCACCGGGCAGCTGTCCGGACAGTACCCGAATTTGTTTGTGCCGGCCGGGCTGACCTTTTCCATCTGGGGACTGATCTATGTGCTGCTATTCATCTTTGTTGTATACGGCCTGATAGTTGCTTTTAAAACCGGCCTGCAACGCACTTTTATCAACGGCATCGGCATACTCTTCTTTATAACCTGCCTGGCCAATATGGGATGGATTTTTGCCTGGCATTACGAAATGCTGAGCCTGTCTATGGTACTCATGATATTGCTGCTGGTATGTCTGATCATGATTTATCGGCGCCTGTCGATCGGCAGGTCAAATGCATCAACGAGAGAGAAATACATGGTGCATCTCCCTTTCAGTCTTTACCTGGGTTGGATCAGCATGGCGACGATTGCCAATGCAACAGCTATACTTGCAGCCTCCGGCTGGGACATGTTCGGGCCGGGTGGACAATTCTGGACGATAGCCGTTATTTCAATCGGCATCGCCGTCGCACTCATGGTCATCTTTTGGCGCAGGGATATTTATTTCGGGCTGGTGGTGGACTGGGCACTGATCGGGATTCTGATAAAAAGGCTGGCGGACCCGGTGACCTATCAGGGCATTTTGGCCTTGATAATTGCCGGCCTGGCCATTATTTCACTCAGCATTATATTCCAGATCATAAGGCGTAAAGTATACTAGATCATAATACGGTCATAGGTGTGAGCCATAGGCTTACCGCAGGCTGTATAAACTTTTAGAAAGTTCATGCGTTTTATTTCATGCATATCAATATTTTAGGAGGATATATCAATCATGAAGCATTTCCGTCTGTATTCTTTCCTGTCATTGGTTGCTGTCCTGTCTCTGGCACTTGTATCAGCCTGCACTACACCGGTTTCACCGACCGGTCAACCTGCAACTGCTGAGACGCCGGCCGCGTCGGGACCGCCCTCGTCTCCTGCCACGCCGCCGGTAAGCGGAGCGCCCGACCTGGTTATAAGCAAGGTCTGGCTCGAGGGATTAATGGTCAAATATACCGTTAAAAACCTGGGTACTGCGGACTCTCCTCAGACCGAGGCATATCTCTATGTGAACGACCTCATGCCGACCATGGGCGGCTCCAGCTTCGTCGACGTTTTAAAACCTGGAGAGGAGCGCACTCTTGAATTCAATAATTTCGAATGGCCTTATGATAGGGGTTCGGGCTTACAGGAGTTTTCGGCCAATGTAAATCCGGCCGGCTATATCGAATTACGCCTGCAGAATAATAAGATCAAGGTATGCGCCGATGCCAAGAGCGAAGCCGGCGAGACAGTGGAAACCAACAACTGCAAGGTTACACTGGTCGGCATCCTGTGGGATTACGATCTGTTGCGCGTCTCCAACCTTGCTACATGGAGAAACAATGATGGAGAGGTCCCCGATCCAGGCAGCGAGAGGAGTGCGACCGGCGCCCATTTCCAGATACCGAACGTCGACATGGAGGTGACGCCGCAGCTGGAGATCATACCTCCGAAGGTTCCCGGCGGTTGGATGCAGGGCACCTACGGCTATTTTTACTCACAGGATATAGGCAGTCCTGCTAAGATAGCAGCCCTGAAAATTCCCGCTAAGTTGCATTTTGTGGCCAGGGTTGGTCTGGCCGGCAATGCAACGGGAAGTGACGGTGTGACCGTCAAGTTCGGTCTGAAGGATCTGAACGACAACGTGACCTGGATAGATAGCAAGAAAATTTCCACGCCCGGCGCCTTTGAGGACTGGGATATCAACCTGGGCAAATACGAGGGACAAAAGTATTATATAGTGCTTCGCGTGGAAGCCGGGCCTTCGTTTGTTAATGACTTCACCATCTGGAACCAGATGAAATTGACACAGATTGACGATTAAGATTCACCGATTAGTGAAAACCTTTGAAGTATACCTGTGCAGGGGATCCGCCATTAGTGGCGGATCCCCCGCAGTTTTTTATGGTCTGATAGGCATGGTTAACGGTGAGTTGAACAACTTAAAACAGCATGTCTTCCTTAGCTGTTTTACCAGATGCTCCTGCCAAGAGGGTTTTTAGCCCTGAGCCGGTCTACAGGGTATGGGTGGTGTTGCAGCGGGGACAGGTGAAGCTGCCGGCGTGAAAATCCGGGGGTATCTTGAATTTGAGGCCGCAGTTACAGGTGACCTCCCGGTAATTGTGCAGTTTCCACAGTACGTCCGATGCCTCGCGAGCCCTCTCTTTTTCGGCTTGAGTTACGGCTATGCTTGCCTGATCGATCTGGGCCGCGCTATCGCCGGAAACCAATGCCGAACGGGGGATAACGCCTCCGCTCCCCTTGTGTGCCTGGTTGTAGGCGGCCTCATACCCGGCCAGCGATATATTGCCGGCCATGGACCGCAGGATGCGTATCCTCTCCGAAATGGGAGGATGCGTGCTGGTGAGATCCTCCGCCATCCGTCCCTTCTTGCGGAATGGATTTATGATGAACATGGGTGCCGTGGCGCTGTTGGCGGATTTAAGCTGCTCGGTTGAAGCAGCGATCTTTTCCAGCGCTGAAGCCAGTCCCTCGGGGTACCTGGTATAGAGCGCCGATGATGCATCAGCCAGGTATTCCCTTTTACGCGAGATAGCCAGATAGATCAGTTGGGCCATAATAGGGGCGAGAATCATGAAGACAACGGCTGCCAGCAGGATGATTATCTGCGCACCTCCTCCGCCGGAAGAGCTACGCCTGGTGCCTCCTGCAAAGAATAGAAAGCGCGAGCCGTACCAGGCGATAATGACGATAGTTCCCAGCAGTACGCTGCACAGCGCCATGAGCAGAACGTCCCTGTTCCTCATGTGAGCGATCTCATGCCCGACGACACCCTGCAGCTCATCGCGGCTTAGCTTCTGAAGCAAGCCTGAGGTAACGGCCAGAGAAGCGTGGTTTTTATCGCGTCCGGTGGCAAATGCGTTGAGCGCAGGGTCATCGACAATATAGATGTCCGGCATCTTTTCCAGGCCCGAGGCGATCTTCATCTCCTCCACAACATTATAAAGTCGGGGCATATCATCGGGGCCGATTTTCCTCGCGTTGGAGAGTG
Organism: Dehalococcoidia bacterium; assembly: GCA_034429855.1. Lineage (GTDB taxonomy): Bacteria > Chloroflexota > Dehalococcoidia > GIF9 > UBA5629 > CAIMUM01. The sequence goes on from DAOUFT010000012.1 coordinate 12,022, forward strand.
AAAGCAGTATGCTATCCCCCTGGAAATATCCCACCAGTGTCATCACAATCCAGATCAGGAGGGCGAGAATGAGGCCTAATGACCAGTCACCCAGCAGCGCCTGGCCCAGGAAGCTGCCGAGCAGCAGCAGCATGATGCCCATGGCCGTGACGAGTACTACCGACCTTACCTGGTTATCCCTGATCTGTTCCCACATGATATGGATAGCACCGGTTAACTGAAGCTCACTTTGGGCGCCTCGCGTTCGACCGTTGCAGTGACTTCAAAGAACTCTCCCTCTTTGAAGTTGCCCATGGATGCTATGATATTGGAGGGGAACATCTGTATCTTGTTGTTGTACTGCATAACGGAGTCATTGTAGAACTGACGGGCGAAGCTGATCTTGTTCTCCGTCGAGGTTAGTTCCTCCTGCAGGGCCAGGAAATTCTGGCTGGCTTTAAGATCCGGATAATTCTCTGCCACGGCAAACAGCCTGCTCAGAGCCTGGCTCAGCTCCCCTTCCGCTTTGGCCTGCGCAGCCACACCGCTGTCCACCGCTTTGACAGCCATGTTCCTGGCATTGGTCACGGCTTCGAGAGTGCCTCTCTCGTGTTGCATGTAGCCCTTAACCGTCTCGACCAGGTTGGGTATGAGATCATGCCGTCTTTTTAGCTGCACATCGATCTGCGCCCAGGCGTTTTTGACCTGGTTCCGCGCGCCCACCAGCCCGTTGTAAATACCGGCGATTATCAGAACCAGGACAATGGCGATGCCTATTATGACCAGGATCGCTATCCACATTTGCAGTTACCTCCCGTATTATGATTTGCCTGTCGCAGCAGGCCTGGCCTGAAAGATATCTCTGATGAAGAAAAGAGTCTTATAAAGTGGATCATCCGTATCGGGCTGAGCGATTCTCAATTGTTCGACCAGGGCGCCGGCTTCCCCGCCGTCGAACCATAGCCCGTGTCCGTAGTTGCATACATCGATAATCAGCTCGTGGCCCGACCCCGCATCGATTTTTCTCATCTTCCTCAAGCAGATAGGGCATTTTCTGCTCTTCTCGGATAGAGTCTTGGCCGGCTTTCGGGCAAGATTGGATGTCAGTCCCCTCGCGGTTCCCCCGCTCAACGTGTCCAGCAGCAGCTCCAGCTCGCCTTTGTCGAACCAGATGCCGTGGCAGCTCGTACAATAATCGAGCTCGATTTTGTCGAACTCGACCGCGGTTGTTGTTATGTTACAAACGGGGCATTTCATGATTTATATCCTGTCGCCCGATATTTTGCTACATGAAAACGTTGTTGAAGGTTATCACCAACAATGCGACAACAGTGACCAGTGCAAGCAAACAACCTGCCAGAAGCCCGAAACCGAAGGCCGTCCAGAGCCCCTGCACGCGGACGAAATGCTCGATATTGTCCCATCGCCTGTTACGCCAGGCCCATTTCCCACCCTTGATGCCAAGTATAATTGCCATAACGATATTTACCACCGGTATCAGCGCCAGCAGCGCTATATACGTCTTGTTTCCCAGTCCCCAGATCCATGTCATAAGGAAGGCGCCCCAGTTCCATCTGCCCGTCGCGGGCGGCGCCGCAGACTCTGTTGCATTGACTTTATTATCTGTCATGATCCCATCCTCTCAATTCATTACTGCTTGTTTTGCGGCGGATTTTCCCATTTCTTCCACTGCCAGGATTCGACCTCGTCAAGAGGGTAAATGGGACGGGTGATATTTTTATAGTCGATCTGAAAGACGTCGATATTGGTCGTGCCCGCGCTCACCACGTTGAAGGTCTTGCGGTTGTACTGCAGGAATCTGATGCGGAAGGGGAATAGGTTCTTGGCCACGCCGACGGCCGCTTTCATCAGGTCCAGGCCCAGGCTGGTGAAAAAGCTGGGGAAGTAGGTATTGGGCGCCTCCTCGGTCACAATCAGATGGGTGCCCCGGTTCCTGATCACAACGGCCCTGCCGCTGGATTTTGTGCCGTCCCTGCCCTCCCCCCTGAAGATAAGCTGTCCTGAAAATGTATAAGGCCTGTTATAAACTTTCTCCAGCTTGCCTCCAACCGTTACGGTTACCTCCTGATCGAGCGGTGTATTCCAGAGCTGTTGCACCACTTCGGCGTCCCTCACGGTAACATATGAGATCAGGTCGGGCCCCTCTTCAGCCAGTGCCTTCAGTATCCAGGTATTCTCGCCAGGGCTGCCCGTGCCCACCGTGTCGGACAGATCGCAGAACATGGTGGTTCCCAGCAGCCGCTCCAGCCAGCTGTCGCGCGCGGCCCTGACAGCCTCGGATGGCGATAGTATCTTCTGGGTCACCTTGTATCCGCGCACCGACCAGTCCAGGGCGGCGATCTCATCCGCCAGCCTGTTTGCCAACTCCGGGTCATTGTCCGTAACCGCTACCGTGCTCCACCCCAGCTCCGGCTCGTCCAGAAACGGGTGCACCAGAAAGTTGGATACACAGAGGACGGAGGGCGATTTCTCCATCTCTCTCATACGGCTGAAAATGCTATCCATGGGAGGTAGGAAATCCATCATGGTTCCGCCGCCGCGCAGCAGCCGCAGCTTGTCCACTACCATGGTGGGGTGTATCTCGCCCAGCAAGGTCCTGGCCATGATTTTGCCGCTGGTATACCCGGTGTTGAAAAAATCGCGGTGCGGATTGGTCTTGTATCCCACAATGTATGTCGCGAGCGTGGCCTTTTTCTCCGTCATGTTGGCGTGCTGATCATACGAAGTGCCCATGGGGATTTTATTGCCGAACTTGTCCCTGATAGCTTGCAATAGATCGCCTTCGGGATCGATCAATCCCTCCACCCCCATCGAGCCGTGCAGAGAAAGGTAAATGCCGTCCAGCGTTCCGGCATTGCGCAGCCTTGTCAGTATCTCGCTCTTGAAGGCGTTGTAAACGTCCTTCTCTATCGGGCCGCCGGATGCCGCCTTGGCCTCAATGATGGGCACAACTATAATACTGCCTTTGCCGTAATCTTCAATCGCCTTTATAAATCCTGCCACCTGGTCTCTCTGCTCAAGGCTGGGAGCTATCATGTCGGCGCCGTAATGAAGATCACGTGCCTGAAAATCCTTGAGAGTGGTTTTGACGGGTGAGAACGCATTGGTCTCCTGTTCCAGGTCCACCACAGCAACGTACTTCAACGGTCCACCCGGACTCTCCAGCGCTTTTTCCCCACTGCCTGCGGGCTGAATGCAGCCGGAGAGCAATACCGCGATAACTAAAAAAAACAGTCCGGCAGCCGTCCTGATCATTTTCAAATACCTCCCTTGCTTAAGGCAATTATAGTAACGGGCTTGCAATGGGTCAATTCACCCTATCGCCGGATTGCAAGCAGAATGGGCGTGTCTTTGGGCAGGTAGAATTAACGAAGGCTTATTCCTTGACAAAGCATCATCCGCCGTATATATTTCACTCTACCTCGCACCAACAGTTTTAAATATAACACCTGCCTCAGTCACTGATATCGGATTATGAACGGCAAAGAACGATTTCTCACGGCGCTTGCAGGCGGCCAACCGGACAGAGTCCCCGTATGGGAGCTGGCTTTTAACGAAGAGTCGATCATCAAGATAGGGCGTCTCTTTACCGATGACGTGCCTCCCGTCAAACTGGTGCACCAAATGACGCTGGAGGAGAAGCTCAGGCTGCTCGATCTTCTCTACATGATAGCCCGCAAACTGGAGCTTGACGGGCTGACATCCATCCACCTCTATACACGTGAACCGATCGATGAAAAGCATATCAGGGACGCCTGGGGAAGGGTGCTTTATGTGGACAGGGAGGGCGATGGCATACCCGTGGAAGGCCCCGTATCCGGCCCAGGGGATCTTAAAAAACTGAAAATCGCACGGCCTCAGGAGACGGAGTTCCTTATGCTTATGTTGTCCAGGCAAAAGCTCGGATCGGATGTTGCGCACGTTTTTCACGTGACGGGGCCTTTCCGCGAAAGCTGGTCCATGATGGGCGGCATGCAGAAGCTGTTGTATTTTTATGTCGAGGACCCTTCATTCGTCAAAGACCTGGCGCGCGTCTGCACGGACTACATACTGGAGGCGATAGACCGTGCCATAGGGCTTGGTGCGGATGCCATTGCGCTGGTTAGCGACCTGGCGCATAACTACGCGACCATTATGTCGCCGGCCCATTACGAGGAGTATCTCTATCCCTACCATAAAGAGATCAATGATTTCGTGCATAAGCGGGGCCTGAAGGTGATCAAGCATTCGGACGGCAAGCTGTGGCGCATCATGGACCGGATGGCCGATGCCGGCTTCGACGGTATGCACCCCATTCAGCCGCAGTGCATGGATATCGCCGAAGCCAAGGCCCGCTACGGAAAGCGCTTTTGCCTGCTGGGGAACATCGACTGCGAGATGCTGCTGCCCTTTGGCACAGAGGACGAGGTGGACGAGGCCGTGAAGAAGACCATCGCCGCCGCTGCACCCGGCGGAGGTTACATTATCAGCTCATCCAACACCATCCACCCGGGCTGCAGGGGAGAGAACTACGTGGCCCTGGTGAAGGCGGCTCGTAAGTACGGCAAGTATCCCGCATGCGGTTAGGTTTGATACGAATCGGGAAATTAAGCGGCGCCTTTTTTGAGCGGGTAAAGACAGCGCGGCAATCTGAAGGAGGTCCGAGATGACAGATGAGACGGGAAAAGCGCAGGAGTACCGTACAGGCGGCGGTCCGGCACTTTATATCATAGTTATTTGCACGCTGCTGTATATGGTCAATTTCATGGATCGCCAGGTCGTAGCGGCTGTGGTGGAGCCTATGAAAGCGGCGCTGAACCTGACGGACAGTGATGTGGGCTGGGTTGGGACCGTCTTCCTTATCAGCTTGGCCATCTTTGCTGCTCCCCTGTCTTATATTATTGACCGCTGGAGCCGCCGTAAAACCATTGCCATATTGGCCATCACGTGGAGCGTGTTTACTTTTGCCACCGGGATGGCGCGCAATTTCATCACGCTTCTCATACCGCGCAGCCTCGTTGCTCTGGGCGAGTCCGGCTTCGCTCCGGGGGGGACAGCCATGATCAGCGCTGCCTACTCACAGAAGGCGCGCGGCATCGTTATGGGAATCTTTAACATCGCCATACCGCTGGGCGTGGCGCTGGGCACCTTGCTGGGCGGCATGCTGGCCAAGCAGTACGGCTGGCAGGCGCCCTTCTTTATCTTCGCCATACCCGGCGTGATACTGGGCATAATGGCGCTTTTTATGAAAGACTATAGAAGCTCCTACGTGACAACTGCGGAGGAGACCAGGGCGGGATTCTGGAGATCGGTGGGCGAGCTTTTCAAGATCAGGACACTGGTGTGGTTGTTCGTGGGATACGGCCTATCCAATATAATGTCATGGTCTTTCCTCTTCTGGGCTCCAGCCTTCATCGGTCGCGCCTGGGGTGTTGATGTCCAGGCGGCCAATGCCGTGCTGGTACCCATCATACTTGCTGCCATCGTCGGTTCTCCTCTGGGAGGATTGCTGGCGGATGCCTGGTTCAGGAAAAATCCGCGGGGCAGGGTATATATTCCGGCAATCACAATGATAGCCAGCGCAGTTGTCATAGCATTAGCGGTGTACCTTCAGTTCAGAGGCACTCTCGGTATGACGCTGGCTGTGGTCTACGGCATTGTCAGTGTAATGGCCATGCCCTGTCTGAGCGCCATAACACAGGACGTGGTTCCCGTCGCGCAGAAAGGCTTGGTCTGGGGCGTCACTATGTTCTGTGTCAACATATTCGGCGGAGGCTGGAGCCCCTATCTGGTGGGCGCTATATCCGATTCACTGGGCCAGGGCGCGCAGGCGCTGGGGACTGCGCTTATGATAGCTTCGGCAGGCGGGATTCTGGGCGGCATCTGCTACCTGGTCGCAGCCAGGTCATATCCGTCGGATATGGAGAGGGTCAGGGGGGAAAAACTGCTGGCCGAGAAATAGAGCCGCACGTCGAGATAGGGCTTCAGGCCTTCGGCAGTGCGGGATAAATGGCACCGCCGTGGGGGAAAATGATCGCCCTTGCACGTGGTAATATTTTGGCTGCAGCATCCAGCGCCGCGTTGAAGTCGCCGAATACCTGCACGCCGGGCAGCATGCCCCGCACCTGCTCGGTGATGGCCGGTGCATAGATGAACATCCGGTTGCGAAGCAGGGCCTTGAGCATGAAATATGTTGAGAAACGCTCCTCCGGCGAAACTCCCGGAGCCGCTGCACGGGTGATAATCAGGCTCATTATCCAGATCAGCGGCTTCCAGATAAAAGCCGGCAGGCCGGAGAGGCGCAGTTGCGGCACACGCATGTTGCCAAGTCCTTCCTCACACCTGAGCACAGCCAGTATGATGCCTCCCGGTTTGGCGGCATAGAGCACATTGGCAACAGACTTGATACCCTGGCGCAGATCGATGTCCATGGGAAAGGAATCTGTAATGACCACGTCGGCCTGGCAGGGTATGTTTACGCCGAAGACCTTTCTGGCCAGTTTTACACCTTCCCTGTGTGCCTTTATGGGATGGCCGGCTACGATGCCGACAACCTGCATCGCCGAGTTCAAGATCGTGTTAATGATAAAGGTTTCCCCTTTCAGCATACCGGCCGCCTGTTCCAGGTCCGAACGCATCGGATTACCGTCCGGGTCCGAGCCCAGCAGGAAGAAGTATCTGGGATCTGCACATATGGCGTGATTACGGGCTATGCTCTCCACGCCTGCCACTCCGGGCAGGATGTTTTTAAATCCACCTCCGAAGCCGGCGTGCGGGTGAGGTTCGATTGTGCCCACCAGTATCCTCAGGTCCGCCTCCGCCACAGTTCGATTGATCAGCACTGGAGTTCCTCGTTCCGTTCTGCCGAGGTCGACCAGGTTCGCTGTATCGCGGCTGTCATGGCTGATCCAGCTGACCTTTTCCAGAGCCTCGTTGCCCACCTTTTTCAGCATATCCGGCTGCTCCATCACGCGGTGCAGCCCGGGCGCAGCCACAAGGGTAACATGCTTTAAATCAGCCCCGGCCTTCTGAAGGTGGCTGAGGATGATTCCCATCAGTAGATGGGTCGGGGTTGGCCTTGAGATATCGTCTACCACAATCACTATCCTGGCTTTGCCGGCCGCAGCCAGTGAAAGCGGCTGGCAGCCTGTAGGATTGGATAGGGCAGTATCCAGCGCATATGAAATGTCGGATATGGGAGGCAACTCCGCCGGCGTATAACTGCCTATAACCTGCCATTGATCGGGCAGCGTAAAATCAAGCCATCCGTCCTTTCCCCAGGGTATCCGCTGTACTGTTCTCTTTTCTGACATATGCCGACCCCTTTGATTATATTGTCGCCGTAATGCCCGGCTCCAGCACCCGCAACTGCACAGGCAGCTTCATAGCCCTCAGGACCTCTATGGATAGTACCTTGCCTTTAACCTGGTAATGTACCGGCACTATAGTATCCGGTCTGAGCTCAGCGGCAAACCTGGCGATATCGTCCAGCTCCATTCCGTCCTTTCCCACGAAAGGATAGTGCGAGCAGGCCGCCTGCAGAAATGCCACATCGATGTGAATGCCCTCCAGCGAATTCTTGACAGCCCTGGTATAGCGTGTATCTCCGCAGAAATAGAAAGTCTGATCTCCGCTGACCACGAAGCCTACGGCATCAGGCGCGAAAGGATGCTCGGCGGGAACCGCCTGAATTGTCATACTCCCGAACCGGCATGAGCTGCCCGCTGCCAGCGCGGTCAACCTGGTCAATCCCTTCCTGCGGGCGCGAGAGACCGCATTTTTCGAACCTACAATATGCGTGCCCAGCCTTGCGGCCAGCTTGATGGCTGGGTCGGACCAGTGGTCGATGTGGTTGTGCGAGACCAGCATCAGGTCGAGCCTCTCGAGATTATCGGGGACCATCGCCTTGGGCACGGCCCTGATACTCTCCCACTGTCCCCACCAGGGATCGGTCATCATCACTATCCCTGACATATTGATCAACAGTGTGCTCTGCCCTATCAGCGTGACCTCCACGCTATTTTTCCCCCTTTCTCAAATACGTGATGTGGTGGTCATAAGCGGCTATGGCGGACTGGATATCATCCCTGGATGGTTTCCAACCCAGAACCTCTTTAGCCAGCGAGTTATCGAAGATATAATCGCGCAACGCTATCTCCAGGTGCTGCGGCTCTATCGGCGATATGTGTAACGCGGCTAATAACCTTACTGCTGCCCGTGCTATAGCAGCATTGATGACGACGAATTTGGCAGGCTTGCCTGCGTGTCTGTAAAGCGCCTCGGCCATGGCCCGCAGCGTCGGAACGTTGTCGCTGCCCAGATTCATGATCAGTCCTCGGGAGCGGGGATTGTCCAGCGCAAGAAAAAATGCGCTGCACACATCATTCACATCCACCATCTGCAACCTGGTGCGGCCTCCGCCCGGCAGCAGTGTGGATTTCCCCTGCGAGATCCCTTCCATCTGGGAGACCAGAAATGGCTCGTTCTGGCCGGGGCCGTTGATGGTAGGCGGGCGAAACACCGTGATATCCAGCCCCTTGGATAGGTATTCTCGGCAGAGCTGCTCACACTCAACCTTATCCCTGCCGTACCTGCATACGGGAGCAATGGGCGCATCCTCCGTGCAGGGAAGCGGGATGTCTATACCGTAAACTTCGACCGAAGAAGCGAAAATGAACTTTTCCACCCCGTTTTCATACGCTGCTGCAAGCATGTTTTCCGTGCCTACGACGTTGACCTCGTGCATGCGCCTCTCGTCCCGCTCGAACTGAGCCAGCGCGGCGGCCAGGTGAAATATAGCCCGGCACCCGGATGCAGCCCGCCGCACCGCCGCCTGATCCGTTATGTCGCCCTCATACTGAGTGAAGAGGTTGTTGCGGATACCCTGTGGTTTTATATCAAAACCGATCACCTCGTGGCCCTTGGCCAGCGCCGCCCTGACCATGTTACTGCCGAGATAGCCGGAGCTCCCCGTAATGAGTATTTTCATGGTTATTCGTTTGCCATCAGGATACAGCCACGGTCGGCCTGCGAGACAAGCGCAGCATATTTTCTGAGATGACCTGTCAGCTTTCTCTGCGGTGGCTTCCAGGCTGCCTTCCTGTCGAGCAGCTCCCTTTCTGTGATCTCGAGTTCGAGTTTTCGATTGGGTATATCGATCCTGATCGAGTCTCCGTCTTTGACCAATGCCAGCGGCCCGCCGTTGTAGGCCTCAGGCGTCACATGGCCAACGGCGGGGCCGCGGCTGAAGCCGGAGAAACGTCCGTCCGTTACCAGCGCCACTGATTCCGCCAGGTTTAGCTGGAAAAGCAGTTCTGTAATGGTCAGAAGTTCGCGCATACCCGGTCCGCCTCGAGGTCCTTCATAGCGGATCACTATTACCTCACCTGGTTTGAAACCGCCTTTCATGGCTGACTCAATAGCCTGCTCTTCACTCTCGAAAACGCGCGCCGGACCGCGAAAGTCCATCATGCCGGCTGGCACGCCGCTGCTCTTGATCACGGCGCCGGTGGGGGCCAGACTACCTGTAAGCACGGCTATGCCGCCCTCGCTGTGCAGGGGATTATCAAGGTTGCGGATGACATCGTCGTCCACGCATTTGAAGCCGGCGTTGTTCTCGCGCAGGGATTTGCCGGTAACGGTCATTGCATCGTATCTTAACAGGTCGCTTAATTTATTCAGCATGGCAGGCAGACCGCCCGATCGATATACATCCAGCAGAAAGTAGCTGCCGGAAGGGTAGACACTCAGTATATGCGGCACTTGACGTGAAACGCGGTCGAAGTCGAAGATAGTTAGAGGGATGCCGAGCTCGTGCGCGATGGCGGGTAGGTGAATGACGGTGTTGGTTGAGCAGCCGGCCGCAGCAACTGTTACCAGCGCGTTGTGAAAAGCGTCGGGGGTCATGATGTCCGCTGGTCTTAAATTCTGATTTACCAGCTCTACCGCGCGCTTTCCGCTCTCCCTGGCCATCAGATATTTCTGGTTATGTACTGCGTGCGTGACGGCGCTGTTCGGCAGCGAGAGGCCCATGGCCTCCACTATGAACTGCATGGAATTGGCTGTGCCCATACCGCTGCAGGCCCCGGGGCCAGGACACTCTATCATGGAGATGATCTGCGGTGTGCCCTTGGGCGCATAAGCGTCGAAGGGCATCATCGGCCCGCCGGTGATGAAGATGGAGGGAAGATTGACCCGGGCGGCAGCCATCATCTGCGCCGGCACGATCTTGTCGCAGCCTGAAAGAAAAACCAGCCCATCTAGGCAGTGGGACAGCACCATGGTCTCGATGGCGTCGGTAATAATATCCCTCATGGGGAGGATATACTTCATGCCGGGCAGGCCGTTTGAATAGCCGTCGCAGGGCGCAACCGTGTTGAATTCCAGCGGCACTCCACCGCCCATCAGCACGCCGTCCTTGGCCGACTTGGCCAGCTCGCGCAGGTGAAGATGCCCGGGCAGCATCTCGTTCCAGGAATTTACTATACCGATCAGCGGCCTTTCCTCCAGATCCTTGATAGGCACACCGCAGGCCTCCAGCAGGGCTGCGCGCACTATGGCGGTAAAAAGCTTATCCCGATTTTTAAGTAAATTCTTGCTTTCCAGCGGCCTCTTCATATTTTCTCTCCTATAATTTCCCGTATTTCTTATAAACTTCCAGCAGGGACATGCCATTACGTATCTCCTGGCGGGACCTGCGCTCGGCAGCTACGGTCTCCTCCGCCATCTCGACCACTTTTCGCAGGTCGACGTCCTGGACGGGTATAACCACTACGCCGTCCCTGTCGGCGAAGATGATGTCTCCCGGCTTTATCCTGACGCCTCCGCAGAAAATAGGTCCGCTCACGTTTACGAGGTCGGTGCGGCCGATTGAGTCAGTCGGGATATTGCCCCTGGCCCACACCGGGAAACCTATTTCCAGCGTCCTTCGTATGTCGCGGATGGGGCCGTCTACCACGGCCGCCCTCACCCCCCCTATGCAACTTGAGGTGGTGGCCATGAGTTCACCGAAGGCCCCGGCGCCCCAGAAACCATTGGTGCTGATTGCTATGACCTGCCCTTTCTGCATGTTGCCGAATACGGCGGAGAGGGCCTGTGCCACGAAGGCAGGGTCGTATTCGCTGAGCTTGGTGGATTTTCTGGTCTTGGCCTCTTCGATGGTATAGGC
>DAOUFT010000013.1:0-19948 GCA_034429855.1 Dehalococcoidia bacterium
AATAACGCATCCGATGCAAATGTACTCACGGAACCTGGTCTGGTCTCAAATTTCACTTTCTCCTCCAGTATTAAATATTATGTACATTAATGAATCTGTCATACAGTTACCGGTAGACAAAGCCCCCCTCTTAAATAACTCTACCTGATTATATTACCATCATTTTATCACCAATCAATCTACTAATTGATTTATACTTGCCCTAAATGGTATAATAATAGAAAATAAACCTTTAAGTCAGCCCAGCGAGGCTGGCAAGGGAACGGCAAAGTTACTTCATCGCAAATCCGCTCAGGGCAGATGTGCTTGTAACAGACCTCTTGCCAGCGCAGGCAAGAGGTTTTTTTATGTCAGAAAAGATTCTGCTTAACTCCTCCGACATTGAAAGGGCGCTGGTTCGAGTTGCTCACGAAATCCTTGAGCGAAACAAGGGCGCCACCAACATAGTGTTTATCGGCATAAAAACACGGGGCGTTCCACTGGCACAACGTCTGACAGCCATCATACGAAATATGGAGCAGGTGGAAATTCCGGTCGGCTCCCTGGATATAACGCTCTATCGTGATGACGTTTCATCACTGAGCTTCAAGCATGTTGTGCAGCAAACTTATGTGCCTTTCGATATCACCGGCAAACACCTGATACTGGTTGACGATGTTTTCTATACCGGCCGCAGCATACGCGCTGCCCTTGACGCCTTGATAGATCTGGGAAGGCCCGAGACCATACAGCTGGCTGTGCTGATCGACAGGGGCCACCGTGAATTGCCGATACGCGCTGATTTTGTAGGCAAGAATATCCCGACGGCACGTAATGAAGAAATAAAAGTGTATCTCAGCGAGGTCGATGCTGTGGATAAAGTCACGGTTATGAGGATGGAGGGAGGCAAGAATGAACTCAAGTGAACCGGGACATAGCGCAGCTACCAAAGAATCAATGACACGTCTATCCATTGATTACTGGAAACACCGCCATGTACTCGACCTGGATGATTTCAGCAGGGAGGAGACCGACCTTGTTTTCGAAATAGCCGATGGTATGGTCGAGATACTGGACCGTGATGTTAAGAAGGTCCCGACGCTGCGTGGCAAGACTTTCGCCACCATGTTTTTTGAGCCCAGCACCCGTACCCGCGCCTCCTTCGAACTGGCGGCGAAATATCTGGGAGCCGACACCATCAGTCTGGACGCCGTTAAAAGCAGTGTGGCCAAAGGCGAATCTCTGGTTGACAGCCTGCGCACCCTGCAGGCCTTGGAGGTGGACGCCATCATTATGAGACACAACTGTTCCGGCGCCCCTTATCTGGCCGCGCAAAATCTCGATACCAGTATAATTAATGCGGGTGACGGCTTGCACGCGCATCCTTCACAGGGTCTGCTGGATATATTTACGATGAAACAACAGCTGGGAGACCTGAAAGGCCGCAAGGCCGTTATCGTCGGGGACATACTACATAGCAGGGTGGCCCGTTCCAATATCTGGGGCACACGCCACTACGGTATGAAACTTGTCCTCTGCGCACCTCCCACCCTTATCCCTCATGGCCTACGCGAGATGCTGGAGAAATACTCACTCAAGCATGTGAGCATTGAGCATAATCTCGATACGGCCATCGAAAACGCCGATATTGTCATGCCGTTGAGACTGCAAAAAGAGCGACAGCAGAGCGGCCTGATATCGTCGTTACGCGAATATATTCAGGGCTACCAGATCAATAGCAGTCGTCTGGCCGGCGCTAAGCCGGGTGTCCTGGTGATGCATCCGGGACCGATGAACGAGGGTGCAGAAATCAGCCCCGAAGTAGCCTACGGGAACAGATCGCTGATCGAGCAGCAGATCACTAATGGAGTGGCAATACGCATGTCACTGCTTTACCTGATTGCGAGAGGTAAGAGTAAATGACGAACAACCGCCTCCTGATAAAAAACGCACGCATTATCGATCCCTCATCCGATGTCGATGATATCGGCGATATTCTTATCGATGAAGGGAAGATCGCAAAGACCGGCAAAGGTATCTCAGCGGCCGGAGCCAAGACCGTTGACGCATCCGGACTAATCGCCTGCCCTGGCTTTATCGACCTCCACTGCCATCTGCGCCAGCCAGGATATGAAAACAAGGAGACCATCGCCAGCGGCGCGGCAGCGGCGGCGCGAGGAGGCTACACTATTATATGCTGCATGCCCAACACTAATCCTCCACTGGACAGCGCTGCCACAGTTAGTTACGTCAGGGAGCTATCCGTAAAAGATGCTCCTTTCATGAAGATTTTGCCGGTAGGCTGTATAACCGCAGGCAGAGCGGGCAAAGAGCTGGCAAACCTGACGGAGCTGGCCGGCGCTGGATGCATAGGTTTCAGTGATGACGGGAGCCCGGTAAGCGATGCGCGCCTCATGTCTCTCGCTATGGAGAATACAGCCGTGCTTGACCTGCCGGTTATCGATCACTGTGAAGACATCAGCCTGTCACAGGGAGGACATATGCACGACGGCTGGGTTGCAGTTAGACTCGGTCTGAAAGGTATACCTGCCGCCGCCGAGGAAATAATAGTGGCGAGGGACATCGCTCTGTGTGAACTGACAGGCGCGAGACTGCATGTCACGCACATGAGCACAGCCGGCTCGCTCCAGTTGATAAGAGATGCAAAGCGGAAAGGATTGCGGGTGACCTGCGATGTGACGCCTCACAATCTTACGCTGACAGACGAGAGAGTGATGAAAGCACCGGACTATTCCCGGTCGTCGTTGGCCTATGATACCAATGCACGGGTCTACCCACCGCTGAGGTCTCACGCCGATCTTGAAGCGCTGATCGGAGGATTAGCCGACGGCACCATCGATGCCATAGCAACGGATCACGCTCCGCACACGGCCGAGGATAAGCTGTGTGAGTTCGAGAATGCCGTTTCGGGTATAAGCGGCTTCGAGACCGCTTTCGGCGTTGTTATGTCACTGGTCCACGCAGGCAGGATCAGCCTGAATACCATTCTGACCTGCCTGACAGCGGGCCCGGCAAAGATACTCAGAAATAACGCAGGAACGCTAAAGCAGGGCACATCGGGCGACCTAGTGCTGCTGGATATAGACCGTGAATGGACAGTGGAAGTTCAAAATTTCCTTTCAAAAGGCAGGAATACACCATTCGCAGGGTGCCGATTGAAAGGTATGGTTGTTGCCACAGTCGGCAACGGACAATTATCCTGGCGTGATAAATCACTCCGGATTTCCTGATAACTTCAAATAGCAAGGCCGTCCGATGCTTCCGGATGGCGTTTGAAACCAGCAACGGTTTGAGCCGGACGAGCGCATAAGTTGACCGAAATAATAAACGGAGGACCCACTTGCCGCGAAGAAACGATATAAAGAAAATAATGATCATCGGATCAGGTCCTATAATCATAGGTCAGGCCTGCGAATTCGACTACTCCGGCACTCAGGCCTGCAAGGCCCTTAAAGGCCTGGGTTATGAGATCATACTGGTCAACTCAAATCCGGCTACCATCATGACCGATCCGGGCATGGCACACATAACCTACATCGAACCACTGACCGTGGATACAATGGAGAAAATCATAGCAAAAGAGAGGCCGGACGCTCTTTTACCCAACCTAGGCGGCCAATCTGGACTCAATCTCAGCGCCGAACTGGCAAACAACGGAGTACTTGAGAAGTACGGCGTGGAGGTGATCGGCGTGGACGTCGATGCCATACGCAGCGGCGAGGACCGCATTGCCTTCAAGGAGACGATGAATAGACTGGGGATAGATATGCCTAAAAGTGAGGCTGTCTATTCCATTGAGGATGCAGAGCGGGTGGCATCTGAACTGGGCTACCCCGTCGTGGTGAGGCCGGCCTATACAATGGGCGGCACGGGCGGTGGTCTGGTCTACAATGTGGAGGAACTGCGCACAGTAACAGGCCGTGGCATAGCCGCCAGCCTGATCGGCCAGGTGCTCATCGAGGAATCCGTACTGGGCTGGGAAGAGTTGGAGCTTGAAGTAGTTCGCGATTCTAAAAACCAGATGATCACCGTCTGCTTCATCGAAAATGTAGATGCAATGGGAGTGCATACAGGCGACTCATATTGTGTGGCACCCATGCTGACCATAGATCCCGTTTTACAGAAGAGGTTACAGGATTACTCCTATAAAATTGTTGAGGCCATACGCGTTATAGGCGGTACTAATATTCAGTTCGCTCACGATCCAAGGACAGGCCGTGTGGTGGTGATCGAAATAAATCCCCGCACATCACGCTCCTCCGCGCTCGCCTCTAAAGCCACCGGCTTCCCTATCGCACTCATATCGGCCAGGCTGGCGGCGGGGTTGACACTGGACGAGATACCGTACTGGAGAGATGGCACACTTGAGAAATATACCCCGTCGGGCGATTATGTTGTGGTCAAGTTCGCCCGCTGGGCCTTCGAAAAATTCAAGGATGCGGAGGACAGGCTGGGAACCCAGATGCGCGCCGTGGGTGAGGTCATGAGCATCGGTAAAAACTACAAAGAGGCGCTGCAAAAGGCCATACGATCGCTTGAATCAGGCAGATATGGTCTGGGTTTCGCCAGAGATTACAATAACAGGACATTGTCCGAGCTGCTGGCCATGCTAAAAGAGCCGTCCAGCGAGCGGCAGTTCATTATGTACGAGGCTCTGCGCAAGGGAGCATCTGTACATTCACTACACGAGCTTACCTACATCAAGGAATGGTTCATCCAGCAGATGAAGGAACTGGTGGATATTGAAGAAGAACTGCTGAAATACAGGGGGAAGGCACTGCCGGACGATTTGCTCAAGCAGGCAAAAAAGGACGGATTCGCAGACAAATATCTCGCCCAGCTTCTGCAGGTTTCTGAGGGAACGATACGTGATCAGAGGCTGGCTCTGGGCATGAAAGAAGCCTGGGAGCCGGTTCCCGTAAGCGGAGTGGAGAATGCGGCATATTATTTTTCCACCTACAACGCCCCCGATAAGACGCAGAGCAGCAATCGCAAAAAAGTAATGGTGCTGGGCGGTGGGCCCAACCGCATCGGGCAGGGCATAGAGTTCGATTACTGCTGCGTTCACGCAGCTTTTGCGCTGCGTGATGAAGGATACGAGACGATTATGGTAAATTGCAATCCCGAGACCGTATCGACTGATTACGATACTTCCGACAAACTGTATTTCGAGCCGTTGACTGTGGAGGATGTGCTCAGCATCTATGAAAAAGAGAAGCCCGAAGGCGTGATAGTGCAGTTCGGAGGACAAACCCCTCTAAATATTGCGGGAGAACTAAGCCGATGCGGCGTTAAGATACTCGGCACAACTCCCGAGATAATCGACCTGGCCGAAGATCGCGGCAGATTCAGAGAGATGATGATCGAGATGAAAATACCCATGCCTGAATCGGGCATGGCCATCAATATAGATGAGGCCCTCAAAGTCGCG
Source organism: Dehalococcoidia bacterium (assembly GCA_034429855.1). Lineage (GTDB taxonomy): Bacteria > Chloroflexota > Dehalococcoidia > GIF9 > UBA5629 > CAIMUM01. The sequence continues at coordinate 5,432 of DAOUFT010000013.1, forward strand.
CGCTATATCGGATACCCACTTATGGTACGTCCATCCTACGTTCTGGGAGGTCGCGGCATGCAGGTTGTACATGATGAGGAGATGTTGCGCGAATATGTCAACGCAGCTGTGGGAGTAACGCCAGATCGGCCCATTTTGATCGATAAATTTCTGGAACACGCAATCGAAGCCGAGGCCGATGCCATAGCCGACGGCGCCGACACCTTTGTCCCGGCCATCATGGAGCATATCGAGCTGGCCGGCATACATTCCGGGGATTCATCCTGTATCATCCCTCCACTCAGCATAGCCGATAAACACAAGCAAACCATACTGGAATACACTTCCCGCATAGCCCGCGAACTAAATGTAGTCGGCCTTATGAACATGCAGTATGCTATCGCCCAGGATACGGTATATGTGCTAGAGGCCAATCCCAGGGCTTCCAGAACGGTGCCTCTTGTATCCAAGGTATGCAACGTTTCCATGGCCCGTATCGCCACGCAGCTCATGCTGGGAAAGAAGCTGGTTTCTCTGGGGCTAAAAAACCGTAAGATACCTCACTACGGAGTCAAGGAAGCGGTTTTCCCATTCAACATGTTCCCAGAAGTCGATCCGATACTCGGGCCCGAGATGAGATCCACGGGCGAAGTACTGGGGATGGCGGATTCATTCGGCATGGCCTTCTATAAAGCACAGGAGGCAGCAAGACAGCGCCTGCCAGACAGCGGCACGGTTTTACTTAGTCTCAACAGTAAGGAGGTCCCCATAGCTCTCAATGTGGCCAGGCAATTCAGAGACCTCGGATTCCGCATTAAAGCTACGCGGGGCACACACGATTTCCTGGCCGGCTACGGGATAGAGTCGGAGGTTATCAATAAGCAGCACGAAGGCCGTCCCAATATCATCGACGGTATAATGAATGGCGAAATACAACTGGTGATCAATACACCAAGCGGTAAATTGAGCAAGTATGATGATTCTTATATACGCAAGACCGCTATCAAATATAAGATAACCTACATCACTACGCTTGCTGCTGCGGCAGCAGCAGTGGTAGGTATAGAGGCCTACCAGAAGCACAAGCCCGGCGTTAAATCATTGCAGGACTATCATAAAGATATTAAATAAATTGCACGAAATAGAAGCGAAAATTCTATCCAACAAGATGGTGCTTGAATATCCAGGCGCCAACTATTTCCTATTACAGGTAAGTGCACCTGTTATCGCCGATAAAGCCAGACCAGGACAATTCTGTATGCTTAAATGCGGCCCTGATACCATACTGAGACGGCCGCTCAGCATCCATACTGTTTGTAAAGAATCTGTCTTTTTCCTCTATTCGGTCGCAGTTGAGACAAACCTGGAAAACGTTATTAGATTACAGCGATGGACTGAGCCAGTACCTATTGGAACAAGAGGTAAACCTTGGCTATCTCATTTAGAAAGTGGAGAGAAAATAAATATCATCGGCCCTTTAGGCAATAGCTTCCGAATAGATGACAAATATATGAAAATAGTAATTGCAGCAGGTGGCATTGGCGTAGCGCCACTGCGTTTCCTTGCAGAAGAAGCAATCAGACTTCGAAAAAGTGTAACCATTCTATTAGGTGCAAGATACAAAGAAGGCCTTTATACGGATGATCAGCTACCAAAGAAAGCTAATATAATTAAAATAACTGAAATAGAAAGTGGGGATAGAGATATATTAAATGGATTATTGATAGATATGCTTCCAGATTTCTATAATAAGGCTGATTGTATTTATGCTTGTGGCCCTAAGGCAATGCTTCAGTCAATTCACAAACAAATAAAACACACTGGAATAAAAACACCGGTTCAGGTTTCACTGGAGGTGCGTATGGGTTGCGGTACTGGCGCCTGCTATGGATGCAGCATCAGGACAAGACAGGGCATGAAAAGAGTTTGCCGGGAAGGGCCGGTTTTCGATATAAAGGATATAATATGGCAGGAGGTTAGCATATGACCGTCATCTGTAAAAGAATACAGGTTAGCACCGGAGGCCGCGGCGAGACCATTAATGTCACCTCGGAGATCGCACGCGAGGTTAATAATTCAGGCATCAACAGCGGTATCGTAACCGTCTTTATACCTGGGTCCACCGCCGGGATCACGACTGTTGAATTCGAGCCTGGTCTGGTTGCCGATATAAAGGATATGTGGCAGCGTATTATTCCTGAAGAAATAAATTACGAGCATAACAAGGCATGGGGCGATGGCAATGGCCATTCACATGTGCGCGCCTCCTTGCTGGGGCCTTCGATAACCATACCTTTCATAAATAAACGGCTGACACTGGGCACCTGGCAGCAGATCGTTATCATCGACTTCGATACACGCTCCAGGTCACGTGAGATTATTTTACAGATCATGGGAGAATAGAAATTCGTCATCTCGCGCTTGAAAGGAGGATTTTATGCCTAATGCACAGTCGCTGGCCGCCATATTGTTCAGTATTCTGGGCTTCTGTATATTCCTGGCACTGGGCGCCTTTATCGGCAAAAAGACCAGCCCGGGTAAAGTAGTCACATTTGCTGGCGTAATTGCCCTGATAGCTGTGGTCTGCTTCGCAATGTACTCGGCCTATTACTTCATCACCTTAACTTAACGACGATGTTCAATGATGCGGAAATAGAGTTATCATGATTCAAAGTTTTCAGTGCCCCATCTGCGGCACACTTAATGCGCTGGGTGAACCCGAATGCAGCGAGTGCGGGCAAGCCTTCGTATATAATTGCCCGGTTTGCGGGAGCTCGCTTAATAATCGCCATCGCGCCTGCCCTAATTGTCGTACTATCTTCAACTGGGGCCCGACGCCCGTTGCCACGGCAGAGGACATCAGCCCCACTGTCCCTTACAAGACATTTGATCCTCAAGCGGATGCAGAGCCGAAGGGCCACCGAGAATCCAGGCCGGCCGTTTTAACGCAGCGGCCGACATTCTGGTTAATACTAATGGTCATCAGCGCCGTCCTTATCGCTCTGCTTTTAATCTTGGATGGATTGATCAATAAATAGCCAGGAGGTAGTCATGCCTGATCCGAAGACTGTGACTTACATCTTCGCCGGTGTACTCTTAGCTTGCCTTACGCTATCGCTGGGCGGTTTTCTGGGCAAGAAATTCGAGGTTTTCCGCGTGGTCATTTTCGCAGCCGCAGTAGCGCTTGTGACTATTGTCGTATTCGCCATCTATTTCGCTTATCTTGGTATCAGCGGACAGCTTTGATTAATGAATTAGCGGAGGTCTGATTTGCCAATGCACTCGGGAAAATTCGGCACAGTCATCAATTGCATGGACGGCCGCACTCAATTGCCGATGATCAACTGGATGAAAAACAAGTACGGTCTTGATTACGTTGACATGATTACAGAGCCCGGACCGGACAGGCTTCTATCGGAGGCCCTGCCAGAACATGTTAAATCGATCAAATCCCGGGTTGAAATATCCGTCAACGCTCACGGCTCAAAGATAATAGCAATGGTTTCACACCACGATTGCGCCGGAAATCCGGTTTCCAAAGAGGAACATCTGAGACAGCTCAAGGACTGCCTCAAACTGATTAAATCATGGAAGTTTCCGGTAAATAGCATCATCGGGTTATGGATTAACGATCAGTGGGCGGTCGAACCGATCGAAGAAATCAAATGAGCGATTTACTTACCATCACCGTGTGATGTAGAATTACGCGAAATTCAGATGGTTGCCGCTTTTATCTGAAACAAACGTTGAGATGGAGAACCTGCGATGAGAAAAAAAATTATATCAGCCCTGGCGCTGATAATCATACTGGCCTTGGCGCTACCTGCCTGTTCACAGCAGAAAAAAGAGATACTGCCCAGCCAGATGGCGCCAGTTACGCGCGGCGACCTGATATTATCGGTTTCTTCCGATGGTAACCTGGATATGCCCAATCAGGTACAGCTCAAATTCGGCACTCCGGGCACAGTCAAGGATATACCAGCCGAAAAATATAAGCTCGAGGGTAAGCCGGTGAAGGCTGGCACTCTGCTGGCCCGACTGGACAATACCAGTTTTTTACTTAACGTCAAAGCCAGGCAGTACGCGCTGGAACAGGCCATCAACAACGTCGTTCAGGGCTGTTGCGGGCCGCACTATCCAACTTTCTACACGCTGGCCACGGCACTTATGCGCTTCGAACAGGCACAGGATGAGATTACTAAAACCGAAGAATATGTGATGACAGGGAAATACGCCGATGCGGCTTCCAATATTTCACTGGCCAGGTACGATCTCGATGCAGCCAGATCGGTTTACGCCGATCCCAAACTCGATACATTGCAAACGCAGTATGATGAGTACCTTAAACAGCCGATAGCATCCTTTCCCGAGCTCAAGAAGATCGTGAGCGTGCTGGATGCGCAGATCAGCAGCCTTGACAACATACAGAAGCTGCTGGAGGAAGGTGACTACACCGCCGTTCTGCTTGCTCTCAGCAGGATGTCCGTCACTTTGCAGGATGTGCACACTATCGTCAAACAGAATTCCCGCCTGCCAGGAGCATATACTTATCCGGACACGTCCACGTCGCTGGCTATCTCCCGCCAGGTGCTCGAGTACCTCTTCGATATTCAGGACATGCTGTACCAGGATAATTTCGACCGGGTCAAGGCTGCTGAGAAATTGCGCATGGCAGAGCACGACCTGCGCATGAGCAATATGATCCTCAATGAAAGTGAAACCTTTTATCGCGCCGGACTTAATCCGCAGACGCTGCGCAACTATAATATAGCTATTGAAACTGCTATGATTAACCTTGAACAGGCCAAACAGGACCTTCTCAAGACTGAGATCATAGCACCATTCGACGGCACAGTCGTATCAGTGGACGTTAAGACCAACGACCAGCTTTCTCAATTCGATTATGCCTCCAAGCCGGCTGTATATCTGGTGGACACCAAGACCATACGCATGAAAGGAATTATAGATGAAATCGACATTACTAAAGTATCGGTAGGCCAGTCGGCAATCATCAAGGTCGATGCTCTGCCTGGCAGGGATCTCAGGGGAAGCGTACGCTTTGTTTCACCCTTCGGCACGCTGCAATCCGGCGTGGTCAATTTCCCGGTGGAGATATATATGGATAAAGATGAGAACACGGAAGGATTAAGGGGTGGGTTGACAGCCACCGCCGATATCATCACCGGCATGCGTGAGAACGTGCTCCAGGTGCCCAATCGGGCTATCAAAGGTCTGTCCGGTGATTACTGGGTGGACGTCGTCTTAGACGCATCTTCAGCCAAGACAGAGAAACGCCCGGTAAAGACAGGCGTACAGAATAAGAAGAATACTGAGATTGTCTCCGGCCTGAAAGAGGGCGAGATGGTCCTTATTGAAACGATCAAATAATCATCGTCTTCAGAGAGAACCGAGTCATTATGTCCATGATCCATCTTGAGAACATTGTCAAGATCTACAGGATCGGTGATATACAGGTCAATGCTCTTAATTATGTCAGCATGGACATCGATGCAGGGGAGATGGTTTCCATTATGGGGCCGTCGGGATCCGGTAAATCTACCATGATGAACATGTTGGGTTGTCTTGACCGTCCCAACGGAGGCAAGTATGAACTTGACGGTATAGATGTAAGCCACATGAACGATGATGAACTGGCCGCCGTGCGCAACAAGAAAATCGGATTCGTCTTTCAATCATATAACTTGCTGCCCAGGCTGAATGCGCTTATGAATGTGGAACTTCCCCTGATCTATAGCGGGGCCCGAGATCGGCATAAAAAGGCCATGGCAGCCATGGAAGCGGTTGGCATCGTCCAGCGAGCCCACCATAAACCCAGCGAGATGTCGGGAGGCGAACAGCAGCGCGTGGCCATTGCGCGCGCCCTGGTCAACAACCCACCGCTCATCCTGGCCGATGAACCCACCGGCAACCTTGATACACGCACCAGTCACAGCATTATGGAATTTCTGCAGCAATTGAATAAGAAGGGAATAACGATAGTAATAGTTACGCACGAAGAAGATATCGCTACTTACACCGGACGTACCATCTACCTGCGCGATGGAAGCATCGTCCAGGAGAAAGTCCGTTGAGCTTTTTGGAATACCTGCTGTCCTCCTGGCAGGCTCTGACCTCCAACAAGATGCGGTCTTTCCTGCCCATATTGGGCATTGTAATAGGGGTGGGCGCCGTCGTCTTTCTCGTATCGTTCGGACGCGGACAACAACAGCAGATGGCCACCGTCTTTGAAAACATGGTTGCCAATGCCATCTATGTATCCGGCTCCACACGGCAAACCATGGGCGGTATGAGGGCGGAGGGCACGCTCACACAGGAGGACGCAGAGGCTTTAACCAACAGCAACAAGGCGCCGGCCGTAGCAGCCGTAGCTCCCATGTACTCCAAGATGCTTAAAACAGTGTACGGGAACCAGATCAGGACCATCAACATCATGGGGTCCACGCTGGATATTCAGAAAATACTGAACTACAAGATATCCCAGGGCAACTTCTTCAGCGACAGCGATATGCGCAGAAACAACAGCGTGGCTATATTGGGCGCACAGGCAAACAAGGACCTCTTCGGTACGGCCAATGCCGTGGGTGAAACCCTGCGCATCGGGGGCCGTAAATTTGAGGTGATCGGCGTAGTGGAATCTCGCGGCGGCTTCATGGGCACCAGTGCCGACAATTTCATCATGATCCCCCTCAGCACTATGCAATCATACTTCGGGGTGGAGGCCGGCCCCCTGGGGCACCCCGTTCAGACTATTGTTGTGGAAGCTGTCAAGACTGATTCCATCACCGCAGCTCGAGAACAGATCACGGAAATACTGCGTCAGCGCCACCACATTAGGGCGGACGAAGACAACGACTTCAACGTTATCGATATGCAGGAGATACTCAAACGTATGAACGAATCCATGGCCATCTTCCAGGTCTTCCTGGCAAGCGTAGCCAGCATCTCTCTCATCGTCGGGGGAATCGGTATCATGAACATCATGCTGGTCTCCGTTACCGAGCGCACCAGGGAGATCGGTATTCGTAAAGCCATCGGAGCTAAAAGGCGTGATATCCTGGCCCAGTTTCTGGTGGAATCGGCACTGCTCAGCCTATCGGGAGGCATACTGGGACTTGGTCTGGCAGGAATAGGCTCTCTGGCCATCAGGGGCCAGATGATGAACAACATGCCGGTCAGCGCGCCTATATCCCTGGACATCGTCGCCATGGCCCTGTTGGTTGCAATCTGCACGGGCATTGTTTCAGGAACTTACCCAGCTTTTCGTGCTGCCAAGTTGGACCCTATCGAATCACTGCGGCATGAATGAACAGTCTATTTACCCTGCACCAGTGAGAGAAACTCCGCCCTGGTAACCGCTCTCTTCTCAAAAATACCACGCATGGCCGAGGTTATCACATTGCTGCCCGGCTTTTTAATGCCCCTCATAACCATGCACAAATGTTCCGCCTGGATCACCACAGCTACTCCATCGGGCTTGAGCGATTCCATGATCACGTCCGCTATATGTTTGGTCATTCTCTCCTGAAGCTGCAGCCGCCTGGAATATATCTCAACCACCCTGGCCAGCTTGGATACACCCACCACCCATCCCCTGGCATTAGGTATATATCCGATATGCACAACACCATAAAACGGCAGAAAATGATGTTCGCACATCGAGTAAAAAGGGATATCCCGCACGATAACCATCTCATGATGTCCGGCCGAGAATCCGGTGGACAGCACATCCCTTGCATCCATGTCGATGCCTGAAAATAGCTCGGCATACATCTCCGACAGCCGCTGGGGAGTATCCACCAGTCCTTCCCGGTTGGGATCATCCCCAATAGCCTCAATAAACTCGCGCGCCGTTTTTTTTATTTTATCAGCATCTAACATTATGTAATCTCGCCGATCTGTCAACCGCCGCCGAATTTCTGCCTTTCCAGTACCCTGACCGTATTCTTATCGACGGCACAATATGTCTCAGCGCCCATGTACAGCGCTGGCTGCAGATGTTCCAGGTCCAATGTCCCATCCGCCTTGAAGACCTCTCCGTCGGCATGCACAGCCACGACACTGCCGATGATCCACGCATGATCTCCGAAAATCCGGTTGTCGAAAACCATGCACTCATAAGCGGCATACGCTTGTTTCAATATCGGCGCTTCTGTCTTAATAGACGGCACATCCTCAATATCGAATTGCGTGAATTTGTTAGTAAACTTACCGCTGCTGCCGCCTACAGCAGCAATTATATCGGCTTTGTCGAAGGGCATAAAATTGATTGCGAATTTACCGGTGCCGCAGATCATATTGTAGCTGAAGCGTTTTGGAGAAATTGCGATACCGTAAAGCGGCGGACTGAAAGATACCGGACAGTGCCAGGCCACAGCCATAGCGTTATTCCTGCCCTCCTGGTTGACCGTTACTATTGCAGCCGTCCTGGGATAATGGTGATAGTAAGCTCCGATATCCTCCGCAACAACCTTCAACATGTCATCAACCCTCCTACAGGGAACATGCGATTATTTTTTAAGCCCCAAGTGCTTCTCGATCACATCAAGCTCAGCCGGCAGCTCGGGGAATGGTTCCACGTAACGCACCGGGATATCCGGATCTTTCAGCCCATTGCCCGTTACGATGCACACGATTCTCTTCCCCTTATAGCTTTTCCCCTGTTTTATCATCTTGAGCAACCCTGCCAGCGGTGCGGCAGACGCCGGCTCGCCGAATACTCCTTCGCGGCCGGCCATCATTTTGTATGCAGAAAGTATCTCTTCATCGGTCACGCAATCGATCAGCCCGCCCGATTCATCCCTGGCTGCAGTAGCCCCTTTCCAACTGGCCGGATTACCGATGCGGATGGCCGTGGCGATCGTCTGCGGCGCCTCGATGATCATGTTTTTCACGATGGGCGCTGCGCCCTCCGCCTGAAATCCCATCATGACGGGCACCCTATCTACTTTCCCCTTATCCCTCCATTCCTTAAACCCTTTCCAGTAAGCGGTGATGTTGCCTGCGTTGCCCACCGGTATAAAAAGGTAATCGGGAGGCCCGCCCAGGTCTTCTATGATCTCGAAGGATGAGGTCTTCTGCCCCTCGATACGGAACGGGTTCAATGAATTGACCAGGGTTATGGGATACTTCTCGGCCAGAATGCGGGTTACCTTGAGCGCCTGATCGAAGTTGCCTTCGATAGATATGATCTCCGCACCGTAGGCGATAGCCTGCGCCATTTTACCCATGGCGATCTTGCCCTTAGGCACCAGTATTATAACCTTCAGGCCAAAGCGTGCCCCATATGCTGCAGCCGAAGCGCTGGTATTTCCCGTCGACGCACAAATCGCCTGCTTGCTGCCAGCCTCCAGTGCCTTGGCGATGGCAAATACCATACCGCGATCCTTAAAAGAGCCGGTAGGATTGCAGCCCTCCAGCTTGAAATACAGCTCACCCACACCCAGCTCCTTGGCCAAGTTTACCGACTTGACCAACGGGGTGTCACCCTCGCCCATTGAGATCATGGGCGTTTTGCCGGTGATCGGCAGATGATCCTTGAAATGGTGCAGTACTCCTCTTATCATTTCAGATGGCCTCCACCCTGATGAAGTTGCTGATCTCTTTGACGACCGGCAGTTTATTGATTATTTTTATGGCATCCTGCACCGCATTCTCTCTGGCCGGATGCGTCATAATGACGATCTCCGCAGTATTGGTCGAAGCATCTGATTCCTGCTGCTTGACGGAGGAAATACTAATAGCTTGGTCCCCCATAACACTGGCAATGCGCGCCAGCACGCCGGCTTTGTCTTGCACCTTCATGCGGAAATAGTAACGGGTCTGAATCTCCGACATAGGTTTGATGCCTGATTTTTTCTCGGGTATAAAACGGGGCGCATTGTCACGTCCCGCGCTGATATTCTGTGCAATATTTATCACATCTGCCAGCACAGCGCTGGATGTGGCCGAAGGACCAGCACCCTGCCCGTAAAAGAGCACGTTGCCTACCAAGTCACCGGTGACGTAGATGGCATTATAGACGCCGTCCACCTTGGCCAGCAGAGATTCGGCAGGTATTAGCACCGGTTGCACCCTAGCTTCAACCAGATTATCGGACCGTTTGGCTATGGCCAGCAGTTTTATTGCGTAACCGAACTCCTGGGCATAGCTGAAGTCCTGCGGCTTGAGCCGTGATATCCCCTCATAGAATATCTCGTCGAAATTCACATCCATATCGAATCCCACCGAGGTCAGGATAGCCAGCTTGTATGCCGCGTCCAGTCCGCCGATATCATTGGCGGGATTGGCTTCGGCGTAACCCAGTTTCTGGGCCTGCTTAAGCGCCAAGTTGAAATCCAGCCTGTCGTGCGCCATACGGGTCAGGATGTAGTTGGTAGTGCCGTTGACAATGGCATAAATGGCCTGAATATCATTGGCAACCAGATCCCGCTGAAAAGGCGATATAAGCGGTATGCCACCGCCCACACTGGCTTCGAAGCGCAGACCTGCACGGTGTGCCTTGGCTATTGAGAGAAGCTCGGTGCCGTGCTTGGCCATGACCTCCTTGTTGGCGGTTACCACATGTTTTCCATTGGCCAGAGCTTCCTTTATATAGTCAAAAGCGGGATATTCTCCACCGATCAGCTCTATAACTATGTCTATATCTTCTCCGTAGACCACCCTGCGGTAATCATCGCTAAAAATCTCGCGGCTCAGACCGGCCGATCCGTGTCTGGACAATTCCTTCTCGACCACCGCTTTCAGGACAAGCGGGCAGCCCGCCTGCCGCGCCAGTATCTGGCTCCTCGCGGTAAGGCCCCTGGCCACACCGGTTCCGATGGTGCCTATTCCTAAAAGCCCTATGTTGACCGGACGCTTCTTATGCAAATCTACTGGCTCCTGCTCTTCAGGACTTTATCGACAGCAAAATCCTTCTGCTTTTGGTCAAGAAGGTTTTCGACCTTTGCAGTTTTCATCAATCCCTGCAACCAGTTCTCCAAACACTCCTGTTCAAGCGTTTGCTTAATACTCTCGTCAAGCGGACGCACCTGCTTGTCGAGCACCTGAACAATCCAGTAACCGCCACCCGTTTTAACGCTTTCGTCACGGGTTACCGGGCTTATTTGCTTGACATCGAGGGCACTGAGTATGCGCGCCACCTGTGTTTTATCCATGCCCGGTACAATCCAGTCCAGGTCACCACCCCTGTTCTTGCTTTCATGTTGGGAATACTGTCTGGCCAGATCGTCCCAGCCGGCTCCGTTGACCAGCTTCTCTCTCACAGCATTGGCATCATCCTGTGAAGAGAACAGTATGCCTCTGGCATGTATGCCCCTGGCATCGTCCTTCTCCAGCACCTCCAATACCCAGTAGCCAAAAGGTTTTTCCACGTTGGCATCATATATGGGCTCACTTATTTCTTTCACATTCAGTTTGAACAGCGCGCCCTTAAGGGCGGAGTCATTGAGAGTGCCCAGCACCTTGTCTTCATAACCTTTGGGCACCCAGCCAAGATAGCCTTTTTTGCTCTGCGTAGTGGAGTCGATGGAAAGAAGGCCGGCCATGGTGGAGAAATTATCTCCCAGTATCAGCTTCTGTCGGCGATCGTCAGCCATGGATTTGGTTTCCAGCAACATGGCCTGCGCCTCAACCTGCTCAACCGGACCGGGCAGGTTGGGCACGCATTTCATTTCAGAGTGTTTTCGAGTGGTAAGCCTGGCTTTGATAATATCGAGACCCACATCATTCTTCTCGAGTTTCATCTCCTCAAGTTCTTTTGTTATCTCATCTTCACCGATAGTGATGTTTTCTGCAGGCGCCGCCTCTATAATGACCTGGCTCTGGGCGATACCCTGTGCCACCATGTCCGGCAGCAGTCTGACGATCTCGCTGGACTGGCCTTTTGAGTAGAAGTCCAGCATTTTAATGAAGTAGTCCATATTGTATGACTTATCGTTGACCTTTAATACGGTCTGCTGGTAAGGCATGATCTGCTCGCTATAGTACCAGTAACCTGTGATACCCAGCACGGCAGCAATGACGACACCCGTGATGATGCCGATAATCCGGGATAGCCTTTTCTCCTTTTCCCATTTGGAGACCTGGCGTTTAGTCGGGGTCCTCGTGATATTAGCTTTCCGGTGTTTTCCAGCCAATTCTGAAACCTCACGTCTATAAAATAAAATTAAGGCAATTCACATTGCCCGCTGAAGCCTAACTATGATAACATATTTTCGTCTCTCAGACACGGGGTGTAGCGCAGCCTGGTAGCGCACCTGAATGGGGTTCAGGTGGTCGTCGGTTCAAATCCGACCACCCCGACCAGCTTTTTTACGATCAGATTCCATCGCATTCGACAACCTTACTGAAAATTATGCAAAGTTAGTGAACGGTTTTGTTCACAAGGGCGACAGGCCTATCCCCACCTCCCCAACCCGGCAGAAGTGATTGCTTCCCTGCAGGGTCCGCTGGGCGTCAACGACCACACCCTGACCTCCCTGCTGGGCGTCTTGCCCGCGCAGCTCAGCTACCTCAAGCATGACCTGCGACGTCCTTCAGCAATGACGCTGCAAGGCATACTGGCTGAGCTGAGTTCACAACTTTCAAGATAAAGTGTAGACCATTAGCGATAATGGGACACAAAAAGACCCGATATAACCGTACACTTTGGACGGGTGGCACAAGCTCCTGTGAGGTAGTAGACTGGCTAAACAGTAAAAGGAGGGAATTATGTCCCTGGAAAACAAAGGTATAGTTGATGCTGCCGTAGCCAGAACCCAAAAACCATGGGCTTTATGCAGCAGGTTAGATTGTCTCCCAGAGGCAGGTGGAGGTCCGTATCGTGCTGGAGCGTTTTCGCCGTGAAGTGACCGTTAATGAACTCCGTCGCCATGAAGGCATCAAGCCGTAAGCCTATTATACCTGGACCAAGGACTTTATAGAGGCTGGGAAGGAGCAGCTGACGCGGGATACCGTCCGGGATGCCACGCGCTAGGAAATCGATGAGCTAGAGCGCGAGCCCTTTTTCGCTCGCCACGTTATCCTCCGTGTGTTGATTAAACTGCAGGAAAATCATATTGCAGGCGTGGAGGAGGGAACTTGATATAAATCACTAAGTGACTGAAGTAACAATGATCAGCCCGCTGAGCGGCTTATCTGATCGGCGATGAGGGCTGCCAGGTGTTTCTCGCTGCGCGGGCTGCCGTCCAGGCTCTCGCCGGCAATAATGAGGTGACGGCGGGCCTGGGATTTGTACTCTTCCTTATCGGCACAGGCACGGCGGCAGCTGCAGAGTATGATGAGGAGGTCCAATCCCGCGGCATCCGGCGGCGCGATCTCGATATCCTGCCTGTCTTGCGCGAATTTGCGTACCTGTACTGCCAGGGAGGACAGGTCGATCTCGGGGTTACAGGAGCCGCAGAACTTGAGCGCAATTTTAATCTTGGGCCTGCCTGTCGGGTATTATAAGCACACCAAGAAGGGCTGATCGCCGATCTTGGCCAGCTTCTCAGCCAGCCGCTTCTTTCGTTCCAAGCTGCCGCGCCGCTCGATCATAATCTTCTGTGCCTGAGGCGAGCCGGCGCCGTGCATCGACTCGTTCAGGGCGGTGCCGCAAGTCATGGCGTCGATCAGGCGGATGAGACGTATCCTGGTCTCGGCCGGGACGTCGGCTACGCCTTTCATGTACTTGTCCACCCATTAACCCACCGTTGCATCCTTCAGGTCGAACTCGGAGGGCATGGTGGCAAGCAGTCCGCCCGTGATATCGTGCGCCAGCCGGGCTATCTCGTAGACGTTGCGGGTTACGTTGAGCTTGGTGATATTGGCCAGCAGGGGATCGGCCTGGTAGCATCCGGCGGGCTGCTGGAAACCCTGGCAGGAGCAGGCGATCGAGCAGCAGAAAATGGGCTCTGTCAGGTGAATCATCTCGGCCATCTTGTCCCTTATATGCGATGCTTTGGCGGTGCCCTGCGCCTGCGCCAGCGCGAAAACGGCCCCCACCAGCACGTCGGCCAGGCCGCCCTTGCAGCCTCCGTAGTTCTGGCGGTGGAAGGTGGCAAAGCGCTCCACCAGCTCAACGGCGAAATCGTATTCGCCGCACATAAAAACATGCTCATTGGGAACGAATACCTTGTCGAAGACTATTAGAGCCTCGCCGCCTACGCAGCCGTATTCGGCGTTGCCCTGGTCCATGGAGCACTCGCATTTGCGCGTATCGTTGGACTGGCGGCCGAAAACGTGCAGCACCCCCGGCGCGTCGATCGGCACGTAGAAGCAGACGGCGTAGTCTTTATCCTCGGCCCGCATAGCGGACGTCGGCATGACCAGGTGTCCGTGTGAGTTCACCGCGCCCGTGATATGCACTTTGGCGCCGCTCACCACGATGCCGTCCTTCTTCCTGTCGACAACGTGTACATACAGGTCCGGGTCCTTCTGCTGGCTGGGCGCCAGGCTGCGGTCCCCCTTGGGGTCAGTCATGGAGCCGGACGGCATCAGGTCTTTGCTCTGTATCATTTTCAAAAACTTTTTGAAGCGCTC
>DAOUFT010000014.1:0-5000 GCA_034429855.1 Dehalococcoidia bacterium
CCTGTTATTCGTTTAATGCAAATTATTCTTAATTAGGGTTTATGGCCCTGTAATTGCCTTCCTCAAGCGCCCTCGAGCTGCTTCACTCTGGCTTGCAGCACCCCAACCAGCCCCCGCAGCGGTGAGCTGAGCACAAAATGCAGTGAATACACCGGTGATTTCAGCCGTCCCAGCAGCTGACTGATCAGCACTTCCTTCGACGGAGTGGCTGCAAGGTTGATCACATCAGCGGCTGTGAGCACCTTATCACCCAGTACACCACCCTTGACCTTTAGCGCCGAGTTGGCGGACTTGATGTGATCTATCAGTATTTTGGCAGGTTTTACAGCGTCATCGTAGCTCAGCGCAATGGCCATGGGACCGGTCAGGAACTCGTCCAGACCTTTCACCCCGGCTTTCTCCGCAGCGAATCGCATGAGTGTATTCTTGACCACCCGGTAATCCACACCCTGTTGATGCATTTGCCTTCGCAGCTGTACCATCTCTTTTGCGGTCAGGCCGCGGTAATCCGTGGCGACGGCAACGACGCATTTACTGAGATTGCCGGCCAGCTCTTCGATAACCGCCTCTTTCTGTTTGCGTAACATATTAAAGCTCCTATAAAAAACTATCCTCGTGCCGTTGCACGAGGATTGCCCGGGGAGCAGCCAGTAGCTCTACCCGATGGTAACCTCGGCGGGCATACTATTAAGCCTTGCGGCGCCCGCTGTCAACGGCTGATATTATTCAATTCTATAATGATATTTATGCGCTTAAAGCAATATCCGTTATCGACTTGATATCGAGCTTGATGCCGGGTCCCATGGTGGTCGAGACCGACGCCGTCTTGATATACTGCCCCTTTGCGCCGCTCGGCCTGGCGCGGGTAATGGCCTCAATAACCGACATAAGATTCTCGTAGAGTTTATCTTCGTCAAAGCTTTTCTTGCCGACCGGAACATGTATAATGGCAGTCCTGTCGAGCCTGAACTCAACACGCCCTTTACGAACCTCGTTGATCGCCCTTGGCAGGTCTGCGGCAGCGACAACAGTGCCGGCCTTGGGATTGGGCATCAGTCCGCGCCGTCCAAGAATCTTACCCAGCTTGCCAACCTTGCCCATCATGTCAGGAGTGGCTATGCTGACATCGAAATCCACCCAGCCATCCTCGATCTTTTTCACCAGGTCATCGGCGCCTACATACTCGGCGCCGGCCTCCGTGGCCAGCCTCGCGCCTTCGCCCTGGGCAAACACCACGACTCTGACCTGTTTGCCCAAGCCGTTGGGCAATAACGCTGTTCCTCTAACCTGCTGGTCGGCCGCACGGGGATCTACGCCCATCCTGAGGTGCAGCTCGACCGTCTCGTCGAACTTGGCATAACCCGATTTCTTGGCAATGGCCACAGCCTCCCTGGGATCATAGGTCTTATCGCGTGAAACCAGCTTGGCGGCTTCTCTATAATTCTTACCTCTGGTAACCATGAAATCACTCCACTTTGATGCCCATACTCCGGGCAGTTCCCTCGATGATACGCGCTGCACCTTCCAGGTCCAGTGCATTAAGGTCCTTCTGCTTGACCTTGGCGATCTCATTGACCTTCGCCTTCGATATCGTCCCCACAATCTGCGTAGGCGTGGCGCCGCTACCTTTCTCAACACCCAGCGCCTTCTTCAGCAGGTCCGAGGCCGGCGGCGTCTTGGTAATGAAAGTGAACGACCTGTCCTCGTATACCGTGATCTCCACCGGAACGATGGAGCCCTCGAACGACTTGGTCCGGTCGTTGTAATCTTTGCAGAAACCCATGATATTGACACCGTGCTGGCCCAAAGCGGGGCCGACTGGTGGGGCGGGTGTTGCTTTGCCTGCCTGTATCTGTAACTTGACGATCGCTTTAACTTTCTTGGCCATCTTATAGTTTCTCCACTTGCAGGAAGTCCAGCTCTACCGAAGTCTCTCTTCCGAAGAGGGTCAGCATGACTTTAACTTTGCCCTTGCTCATATTTATTTCGTCCACAGTGCCGATGAAGTCCGTGAATGGACCGTCGACCACCCTGACGTTCTCTCCTTTCTTGAACCTGATTTTAACCTGTGCTACGCCTTCCTCTTTCTGCTTGAGGATCTTGCTGGCCTCGTTTTCCTGCAGCGGTGTAGCTTCTTTGCCATCGCCGACAAAGCCTGTGACCCCCGGGGTTTCCCTGACTACCTTCCAGCTCTCATGATCCATAGCCATACGGACCAGAAGATAACCGGGGAACATTTTTTTCTCAACGGTCCTGCGCTGCCCGGACCTGATTTCAATCTCGTTCTCTTTAGGTATCTCCACGTCGAGGATTTTATTGCCTGCATCCATCGACTTGATACGCTGCAGCAGCTTGTTTTTAACTTTCTCCTCGTGGCCTACGTAGGTATGAATGATATACCACTTTGCATTGGCATCAACGGTCACACTACTTGCCACCTAAGAATACTCTTGCCACAAGCTCTGAAAAACCGTAATCGACGGCACCCAGTATTACGCCCATGACAATGCATAGCCCCAGAACGATCAGTGTCAGGCGTACGGTCTCATTCCTTGTCGGCCAGACTACCTTTTTCAGCTCTCCGATGATGTCGGAGAAGAAGGTAAACCGTCGCTTCTTGGGCGGAGACGGCTGAACCTGTGGCTTCTTGGCCTTTACCGGCGCCTGACTTTTATTGTCCTGAAATGCCTGGTCCTTTGCCTTGGCAGGCGTTAAAACCTTCGCCTGTTCTTTAGTAGCCACCTTGTTACTTGGTCTCCCGGTGGAGCTGATGACTTCGGCAACGGGGACAATACTTTTTCAGTTCCAGACGCTGTGAGTCATTCTTCTTATTTTTTTCTGAGGTGTAATTCCTCTCCTGGCAAGTCGTACATGCCATGTAAACTACACCCCGAGCATCACCTTTCTTTGCCATCTCTTATCCAAGTATCTTAGTGATTACGCCTGAAGCAACCGTCTTTCCGCCCTCGCGGATGGCAAAGTGCATGCCCTGTTCGAGTGCAACGGGGTAAATCAGTTTGATACTCATTTTAATGCTGTCGCCCGGCATAACCATCTCAACGCCCTGCGGCAGCTCGACCTGTCCGGTAATGTCCAGTGTTCTGATATAAAACTGTGGTTTGTATCCGTTGAAGAAAGGTGTATGCCTGCCGCCCTCTTCCTTGGTGAGAACGTAGACTTCACCCTCGAAATGTGTTTGGGGCTTAATGGTGCCCGGCTTGGCCAACACTTGCCCCCTCTCTACATCATCACGCTCGATGCCCCTTATAAGGCAACCGACCGCATCGCCTGCTTCTCCGGCCTCGAGCTGTTTGTGGAACATCTCAACACCTGTCACAACCGTCTTTCTGGTTTCTTTGATTCCGACGATCTCAACCTCATCACCAACTTTGATAATCCCACGCTCGATCCTGCCGGTGACTACGGTGCCGCGCCCCTTAATACCAAACACGTCTTCAATGGGCATCAGGAACGGCTTGTCCACCGCGCGGACCGGCTGAGGAATGTAATCATCAACGGCGTCCATCAGCTTGAGAATACCGCTGCACCACTTGCAGTCGGGTTTGCCACACCCGCATTCCAGCGCCTTCAGCGCGCTGACGCGGACGATGGGAATTTTATCCCCCGGGAAGTTATACTTGGTCAGCAGGTCCCTAAGCTCCATCTCTACCAGCTCGAGCAGTTCCTCGTCTTCCATGGCATCGACTTTGTTCAGAGCCACAACCATGGCGGGCACTTCCACCTGCCTGGCGAGCAGGATGTGTTCCCTGGTCTGTGGCATGGGGCCATCAGGAGCGCTAACGACCAGTATTGCACCATCCATCTGGGCTGCACCGGTGATCATGTTCTTGATATAGTCGGCATGGCCCGGACAGTCCACATGGGCGTAGTGCCTTTTCTTGGTTTCATACTCGATATGAGCTATGGCGATGGTAACGCCCCTGGCCTTTTCCTCCGGCGCATTATCGATGCTATCGAAAGGACGGAACGCAGTATCGCCGATGCCCTGTTTGGACAAGACTAAAGTAATGGCGGCGGTCAACGTGGTCTTGCCATGATCTACATGACCTATGGTGCCCACATTCAAATGCGGCTTCTTTCGCTCAAATACTTTCTTTGCCATATGGTAAAACCTCCTTCAATTCTGAGCCCACAATCAGATTCGAACTGATGACCCCGTTCTTACCAAGAACGTGCTCTACCGACTGAGCTATGTGGGCAAATAGCCTAATATTATATAACACATCCCGAAGATGCGACTACAAATTATACAATAAAATATTTTAAATCTACAAAATTCAAAAAGGGATACTGGTGGAGGGAGTAGGATTCGAACCTACGTAGCCCTTAGGGCGGCAGATTTACAGTCTGCTCCGATTGGCCGCTCCGGCATCCCTCCATACCGGTCATCAGATCTTAAGCCCGAGAGGGGAGTCGAACCCGCTAACCTACCGATTACAAGTCGGTTGCGCTGCCATTGCGCCACTCGGGCAACAAGGCGTCCTATCAGTACTTAAATCAGACGACAAACACGAATTATAGATGGGGCATAGCTAAAAGTCAAGGTAAATTTTCTTTCCCGCTACATCTTTACTTGCCCGTGTTTTATTTGTTAGACTTAGCTGAGCGCATAATATGATTCAAGGAGAATTGTTATGGGTTCTAAAGATAAATTCCAGAAGGAGCATAAAAAACCCAGAAAAGACGCAAAGAAAGCGGCGCCCTCGATTTTCGAGCCGGTAGCCGAAGTTGAAGTGATCAGGAAGAAAGGAAAAAAAGAGGATTTCCCTGAATAACGGCCGAACGTCCGATCTGGCCAGATTTAGAGCCATCATACACGGTAAAGTACAGGGAGTATACTACCGCGCATTCACGCACCGTGCTGCCAGGAACCTTTCGCTCAAAGGCTGGGTCAGAAACATGCCGTCGGGCGATGTTGAGGTATTGGCCGAGGGAGCCAGAGACAACCTAGAAGCCTTGCTCAGGCAGTTAAAAATAGG
>DAOUFT010000014.1:10000-47964 GCA_034429855.1 Dehalococcoidia bacterium
GCGGGGTATTTATATTTATTTATCTGAAACCAATAACTGCTATGAGACCAGCTCTTTGACCTTGGCTGTGAAGGCCGGAAGCACCGCTTTCCAGTCGCCGACAACGCCGAAGCGCGCCTCTTTAAAGATGTTGGCCTCGGGGTCCTTGTTTATGGCCACGATGCACTTGGCGCCGGAGCAGCCTGACATATGCTGGCTCGAGCCGGAAATGCCGACCGCGATATAGAGCTCAGGGGCAATGATCTTGCCGGTCAGGCCTATCTGAATGGAATCGGGGACCCATTTATTGTCACAGGGAGGCCTGGATGCACCGACAGCGCCCTTGAGAATCTTGGCCAGTTCCGCCAGCTCTTTGGTGAAAGGCTCGGGGCCACCCATTCCACGTCCGCCCGCAACAACTGCCGCGGCATCCTCGATCTTCACGCCGGCGACTTCCTCTTTAACGGTCTCAAGTACCTTGGCCTTTATCTTGGAAGCATCCAGGGCAACTGCGAAGGCGACAACCTCGCCTGCGCGGCCGGCATCGGGAGTCAGGGGAGTCCCGGCCTTGACCCTCAGGGTGGCTATCTGCGGGATAGCATCGGAAGTGAAAATGGCCTTTGCGTTGCCTCCGTAGACCGGGCGTGTGCACTGCAGCTTTCCGCCCTCAATGGCCAGTTCCAGACAATCCATCACAGCGCTTACACCGAGTTTGAAGGCCAGCCTGGGCGCCAGGTCTCGCCCATTGGCGGTCTGCCCCATGATAATAACCTTGGGAGCCAGCTCAGCCACGGCTTTCTCCATGACCTGCATATAGGTGGAGTTCTCGTAATCTTTCAGCTGCGCATCTTCGGCCAGCAGTACCTTGTCCGCGCCGGCTGCTACGGCCGCCTTACCGGTGTCTCCCAGGCCTGCACCGATAATGATGCATACCAGAGGCTCTTTGAGCTCATCGGCAAGTTTTCTGCCGGCACCCAGTATCTCAGCGGTAATCGGGAGAAGTTTGCCTTCAGCAGCTTCACCGACGACCAGAATTCCTTTATTATCAGCCATTGTATCCTCCTAATTAATTATCCTGTCTGTAGCTTTAAATAACCTTGGCTTCGCGCAGTTTGTTGGCGAGCAGGGCCGCTGCCTCTGCCGGTGAATCGGCGCTGACGATATCGCATTTGCCCTCTTTGACCGGCTGGAACAGCTTGACGATTTTAGATTTCCTGGCTGCAGCTCCGACCTTGCTGGCATCCACTCCGATATCCGCAGGTTTCCATACAACCGGCTGTTTTTTACTGGCAGCCATAATGCCTTTCAATGTAGCATAGCGCGCTTCACCAAGCTCATTGCTTACGGTAATAAGAGCGGGGCCCTGGACCTCCAGCACCTGGAAGCCATCTGCGACCACGCGCTCAACCCTCACTTTGCCACCGTCGAGGACATCAACCTTCTTGGCTACCGTAACACTTGGTATTCCCAGCAGCTCGGCTAGGCCTGAGCCGACCTGCCCGTCATCCCATTCAGATTCCTGCCTGCCGCAGAAAATCAGGTCGAAAGCTCCGATCTTTTTAATGGCTGCTGCCAGTGCCGTGGCAACTGAGAAACTGTCTCCGCCCTCGAATGCAGCGTCTTCGAGCAATATAAGCTCATCAGCGCCCATGGAAAGCGGTTTTTTAACTACGTCACGCACAAGATTGTTGCCAAGGCTGATGATGGTCACCTTGTGGGCAGCCTTGTCCTTGTCCTTGATGCGCAGGGCAGCCTCGACAGCCTGCTCGTCATACGGGTTTACCACCGGTTTGACCTCAGGCGGCTGGACCATCCTGTTATTGGCAGCATCCAGTTTGAAGGTGGCTGGCGCTGCTTCGGGATCGAGTACCTGTTTACAGCAGACGATCATGTTCATGGTAACAAATCACCCCTAAATACGATATTTGGCTAAAGAATTTAACCAATCGGAAAGTTTACCTTAACCTTATATAGATGTCAAAACCCATGCTCCACATTCCATTTGCGTGTCTCATCCAGCATGGCATAGTAGTTCTCGATATTTAGGTAGTTGGCGACTGAATTGCCTGTACCCATGCAGTAACCACCCCCGGGCGCGCAGTGCTCCAGTATTTGCCGTGTGCGAGTTTTTACGTCTCCTTCCGAACCCCTTGCCAGCAAATCCATATCCACTCCACCCAATATGGCCACCCGATCATGGAATTTATCGTACCATTGCTCCACCGGCAGGATGGCGTCTTCGAAGCTGTGCCTTCCGTCTATTCCTGCAGCAATCAGGTCCTCCATTATAGCCATAACCTGGCCGCAGCTGTGCATTAGAACCAGTTTCCCATGCCCATGGGCAACGTCAATAATGCGTTTCAGCCGCGGGATATAGTGCTTCCTCAGAAAACGCGGAGAAAGGACTGTGCCCCCTTTAAAGCCCAGGTCATCCGAGTAAAATATAGCGCCTGTGCCTTCATGTTTGGCAGATTTCTCGATGGCATACTCGGCAACGCGCGTGAGCTGCTCCAGAATATCGTCTACCAGCTCCGGTTCCTCCACGCTCTTGATGGCCATCTGCTCGGTACCCATCAGCTCGCTCAGGTCTTCGTATATGCCGTTGTACATAACCATAATTTTCATGCCGTCTGGTATACAACCCGTTGCATAATCGAGCGCCAGCATGCTTATCTGGTCGGCCGTCGGCCACGGGTAATTCTCATATTCCTCACGCGTGGTAATAATGCCCTTGCCCTCTTCTTGCCAGGCACGCTTCTGCCTGCGAATGTCGTCATCATCGGCTAACTCCCTGCGTGCTTTCTTCAGCGGAATCACTGGTATCATGGTCACATAATCGTAGCCGACCATCTTACTGAAAGCTACATTGAGGTCTATCAGACGTATGCCCATCTCCAGAGCTTCCTGATCGTCGACAAGTTGACCGGAGTTTGTGAAGATCTCGACCTCCCTAGCGGCCGGATAATCAATACCGGTGACCTCCGACATGACCTCAGGATCGGGAAACAGCTCGATGATGGGGACGGGGCCATCTTTGATTTCTCGCCTCAACACCTTTTCTAGGTATCCCCAATCATAGGTAGTCTTGAATGGCTGCTTTATCGTCATACGGCACACCTCCCGTCGCCAGCATCAGGTCAATGACGGTTAGTCTAACAACTGGCGACTGCATAATCAAGTGATTTGTATAAATGATTGACATGTATGTATGCCGGTTCTATGCTATCAGTTAGACAGACAGGGGGCATGGTCAGGAGAAGGAGATGGATTGCACTCTCGGCATCGACCTCGGCACTACAGGCGTGAGGGCCATTCTCGTCAACTCTGAGGGAAAGGTTGCGGCATCTGCTGATGCCTCATATCCATTGCTAACGCCAAGGCCATATTGGATCGAACAGGAGCCGGAACTTTGGTGGCAGGCTACGGTAATGGCCATCAGGGATTGCCTGAGCAGTGCCAAGCAGGTGTACGGAGGCATGGTTGGCATAGCTGCCATCGGCCTCTCGGGACAGATGCACGGGTCAGTATTTCTGGATTCACAGGGATTTGTCCTCAGGCCCGCCATGCTCTGGAACGACCAGCGGACGGCAGAGCAATGCGCACAGATAACGGCAATAGTGGGTGAGGAGCGGCTGATCCAGCTCACATCGAACAGGGCGCTGGCCGGATTCACTGCACCCAAGATACTCTGGCTTAAGCAGAATGAGCCGGACATTTATGCCAAGGTTAATAAAGTACTGCTGCCCAAGGACTATCTGCGATACAGGCTGACCGGCGCTATGGCCACCGAGGTCTCCGATGCCTCCGGCACCCTGCTTTTCAACGTCAGAGAGCGCAAATGGTCGCAGGAAATGCTGCAGGCGCTCGAACTGCCGCCGGCCTGGATGCCCGAATGCTATGAATCCATCGCGGTCAGCGGCCATATCAGCCGGGAATCTGCCGCGATTGCAGGCCTTGCACCGGGAACACCGGTGGTGGGCGGCGGTGGGGACCAGGCTGCAGAGGCTGTGGGCAGTGGCATCGTATCAGCCGGCAAAGCATCATGCGTGCTGGGCACCAGCGGAGTACTATTCTGGCACTGCGACACGTACACTTATGACCCGCAGGCCAGGCTTCATTCTTTTTGCCACGCAGTCCCCGGCAAGTGGCATCTAATGGCAGTTACCATGGCCGCCGGCGGCTCACTGCGATGGTTCCGCGACAGCCTCTGCCAGGATATTAAGGAGCAGGCCAGAGCAAAAGGCATAGACCCTTACGAGATCATTACCGGCATGGCCGAACGAATTGCGGCAGGGTCTGAAGGACTTCTGTTCCTCCCCTATATTGCAGGGGAAAGGACGCCCCATGCCAACCCGCATGCCACCGGCGCTTTCATAGGCCTTACGCTGCGTCATACACGGGCGCATCTGGCCAGGGCCGTTATGGAGGGAATCACCCTGAGCCTCAGGGATTGCATGGAGCTTGGCAGGAAGTGCGGGGCAACGGTACCAGTCATAAGCTTCTCCGGCGGAGGTGCCAGAAGCCACCTCTGGCGGCAGATGGCAGCCGACATATTGGGTGTGTGCGTGCAGAGAATGAACAGCGACGAAGGCCCGGCCTACGGCGCAGCTATACTGGCAAACGTCGGCGCCGGCTTTCACAGATCGGTTGAAGATGCGTGCGAAACGTTTATCACAGTTGAAGATAGTCGGCAGCCCGACGGTACGACAGGGGAGAGGTATCTGCACCTTTACAGGCTATACACATCGCTCTATCCTTCGCTATTGGAATTCTATGAGCAGAACGCCTCATACATTAAACGATACACATAGCGCCGGACTGCCGGCGATGGGAGATTGAAATGGAAATATACAGGGATGCCTCCAGACCTGCGTCTGATAGAGCTCAGGACCTCGTCTCCAGGATGAATTTCGAGGAGAAGGTTGCGCAAATTGGCTCGGTATGGGCGATGGAGCTGCTTGAAGAGGATAATTTCTCATCATCTAAAGCCAGGGATTTGCTCAGTAACGGGCTTGGACAGGCCAGTCGTGCCGGTGTCGGCACCGGACTGGAGCCAAATCGGATTGCCAAGTTTGTCAACGACCTCCAAAGGTTTCTAGTGGAAGAAACCCGTCTGGGCATTCCGGCCATCGTACATGAAGAATGCCTGACCGGTTTTATGGCACGGGAGGCCACCGTCTTTCCTCAGATTATCGGCATGGCCAGCACCTGGGATCCCGACCTAATTAGGCGGATGACTGAAGTCATCCGCAGGCAGATGCTGGCAGTCGGAGTGAGGCAGGGGCTTTCCCCCGTGCTGGACGTAGTCCGCGATCCGAGGTGGGGCCGGATAGAGGAAACGTTCGGTGAGGATCCCTATCTGGTCGCAAAAATGGGGGCTGCCTACATCAAGGGGCTGCAGGGCAACGACATCTCAAAAGGCGTAATCGCCACTGCTAAGCATTTCGTCGGATATGGCAAGCCCGAGGCAGGACTGAACCACGCCCCTGCGGATATACCACCTCGTCAGCTTAGAGAGATTTACCTGTACCCGTTCGACAAGGCAGTTCGGCTTGCCGGACTGCTCTCTGTCATGAACGCCTACCAGGAAATCGACGGCGTACCCTGCGCAGCCTCAAAGGAGCTGATGACAAAGATCTTGCGGGATGAGTGGGGCTTCGACGGAATTGTAGTATCCGATTATTTCGCCGTCCAGATGCTTAATACACACCATCACGTGGCAAAAAACAGACTGGAGGCCGCGGTCCTGGCAATCTCTGCGGGTATCGATCTGGAGCTTCCACGAGGTGACTGCTTTACTGCAGGTTTGAAAGAAAAAATCGAAAGCGGTGAACTGCCGTTGGCTGTTGTCGACAGGGCAGTTTTCAATGTACTAAAGATTAAATTCATGCTGGGGCTGTTTGAAAATCCTTACGTCGATCCACCCGACGTGAAAAAGATATTCGATACAGGCGCCGACCGCAAACTGGCCCTGGAAGCTGCTCACAAGTCGATCGTCCTGCTCAAGAACGACGGCGGACTGCTGCCGCTGTCAGCTGATATTAAAAGACTCGCGGTCATCGGCCCGACCGCAAACGAAGCCCGGCTTCAGCTCGGGGACTATACATACCCGGCACACATCGGGCTGACTGCCATTACGGCACAATCGCTGAACTGCCAACTGCCGCCGGAGGGGATACAGCCCGACATGATTCCGGTATATGTAACGACCCTCCTAGACGGGATACGTTCCGCTGTAAGCGCAGAAACTGAGGTGCGCTATGTTTGTGACTGCAAATACGATAGAACATCGGACAAAGGGATTGAAGAAGCAGTACAAATAGCCACGACGTCCGACATCGTAATACTTGCGCTGGGAGGCAAGTCCGGCCTGACAACAGAGTGCACCTGCGGAGAGATGCGCGACTCCGCCACACTGCGTTTTCCCGGGATACAGGAGAATCTGGCCGTTGCTGTCTATAATACGGGTAAGCCTGTGGTGCTGGTGGTGATGGACGGTCGGCCAATGGAGCTGGGCTGGATGGTCGAGAAGATACCAGCCATAGTATGGGCATGGAAACCCGGGGAAGAGGGCGGCAATGCCCTGGCGGATGTACTGTTCGGTCGTTATAATCCGGGAGGCAAACTGCCAGTGACCTTCCCGCATAATGTGGGACAGGTACCCATCTACTATGGACTCAAACCCAACGCAGGTAAATCCCAGTTCTGGGGTGACTATACGGATTGCCCGACTGGCCCGCTCTACGAGTTCGGCTATGGCCTCAGCTATACCACATTTAAACTGAGCAACCTTGTCATTTCTCCCACGCGCGTGAGGTTCGATGGACAAGTAACTGTCACATGCGTTATTAAGAACACGGGCAAACTGACCGGCGATGAGGTCGTGCAACTTTATGTCAATGACGTTGTTGCCAGCCTGACCCGGCCGGTGCTACAACTGAAAGGGTTCAAACGTGTCAGCCTGCAACCGGACCAATCAACAGAAGTAACTTTCGACCTACCCGTTGAGGAGCTGGCATTTTACGGGAACGATATGAAGCCTGTTGTGGAACCCGGCCTGTTCAAGGTCATGGTGGGCACATCGTCGAAAAATATAGCTCTGCAGGCTGAGTTTACCGTAGTGTAATAAAAGTTTACGCCGGCAATAAGATCGCCATGCAGCGGTCGATGCCTGACAGGTCCTTGATAAACGTTACATCAGCGCTTGGCAGTGCCCTGCATGCCAATTGCTTCAGGCCTATTCCCTGATCCTGTCCAATCTCTAAAAACATGGCGCCGCCACCGGCCAGTTTTCCCACAGCCTGCTCTATCAGCGCCTCGACCAGTTCAGTGCCGCTCTCGCCGCCATCCAGGGCGGATACCGGCTCATACAAACGTATCTCCGGCTGTAACCCGAACAGGTCGCTCCGTGGTATATAGGGCAGGTTGGCCACGATCAAATCCATTCCCTGATTGATTTGCTCTAGTAAATTTCCGTGTATTACCGTTATCCGCTCTCCCAACCTGTGACGACGAATATTGGCAGTGGCAACCTCGAGTGCGGCCAGCGAGCTATCTACGGCATACAGACGAGTTTCCGGAAGATGCACAGCCAGGGCTACTGCAATATTGCCGCAGCCTGTTCCGATGTCGGCCACCAACATACGCCTTCTGTTGTTTGCGACCCATTTACGATGGAACTCGATGGCGGCCTCCACCAGTGTCTCCGTCTCAGGCCGGGGTATCAACACCCGGGAGTCAACGAAAAAGCTGAGGCCGAAAAACTCCTTTTCGCCTGCGATGTAAGCTGCAGGTTCACGCCGCAGCCGACGCTCGGCCATTCCCTCAAGAACACTGATCTCTATGCCCGTAAGCGTCCTCTCCGGCTGAGATAAAACGGCGGCCTTATCCCCACATAGGGTATGGCAGAGTAATACGATCGCCTCCTCTGCCGCCTGGTCAATACCAGCCTTTTGAAATATAGAGGTGTATCTACGCAGCCACTCCGCGCAGGTCACAGTTTGCTTTCCTGAAGCAGCCGTGACTGCTCATCCGTAGCCAGCGCTTCGATCAGCTTATCAAGGTCGCCGTCCATGATGCGCGGCAAACCGTGCAGGCTGAGGTTGATGCGGTGGTCGGTCAGGCGGTCCTGGGGGAAATTGTAGGTGCGTATCTTCTCCGACCTGTCCCCGCTACCGATCTGCGAGCGGCGCTCCTCCGTGACCTCGTCCTGATGCTTGCGCTGCTCTATATCGTATAGCCTGGCCCGCAGAACCGCCATGGCCTTCAGCTTGTTTCGCAGCTGCGACCTTTCGTCCTGGCAGACCGCCACGATACCCGTGGGGATATGCGTGATGCGCACGGCCGTGCTCAGCTTGTTGACATTCTGGCCTCCGGCGCCACCGCTGCGGAAGATATCGATGCGTAGATCCTCCTGGTTGATGTGTATGTCTATCTCCTCCGCTTCAGGCAATACCGCAACGGTAGCCGCCGAGGTATGTATCCTGCCTGACGCTTCGGTAACCGGCACGCGTTGGACGCGGTGCACGCCCCTCTCGTATTTGAGGCGTCCATAGGCGCCCTTTCCTCTGACCTCAAATATGACCTCCTTGAAACCTCCCATCTCGTTCTGGTTGCTGTCGATTAACTCAACTTGCCAGCCTTTAGATTGTGCGTAGCGCGAGTACATGCGGTACAGATCCGCGGCAAAGAGCGCAGCCTCATCCCCGCCGGTGCCCGCCCTTATCTCCACAATGGCATCCTTGTCTATGCTGGCGTCCTTGGGCAGCAACGACATCTTCAGATCATTCAGTAGTGCCTCCTGGTTTGCCTTTAAAGATGCCAGCTCCTCCTTGGCCATAGCCAGCATATCGGCATCGAGACCTCCCTCGATCATGGCCTCGGTATCGGCGAGGGCCTTTCCCACCGACTTGTATTGCCTGTATTTATTTACAACATCCTCGATGGCGGCCCGCTCCTGCGAAAGTGCTTGCACACGCTGAAAATCATTGTAAACTTCCGGCTGGGCGATTAATTCACCCAGCTCCTGGTAGCGCTTTTCAATTGCTTCAAGCTTTTCAAACATGTTTGCATCCCATGGAATACAGGGCAAATTATAGCATCGTAGCTCGAACGCGCTCAAATAGTCCTATCTCGGTCAAGTCCGAATAAGCTATAATAGGCGTCGGATTTACGTGAAAGTGTAACTGGAGGCAGATATGAAAGACAAAGAAGTTCAGGGGCTGTTACTGGCGGGGACGAGAAGGACGTGGGTTTTCATTTTGCTGGGCGCCACTCTGCTCCTGGCAGGATCGGTCTTCGGCATCGACTGGACCAACTACCTCTTTCAGATCAAAAGCCCTTATCCCGCCATCGCCAAGCCGGGCATCACTTTGCTCTCCATGATCATCGTGCTCATCGCGGGTAAATATGCGCTGGAGAAAAAGGATTGGATTCTGCTGCTACTGGCTTTCTGCTGCATGCTGCCCACCGACATATTGATGAGCGTGGTGGTAGCAGTGCCGGGCATGACCGTGGGAGGGCTGACCTTCATGATCGGAGGTGTGCTCTCCATCATCGCACACATCTTCCTGATAATCCGTGTAGGCCGCGGCTTCGGCTATTTCAAGACCTTTAAATTGTCCGAGATATGGCTGCCGGTGCTCATTTACGGATCAGCGGTGGTCGCAATAGCGGTGCTGTGGAACGACATGGCGCGCGTCGGGCACGCCGTGATCGGTCCGGCCTATACGGCTTTCTTCTGCACCACGACCTGGCTGGCCTGGGAGACTGTCAGACGCCAGCTTTATCCCAAGCCCAACGCCTGGATGGTGGCCATCGCTGCCACCTGCTGGTATATCACCGAGATAGCGGGCGAGGTTTATAATCTCAACTTGGGCAACATCTCACAGGTGATGTTCTGCCTGGTCTGGGTATTCTACGGGACGAATGTAGTGCTCTGGGCGCTCAGCGGATACAGATGGACCCGGGATTAGCTTTTAATTTAGCAAGCCTGTTATATTCATTCTATGTTATAATGCTCAACTGCAAATTGAACTCAGAACTCTTGGATAGGCTGCGATGAAATTAACCGACGAAGAAGTTAGACATATTGCTCTGCTGGCCCGGTTGGGCATCTCGGATCCCGAGGTGGAGAAGTTCCGCACACAGCTCTCCAATATACTCGAAAACTTCGACATACTCAGCCAGGCCGACACCGAGGGACTCCCTCCCACAGCGCAGTCGGTAGCACTGGAAAACATCTATCGCACGGACGAGGCCGGGCCTTCGCTGCCGGCTGGTGACGTACTGGCAAATGCGCCAGACCGGGAGGAAAACTACTTCAAGGTAAATGCAGTCCTGGAGTAACCGATGAAGGACCTTCACCGCCTGACCATACACGAGTGCCACACCCTGCTCAAGGAGAAAAAAGTCTCCTCGGTCGAGCTGACGCGCGCCGTTCTCAAATACCTCGAATCTGTGGACGGCAAGATACGCGCTTGCGTGCGAATTACTTCAGATCACGCTATCAAGAGCGCCGAGGATGCGGACAGGGCCATCGCCGAGGGAAGGTGCAATCCCCTGACAGGAGTACCGGCCATCATCAAGGACAATATGTGCACCAGGGGAGTTATCACCACCTGCTCATCCAAAATGCTGGAGAACTTCGTGCCGCCCTATGACGCGCACGTAATTGAGAAGCTCAACACGATCAATGCCGTAATGGTGGGAAAAGCCAATATGGACGAGTTCGCCATGGGCTCCTCCACGGAAAACTCGGCCTTCTTCACCACCCATAATCCGTGGAACCTTGATTGCGTGCCAGGCGGCAGCAGCGGCGGATCGGCGGCGGCAGTCGCTGCCGACGCCTGCATCTACGCCCTGGGCTCCGATACCGGAGGAAGCATACGCCAGCCCGCAGGATTCTGCGGCGTGGTGGGGCTGAAGCCCACATACGGACGCGTCAGTCGCTACGGCCTGGTGGCCTTCGCCAGCTCGCTGGATCAGATCGGGCCGCTGGCCAAGGACGTAACCGATGCGGCGCTGATAATGAATGTGATCTCCGGACATGACAAACAAGATTCCACGACGGTTCCGCTGGAAGTTCCGGACTATACCAAAGCACTTAAACCGGATATAAAAGGGCTGCGCATCGGTATACCGCGCGAATATCTGGTTGAGGGGATGCAGCCAGGCGTCCGCCAGGCTATTGAAGCCGCAGTTAAGAAGCTGGAGGAGTTGGGTGCCAAAGTCGACTGGAAGGTCTCGCTGCCCAACACCAGATTCGGTCTGGCCGCTTACTACATACTTGCACCCTCAGAGGCATCGGCCAACCTGGCGCGCTACGACGGTGTGAAATACGGTTACTCCTTCCGCGAAACCACCAGCATGTGGGAATCCATGGAGAAGACCAAGCAGTTCGGCTTCGGCGCCGAAGTGAAACGGCGTATCATGCTCGGCACCTACGCGCTTTCAGCAGGTTACTATGACGCCTATTATCTAAAAGCGCAGAAGGTCCGCACCTTGATCAAGCGCGATTTCGACCTGGCTTTTGAAAAGTACGACGTACTGGTAACGCCTACATCGCCCACGGTAGCCTTCAAGATCGGAGAGAAGGCGGACGATCCAGTGCAGATGTACCTAAGCGATGTCTGCACACTGCCTATCAATATCGCCGGAGTCCCCGCTATATCTGTACCCGCCGGATTTGTCGATGGCCTGCCGGTAGGAATGCAGTTCATAGGCAAACATTTCGACGAGGAGACCCTGCTCCGCGCCGCCTTCACCTATGAGCAGGCCACAGCCTGGCACAAACAAAAGCCGGCCATCGGATAAAGTATACCCACGCAACAGTAATTTGTAGGGGCGGGTTTTTAAACCCACCCGCAGGCGCACCAGATGTTTTTGATCATGTTCGGGCGCAACTGAAGCAACACACCTACAGTTCGCCCCTTCAGAATATTACTTCTCACCCTGTTGTTACTTTATCCCCTTCTTTTGTTATAATACGGTTTACCCGAAAATTCAGGCTGTTCGAGGAGGCGTTATGGAGAACGAGAAGAAAATCTTCGAGGCACTGGAAAAGGATGCCAAACTGACCCACGACCAGATCGCAGAAATGACCGGTGTGCCCGTGCATGATGTCCAGAAAATAATCAAGAAAGCCGAAAAGGACGGCACCATCGTAAAATACAAGACGGTCATCAACTGGTCCAAGCTGGGCGAGGAACAGGTCTGGGCTCTGGTGGAAGTCAAGGTGGTACCTCAGCGCGACACCGGATTCGGCGCCATCGCCGAACGCATCTACCGCTTCCCCCAGGCCAAATCGGTCTTCCTGGCATCCGGCACCTATGACCTCGCCATCCTCATAGCCGGAAAGACCATGCAGGAGATAGCCGTTTTTGTCTCAGAAAAACTGGCGCCTATGGAGACTGTACAGGGTACCATCACCCATTTCATACTCAAGAAATACAAGGAGGACGGCGTCATCCTCGAGGATGACGGCGAACCGCGGCGGCTGGGCGTCGTTGCCTGACCTCTATCGGTCCTCCCCTTGCAGGAGATTCCATATGACGCACCATATTAAGAAAGACACGAGTAAATATATATCTAAAAAAGCGCGTGATATCTCCCCATCTGGCATCAGGAAGTATTTCGACCTGCTTTCCTCGATGGACGGCGCCATTTCCCTCGGCGTGGGCGAACCCGATTTCGTCACCCCCTGGCCTATGCGAGAGGCCGGCATCACGGCCATTGAGAAGGGGTTCACCATGTATACCTCCAACCGCGGTATACCCGAGCTGAGGGAGGCCATCGCAAGATACCATACCAAATTCTACAATCTGAATTACGACCCGAAATCTGAGGTGCTGGTCACCACAGGCAGCAGCGAAGCGCTCGACCTGGCCTTCAGGGCCATTATTGATCCGGGCGACGAGGTCATCATGTCTGACCCCCATTACGTGGCATATCCGGTATGCGTTGCCCTGGCGGGCGGCGTGCCGGTGCCGGTCCCCACCTACGAGAAAAACAATTTCGAGCTGATGCCGGCCGACATCAGGAAGAAGCTGACCCGCAAAACGAAGGCCATCCTGCTCAGCTTCCCCTCCAATCCCACTGGCGCAGTTATGCCCAAAAAGCTGCTGCTCGAGATCGCCAAAATAGCCAATGAACATGACCTGCTGGTGGTATCGGACGAAATATATGCCCGCCTGACCTATGACACTGAGCATACCTGTATGGCCGGACTGCCTGGTATGAGGGACAGGACGATACTGATCGGCGGATTCTCCAAGGCATTCGCCATGACGGGCTGGCGAGTTGGTTTCTCTCTGGCCAACCCCGAAATTACCGAGGCCATGCTCAAAGTGCACCAGTATACAATGATGTGCGCTCCTATCATGGGCCAGCTAACCGCCATCGAAGCGCTCAAAGACAGTAACAACCAGGAGGTCGAGTACATGCTGGCCGAGTACGACAGGCGACGGCATGTTATCGTCAAGGGATTCAGGGACCTGGGGCTCTCCTGCTTCGAACCCAAGGGTGCTTTCTACGCCTTCCCCAATATAACCTCCACCGGCATGACCTCGGAGGAGTTTGCCGAGGAGCTGCTGACGGAGGAGAAGGTAGCCGTGGTGCCCGGCTCGGTCTTCGGCAAATGCGGCCAGGGATACGTGCGCTGCTGCTACGCGACTTCCATGCCCGAGATTAAAGAGGCCCTTAAAAGGATCAAGAAATTTCTGGCGCGGCGCCGCAAGAAGTAGTTACGCCCGCTTCAGCCAGCTTCGGAATTTGTTGCCGAGACGGGGATTGGCGGCGATTATCTCCCGGTCGTGTATACCGGCGGGGCTTCCCCTGTAGTTGGTCACCTCGCCACCCGCCTCCCTCACCAGCAGCAGGCCGCTGGCCGAATCCCAGGGATAAAGGCTTCTATGGAAATACAGGCTCAGCCGTCCGCAGGCAACATAGGCCAGCCCCAGACTCGAGGATCCGATCAACCTCATGCAATGTATCCCGGGCCATAATCTGATTGCCGTCCCCAGCAGATCGTCGCTCCTCTGCGCATCCTAGCCGAGGGCCACCCCGACCGCGGCATCACTCAGGTCTGCTACATCGGCCACGGCAATTCTCTTATTATTCAGATAGGCGCCTCTGCCCCTGACCGCCCGGTAGAACTCATTGCGCATGGGATCAAATGTGATGCCCAGCAATACTTCATCTCGCCGGGCCAGTGCGATATTAACACAAAATAAAGGTATACCGTAATGAAAATTGTTGGTACCGTCCAGCGGATCGATTATCCACGTGTATTCGCTGCCTTCCCGCTTGTTCCCGGCTTCCTCAGACATAATGCCGTGTTCCGGAAACGCGTCAGTGATAATACTAAGTATGGTCTTCTCCGACAGCAGGTCCGCTTCGGTCACCAGATTGCGCCGGCCTTTTACCTTTGTGGCGTTGTGTAATCCGAAGCGCTGCTTCAGTATCTTCCCGGCCTCAAGGGCAGCCTGCCTGGCAACAAGGTAGGAGGACTTGCCCTGTCCGGAGATGGGCAGTGAAACAGGCCGTTTATCAGTCATGCCTGCTGAGGCCCATTTTGAGCTTGACTTCGCCCATGGTCTTGCGTGCTATGGCCTGAGCGCGTCCGGCACCGTCGGCCAGAATCTCGTAAATATGGTCCGGGTTTGTTGCAAGCTTGGCCCGTCTTTCACGAAAACCCTTGAGACTGCTGTTAATGCCGTCCGCCAGCAGCTTCTTGCAATCGACGCAGCCTATGCCCGCCACCCTGCACTGAGACTCGATCTCCGGGACGCGTGCTTCATTGAAGAACTTGTGCAGGCTGAACACGTTGCAAACCTCCGGGTGCCCAAGATCGTTGCGGCGCTGCCTGGCCGGGTCAGTGACAGCCGTCCTCACCCGCTCCAGCGTCTCCTCTGGGGTGGATGCCAGCTCAATATGATTGTTATACGACTTGCCCATCTTCTGCCCGCCATCCAGCCCACGCACCATGGGGAAGTTGGTAAGTTTGGCCTGCGGCTCGGGGAAGGTATCGCCGAAGATATAGTTGAAACGGCGTACTATCTCCCTGGTCATCTCCAGGTGTGGCAGCTGGTCCTCGCCCACCGGCACGGCGTCTGATTTATACAACATGATGTCGGCGGCCATCAGGACAGGATAGCCGACCAGCCCGTAGTTCACGTTCTGCGGCTGCATTTTGACCTTCTCTTTAAAGGTTGGGACGCGCAGCAGCCAGCCCAGCGGCGTGAGCATGCCCAGCAGAGTGAACAGCTCGGTCACCTCGGGGACGTGCGACTGCACGAAGACAATGGACCTTTTGGGATCGATACCGGCGGCCAGCCAGTCGAGCGTCATCTCCAGTATGTTCTGTTGGAGCTCGGATGTGTTTTCAAGTGTGGTCAGCGCATGAAGATCGACGATGCAGTAGACGCAGTCATACTCGTCCTGCAGCTTGACGTAGTTCTGAATGGCACCTATGTAATTGCCGATGTGCTGCCTGCCGGTCGGGCGTGCGCCGGAGAATACTCGTTTTCTCATAACAGGGGGAAAGTGTATCACAAATGTGTGCCAGCTTCAATGACTCGTGCGGATTTGAAAACCCCGCTGCCTGCTTGAAAATATTTACGGTGCACCTTGGGACACAACCAACGCAGGTCTAAAAGTGATAGAGGGCGCACCCATAGGTACATCCGCTATCACTCAATGACCAGTTAATTACATGCTGTCAGGCGCGGTCATGCCCATTAGGTGAAGCGTCTCGGCCAGCACCGTTCTGGCAGCCAGCACCAGCTTTAAACGCGCCGCTGTCAGATCGGCGTCCTCCGATATGACACGGCACTGCTTATAAAACGAGTGAAAGACCGTGGCTAGATCCTGCGCATAAAAAGGCAGGTGGTGCGGCTGGCGTGAAAGAGCGACTGTCTCGATTATCTCCGGCATCCTGACCATGCTGCGTATGAGAGTTAACTCGGGTTCGGTTTTCAGCAGACTCGTATCGCCCTTTCTAAAATCGATACCTTTTTCATCCGCGTTGCGCAGGATGCTGCTGATGCGTGCGTGCGCGTACTGCACGTAATAAACCGGGTTGTCGGCGGACTGTTTAATAGCCAGTTCCAGGTCGAAATCCATCTGGCTGTCGGCCGAGCGCGAGAGAAAAACAAACCGGCAGGCGTCAGGGCCCACCTCCTCCAGCAACTCGCGCAGCGTGATGATATCGCCACTACGTTTGGAAACTTTGACGACCTCCTTGCCGCGCCTCAACGTCACGAGCTGGCATATGATGATCTCCAGCCTCTCGGGATCGATACCCAGCGCACTTAATACCACCTTCATGCGCTGCACGTGTCCCTGGTGATCGGCGCCCCATATGTCGATCACGTTATCGAACTTCCTTACGGCGAACTTGTCATAGTGATAAGCGATATCGGTGGCGAAATAGGTGGGCGTGCCGTCGGAGCGCACCAGCACATTATCCCTGTCGTCGCCCAGCGTGGACGATATAAACCAGGTGGCGTTTTCCCTATCGGCTATGTAGTTGCCGTCCCGCAGCATCCTCATGGTACTATCGTACCTGCCGCTCTTGAACAGGCTCTGCTCGCTGAACCATACGTCAAACGTTACGCCCAGTGTCTTGAGGTCATCCTTTATCTGCTGCATCTCCCGCTCGATTCCGATGCGGCCTATTTCCGTCAGGGCACGGTCTTCAGGCATCTTTGCGAATTTATCACCGTACTCTTTTACAATCTCCCGTGCAAGATCAATCAGATAATAACCGTGGTAACCGTTGGCCGGTACCTCGTTTTCCTTTCCCAGAGCCTGCTGGTAGCGGGCATACAGCGATCGGTAGAATGCCTCGAGCTGGCTGCCGGCATCGTTGATGTAATACTCGGTGGTTACCCTGTAGCCGGCCGACCTGAGCACATTGGCCAGCGTGCTGCCCAGCACGGCTCCTCTACCGTGTCCCACGTGTAGAGGCCCGGTCGGATTGCCGCTGACGAACTCGATCTGAACGCTCTTGTCCTCCACCTGCACGTTACCGTAGGACTCACCGGCCCGACAGATAACGTCCACCTGGCCGGCCAGCCATTTCTGGCTCAATGTGAAGTTGATAAATCCCGGAGGCACCGCTGCCACTTTCTCGAAATCACCGTCATGAGGAAGGTTGCCTATAATAGCTGCGGCGATATCCATTGGTTTGCTGCCAGTAAGCCTGGCAAGCTTGAGGGGAAGGCTGCTTGCATAGTCTCCATGCTCCGGCCTGGCCGGCCTCTCTATAACTATCTCCGGCAGGCTGGATTTGCCCATCAATCCCTTTTCACAGGCGCGGGCGAATGCCTGCTCCAACATTTCAGCCAGGCGTTTTTTAAAAGTCATTTAATCCCCCAAATAAATCCGTAATATTTGCGTGACGCTCCGGTCCCCACAAGAAAGTAATATTTTAAATGTTTTCCATGCTTTTATGCCAGATTCTACGGTATTCCCGGGACAAAAGTCCGTTTTCGGCGGCAGAGAGACCTGGGTCTTTTTCGAATATCAGGTGCGCTTCCCTGCGGGCTATCTCCAGCAGATGTGTATCCGATAGCCGCGCCATCTTAAGGTCGGGCAGTCCGCTCTGCCTGGTTCCGAAAAATTCGCCAGGCCCTCGCAGCTCCAGGTCCTTTTCGGCCAGCGCAAATCCATCGGTCAGTTCCTCTATGGCCCTGAGCCTCTCCTGCCCGTATTCCGAGGGATTCTCGGATAAAAGTATACAGTAGCTCTGGTTTTCCCCACGCCCGACCCTGCCCCTGAACTGGTGCAATTGAGAAAGCCCGAAGCGATCCGCCGCCTCAACCAGCATTACTGTGGCATTGGGCACGTCTATACCGACTTCCACCACAGACGTGGAAACCAGTATATCGAGCCGGCCGTCCTTGAAATTTCGCATGACAGCATCCTTGTCTGCACTCTTCATTCTGCCGTGCAGCAGCCCCAGCCTCAGATCGGGGAAAATCTCACTGGAGAGACGCTCATATTCGGCTACCGCCGCCTTGACATCCAGGCTTTCGGATTCCTCGATCAGGGGACAAATAATAAAGGACTGGTGTCCCTCGGCAGCCTGCTTCTTAATGAAATTGCAGGCGCGCTGGCGTTCATCGGGCTTCAGCCAGCGTGTTTTAATAATGCGCCGTCCCGCAGGCATCTCATCTATCGTCGATATATCCAGGTCTCCGAAAAGCGTCAGCGCCAGGGTTCTGGGTATGGGAGTGGCTGTCATGACCAGAAGATGAGGATTGTATCCTTTCTGCTTTAGGGCCGAGCGCTGTAACACACCGAAGCGGTGCTGCTCGTCTATTACAGCCAGACCCAGCCGGGCGAAACTCACATCTTTCTGCACCAGCGCATGCGTGCCTACCACGATGTCAACCGATCCCCGCTTGATCAGCCCACGTGTCACGGCTTTATCACCGGAGGATAAACTGCCGGTCAAAAGCACAACTCGTATATCGCGTTCCACTATTCCTTTAAAGACGCAGACATTCGACTCCCGGCTGCTCTCCTTAGAGATGGCCGACAGCAGCTTCTGCAATGTCGTAAAATGCTGCTCCGCCAGTATTTCCGTGGGTGCCATCAACGCCCCCTGGCATCCATTGGAGACCGTGGCCAGCAGCGCAACAGTGGCCACAACCGTCTTCCCACTGCCCACATCGCCCTGCAGCAGGCGCGACATGGGCACCTCGCGCTGGAGATCCCCACATATCTCGCCGATGGCCCTCATCTGGGCCGAGGTCAATTTAAACGGCAGCGCATCGATAAATCCCTTAATGTCTTCTCTCCTGATACGAAATCGGCGACCAGGCTGCTCCTCCTGCCAGTCGCGTTTTTTATTCAGCACGCCGATCTGCAACAGGAAAAGCTCATCAAACGCCAGCCTCTGCCGTGCCCTGTTCTGTGAAGCATAGTCGGAGGGATAATGCGCCTGCATTATCGCATCCCGCAGATCCATCAATCCGCAACGTTGTTTGACCACTGGCGGCAGGAATTCAGGCAGATACTCCAGATATTCGTCCAACGCATTTCTCACCACAGCCCTGACCTGCCTTGGGAAAAGCCCGCCGGTCAGAGGGTATACCGGGACCAGCCGCCCCGTATGAAGCAGCTCTCGGTCCTCGATCACCTCCCACTCGGGATTCTCAAAAACCCTTCCGTAGTTGAATTCACTTACCCTGCCGCTGACGGCTATCTTGGTATTTACTTTGAGCTGTTTCGCCACCCAGGGCTGATTGAACCACACAGCCCTGATGCTGCCGGTCTCGTCGGCCAGCACGGCTTCGCTGCTTTTCATACGGCCTAGCATGACCTGACGTGCTTCCCATACGTCGACGAATATGGTCTGCTCTTTGCCTGCTTCCAGCACAGATACAGTGCAGCGCCGGCTGAAATCCATGAACCGTCGCGGGAAAAAGTAGAGCAGATCGCGTATGTTGACCACGCCCAGCTTGCCCAGACGTGCTGCGATGGTCTCACCTACACCTTTGATGCTGGATGCCGGCAATTCGAGCGATTCAACCGGAACCGCAGAGAGCGCCAGTTTCCGCGATGCCGCCTTCATTTTTAGAACGGGAGCATTCACCGCAGGTGCTTTTACTTCAGCAGGGACCTCCGAGCGGTCCAGCTCCCGCAGTACTTGCTCTATCCAAGAGCGTCGCGCGTCGATGCTTCTCCCGGCGTAGGGAGGACTTTCCGTCAGTAACGTTTTCAGCCGAGGTTGAGATAATAAAAAATCGTGGCCGGGCGAGCCTTGCGATACCCACCTGGCCACGAACCTGTCCAATCCCCCGATAACCGCGCGGTTGGCGAAACCGCTCCTGGCTTCCAGATTTAATACAGTCCTGAAAGTGGCTGCACTATCACCGGAAGGCTGTGTCATGGACGCCGCTTTAACTCGCTGTATTCACAGGAGCTATTTGCCCTCGATGAAATTTACGCAGAGCACGTGAGGCCCGACATGGGCGCCGATCACCGAGTTGACCGTGCTGAAAATGGTTTTCTCCCTGGGATAAAACTCGGCAACCCTCTTGGCCAGTATCTCCAGCTCGTCCGGAGTTGTGGCATGCTGGAGCATAAGGGCCTCGATCTTATTGGCACCCTTCACCAAGTTGACCAGGGCGTCGATGGCCTGGGTCCTGCTCCTGGTCCGCTGCACCGGAGTTACGATGCCCTCGCGCAACGTAAGAATGGGAGTAATCTTGAGCAAGCCCCCCAGCAGTGCCTGCGCGCGCCCGATCCTGCCGCCCTTACGCAGGTACTCCAGGGTGTCAAAGACCATATAAGAGTGGGATCGTGAGCACATGTCCTTCACGGCTGCAACAACATCTGCCAACTTGGCACCGCCCTGGATCATCTCCGCCGCCTTGAGGACAGGTAATCCCAACCCTCCACAGGTCTGCAGCGAGTCAACAATCTCTATTTTACAGATATCACCCACCAGCGCTTTGGCCTGTATAGCGCTCTCGTAAGTGGCGCTGATCTTGCTGGAAAACAGTATCAGGAGTATCTCGTCGGTTTCCTTAGACAACCGCGTAAATAGCTCTGAAAAATATCCCGGCGACTGTGCAGAAGTAGTGGGATGTACCTTTGATTCCACCAGCTTCTTATAGAATTGCTCCGCATTGATGTCTATGCCGTCACGGTAGGTCTCGTTGCCGAAAAGCACATTGATGGGCACTATAGTGATGCCATACTTCTTAATAAGATCCGCCGGAATATCACAGGTGCTATCCGTGATAAGTTTAATCATACCTGACCCTCCCTTAACTTATTCAAGAGACACTATATAGAAATAGTGAGGTTGTCCTCCGCTTACCAATTCGAACTGTTTGCCCGGATATTTTTCTTTTAATTTATTAACCACCTCCTCAGCCTGCGCCTCCTGCAAATCAGCACCATAATATATTGTAATCATCTCGACCGAACTTATGCCACCTTTTTCCAGGCTGCGCATAAGCACATCCTGAACATCATCGCCGGCCGCTACCAGTTCCGTATCGTCTATTATGCCTATGGCCTGACCCTTCTGCACTTTGAGTCCGTGTATTTGCGTCGATCGAGCCGCCGTGGTAATCTCAACTGTTTTGACCGATTTGACTGCCTCGCTCATCGACTGGACATTTTCCTCAAGCGTGCTCTCGTAATTAAAAATCATCAGCGCCGTGATACCCTGCGGTATGGTGCGCGTCGGGATGACCTCCACAGACTTCTTGGTCAGATCTTTGATCTGCGATGCCGTCAGTATGATGTTTTTATTATTGGGCAGCAGGATTACCTTATTCGGATCAACAGCTTCCACAGCTGCCAGAATTTCCTTAACGCTGGGATTCATGGTTTGCCCGCCTTTCACAACCACAGCGCCCAGACTTTCATATAGCTTGATCATGCCTGCTCCGAAAGCAACCGCAATCACAGCAATATCGGTCGGCATGGCTTTTTGCTTCTGCATCTCCTTGAATCCCACATGCTGGTCATCCATGTGCTGTATCTGTATCTGGTGAAGCGTGCCCAGCGAAGTGGCATAGGCCAGTATACCCCCCGGATCATAGGAGTGAATGTGCACGCGCACCGCTGTCTCATCGCCCGCCACCACCAACGACTGTCCCCTGTCCTCGAGCTTGCGGCGGATCTTCTCCGGGTCCAGGTTCGGACCCTCCAGCAGGAAATTGGTGCAGTAACCGTAAGACTCTTCCTCGTCCATCGCAATCACGTTGACATTCTTGGTAGCTGTTATGTTGGCACTTACCATCTGGGGCTTACGATACTGCAGGTCCTCCAGTTCTCCTTTAAGGAATCTCGAAGCGCCATCCAGCAACATGTATAAACCCTGACCCCCCGCATCCACCACCCCAGCCTCCATTAAAACAGGCAGCAGGGTGGGAGTCCTGGCTACCGATTCGCGCGCCTCCTTGACCGTCTCATCCATAATAGCCACCAAGTCATCCGGGTGCTGTTCGGCATACCGCTGAGCCGAGCTGGCGGCGTCTTTAATAACGGTCAATATGGTGCCGTCAACCGGATTGGAAAGTCCTTCCCTCGCCGTCTTAGCCGCCTGTATAAGGGCCGCAGCCCAGTCAGCGCCAGTGAATTGAGCCTTCCCGTCCAGGCCTTTTGCCATGCCCCTGAATATCTGAGACAGGATGACTCCCGAGTTTCCCCGGGCGCCGAGAAGCGCTCCGTGGGCCATGGCTTTCGACATCACACCTGCAGTCGTATCTGTAGCCCGGTCAGCCTCTTCAATGACCGACCTGAGGGTAAGCAGCATATTAGTGCCCGTGTCTCCGTCGGGTACGGGAAAAACATTAATGGCATTAACTTCATCAACACTTTTCTCCAGCCAGTTGCTGCCGGCCGCAAACATGTCTCGCAGGTCTTTGCCGTCCCAGGACTGTTTCATCTGTCTCCTTTCAACATTTTGAACGTTGTGGTATTATATATCATTCTTACTCGGAATTCGTAAAGTATCGTAAAGAGGTAATAAATTGGCTACCAAATGTGACATCTGCGGAAAAACGCTGCGCTTCGGCAACAGAATCAGCCATTCCAAACAGCATACCAGACGGACATGGCGTCCCAATATTCAGCCAACTACATTTAATATCAACGGCACAGCCGTCCGGCTCAATCTGTGTTCCCGATGCATCAGAACCAGAAATAAGGTTTCCCGCTAACATACAGCTTTCCTCAGTTCTTTTACAGCTGCGCCTATACCCAGATTTGAATTAAGAATGGCCGAACCGGCCACCAGAACATCCGCGCCGGCTTTCACAACGACAGGGGCCGTAGTAACGGTGATACCGCCGTCAACTTCAAGTTCGGCTTTGGATTTTCTATTATAGAGTATTTGCCTAAGCCTGACTATTTTATCTACCATGCTATCGATGAACTTCTGCCCGCCAAAACCGGGATTAACGGTCATCAGCAGTATCAAATCGGCCAGCGGCAGCACCTCATCCAGCGATGATAAAGGAGTGGCGGGATTGATCGAAATGCCTGCCTTTATGCCCAGTTTCTTGATTGTATTCAATGTGCCATCCAGATGGGGGCAAGCTTCCACATGAACGGTCAGAATATCAGCGCCCGCTTTAACAAATCTCTCGATGTATAATTCGGGCTTTTCGATCATGAGGTGTACATCCAGCGGCAGCTTTGTGATCCTGCGAAGCGATTCAACCACGGGCAGCCCGATCGAGATATTGGGGACGAAATGGCCGTCCATAACGTCCACGTGTATGTAGTCTACACCGGCAGCGGAGGCCGCGCGCACCTGCTCACCGAGACGGCTGAAATCCGCCGAAAGAATGGACAGTGCAATTTTAACTCTGTTCTTTTTCATAACGTCTAATTGCTTCTCTCGCTCTCTCTATGCTCTTCTTGACCTGGGCGGTAGCCGTGCCGCCCTGCGACGAGCGTGCCTCGACGGATTTATGCAGTGTAATGGCCAGCACATCCTTTTCAAACAGCTTCGAAAATCCTCTGTACTCCCTTATATCGAGCTCATTTAAGTCCCTGTTGTTGTCAACGGCATATGAGACAACCCTGCTCACCACATCGTGCGCCTCGCGGAACGACAGGCCCTTATTCACCAGGTAATCCGCCATGTCCGTGGCCAGGATATAGCTCTGCATTGAGTATTTC
Organism: Dehalococcoidia bacterium; assembly: GCA_034429855.1. GTDB lineage: Bacteria > Chloroflexota > Dehalococcoidia > GIF9 > UBA5629 > CAIMUM01. The sequence goes on from DAOUFT010000014.1 coordinate 33,638, forward strand.
ATCCTGGCAGCATTGACCCTGATCGAAGCGACCAGCCCCGCCATAACCTCCAGGCTGGAAGTAAGCATGTCCACCGTATCGAAAAAACCCTCTTTATCCTCCTGAAGATCCCGGTTGTAAGCCAGTGGCAGCCCTTTCATTACCGTCAGCATGGCGATCAGATGGCCATACACACGTCCGGTCTTGCCCCTAGCCAACTCTGCCGCATCCGGATTCTTTTTCTGCGGCATGATACTGCTGCTTGTGGCGTAAGCATCTCCAACTTCAATAAATCCGAACTCCGCCGTAGACCAGATAATGATCTCCTCCGCCATTCTTGAGAGATGCATCATGGCAATTGAAGCAGCCGACTCGAACTCTATTATGAAATCGCGATCTGATACCGCATCGATACTGTTGGCGCTGACATCGTCGAATCCAAGCTTGCCCGCTACAAACTCCCTGTCCACAGGATAGGGCAACCCTGCCAGCGCCCCGCTTCCAAGCGGCATGATATTGATCCTACTTAGACAGCTCTCAAACCTCTGTATGTCTCGGTTGAACATCTGGAAATATGCCATTACATGATGTGAGAAAAGTACAGGCTGTGCCTGCTGTAGATGTGTATAGCCCGGCATGATAACCTTGATATGCTTCTCAGCGATATCCACCAGCAGCGAATTAAACCCCTGCAGGCCCCTTATTACATCCTTTACCGCATCCCTGGCGAATAGCCGCATATCGAGGGCTACCTGGTCATTGCGCGATCTGGCGGTGTGCAGTTTACCCGCAGTATCGCCTATCAGATCAAAAAGGCGGCTCTCGATATTCATATGGATATCTTCCAGCTCCAGTTTGAACTGAAAACGTCCGCTCTCTATTTCTTTGTTAATGGTATGCAGCCCATCTCTGATTTTCGCGTAATCGCCTTTGGTTATAATCTTCTGCCGCGCCAGCATCTCAGCATGGGCTAGGCTTCCTTCAATATCATATTTATATAGCCGCCAGTCGTATGGAATTGAAGCCAGATAAAGCTTGGCGGCTTCATTGATCTCCTCTTTAAACCGTCCCCGTAGCTTCGCCTCTCTTTTTACTCCCATCCTGCTCCCACCATAATTTATTTTCTGTTTTTACCTTTCTTACTCCCCTTCTTGCTCTTTGGGCTCGTAAAGCTTGCGATCTGCGCCTGTGCCTGTATTTTTAGCGGCAGGCCCCAGATACGTATGAAGCTCGCGGAATCGCTCTGGTCGAAAAGATCGCCGCGATCATAGGTTGCCAGCTGGAAACTATACAATGAGTGAGGCGACCTGCGTCCCACGATTATGCAGTTGCCCTTGTGCATTTTAACCCTGACGATGCCGGATACATACCTCTGGGAGCTGTCTATATAGGCATCCAGGTCTTCCCTATGGTTGGAGAACCACAGTCCGTTATAAATCAGGTCTGAATATTCCTGTGACACCCGCTCCTTGAATCTGAGCTGTTGCCTGGTCATAGTCATGGCTTCAAGCGCAAGGTGGGACTTCAATATGACCGTGGCGGCAGGTGCTTCGTAGTTCTCCCTTGATTTTATACCGACCAGGCGGCTCTCCATATGATCTATCCTGCCTATGCCGTTGCGTCCGGCCATCACGTTGAGCTTATCTATCAGGGGCAATCCTTCCAGCTTCTTGCCATTGAGGCTGACTGGTATGCCCTCTTCAAAGCCGATCTCAACATATTCAGGTCTGTCCGGCGCATCCACCGGCGATTTGGTCCATTCGTATATATCCTCAGGCGGCTCATTCCAGGGGTCTTCAAGTATGCCGCATTCGATGCTGCGACCCCAGGGATTCTCATCGATGGAATAGGGACGGTCCACCTTTACAGGCACGGGTATCTTGTGCCGATGGGCATATTCAATAGTTTCGTCTCTAGTCATACCCCATTCACGCGCCGGAGCTATGATCGTAAGATCGGGGCCCAGCGCCAGCACGCTCACATCGAAGCGAACCTGGTCGTTGCCCTTACCGGTCGATCCGTGGGCGACGGCTGTAGCCCCTTCCATATGCGCCAAGTCCACAAGAAGCTTGGCCATAAGCGGACGGCCCAGTGCAGTGGCCAGGGGATACTGTCCCTCATACAATGCATCCGCTTTAACGGCTTTGAACACGTAATCCTCTATAAACTCATCTCTGGCATCAACGGCAAATGATTTTATCGCTCCCAGCTTCAGGGCCTTCTGCCTGATACCCTCCACATCTTTAACGCCTCCGATGTTGACGCAGAGAGTAATAACATCCATCTTGTAGTTATCGGCCAGCCACTTGATGGCCACTGATGTATCAAGCCCACCGCTGTAGGCCAGGACAACCTTTTCGCGTGTTTTTTTCGCCATTTCTATTGCCTCTCTTTTAAGACTTTGTCTAGTATATCGAGCGCCCTGTCGATCTCTTTTTCAGTCACAATAAGCGGTGGAATGAGACGAATTACGTCGGCTTTCACCTTGTTTATAATCAAACCCTTTTCCAGACAGGCGAGTACGATAGGTTCTGCGATCTCGTCTTTAAACTGCACAGCCACCAGCAGGCCTTTGCCCCTGATTTCCTTGATAATTCCATGTTTGGCCTCCAGGGCTTTGAGCCCACTCTGCGTATATGCTCCCACACGTTGCACATGGCCCGCCAAGTCCTTCTTTATCACATAGCTGAGGACATCGAAGGCGGTGGCGCATACCAGCGGGTTGCCGCCAAATGTTGTGCCGTGTTCGCCGATCTTGAAAACGCAGGCATGCTCCTTAGCCAGGAAAGCGCCGATGGGAACTCCGCCGCCCAAACCCTTCGCCAGCGTCATGATATCGGGCTCCGCACCGTATTGTTGATATGCATAGAGCGTGCCCGTGCGCGCGATGCCTGTCTGCACCTCGTCCAGTATGAGCAACAACCCTCTTTCATCGCACCAGGCTCTAACGTTTTTCAGGTAATCACTGGAGGGGACATTAACCCCTCCCTCACCCTGTATCGGTTCAAGCATTACGGCGCAGGTCAGCTTGCTGGTGGCTGCTTTAATAGCCTCCAGATCGTTGTAATCTACATTGACAAATCCTCTAGGCAAGGGGGTATACGGCTCCTGGAACTGGTTCTGTCCGGTTGCGGCTGTAGTAGCCAGGGTCCTTCCATGGAATGACTCGTGTGTGGTGATTATCTCGTAGGCGCCCTCAAGCTTCAGCTTGCCGTAACGACGCGCCAGTTTAATGGCGCCCTCGTTTGCCTCGGCTCCGCTGTTGCAGAGAAAAACGCGGTCGAGGCAGCTTGTTTTAACCAGCAGCTCAGCCAGTTGCAGCTGCGGTATTGTGTAGTACATGTTGGACATCTGTATCAGCGTTTTGCACTGGCGTGTCAGCGCCTTTACTAAAACAGGATGACAGTGTCCAAGGCTGGTCACCGCTATGCCTGCAACAAAATCAAGGTATTCTTTGCCCTTATCGTCCCAGACTTTCATCCCCTTGCCGCGCACAACAGTTACAGGCCAGCGCTTGGCCAGCTGCATATAAACCTTTTTTTCAAGTTCCTTCCAGTTATTGTTAATGGTTGACAATTGTTGTACCTTTCCCTTTTCCTTCAATTTCGTCGATCAGTGCATGCTCTACACGTCCATCTATTATACGTGTGAGAGATACCCTGCGGGCTGCGATTACGCCTGCTTCAAGCTTGGCCACCATGCCGCCCGAGGCGGTGCCGCTCTCGATCATGTCCCTGGCCCTGCCGACGTCAATATGCGTAATTACCTGTCGTGAATCATCGTAAATACCCGGCACATCGGTTAGAAAGATCAGCTTGCGCGCATTAAGCGCCGCTGCGATCTCTGCAGCGATCGTATCGCCGTTGACGTTCAGCAGATTATTATCGCCGTTGTCTCCTGCCCGGACGTTTATACAAACAGGGGCGATCACCGGCAGATAGCCGCTGTTGAGCAGCACTTTCAACAGATGCGAGTTCACCGTCAGTTCTTCGGCCGTCAGACCAAGTTCCCGATTCTTGTTCTTTCCCATAACTATAGCTCCGTCGGCACCGCTGAGGCCTACGGCCCTGCCACCTTTGCGGCTGATCTCGGACACAAGCTCCTTGTTGATCAGCCCGGCCAGCACAGCCGTAACCACCTTAAGTGTATCTTCATCCGTCACGCGCAATCCCTGTACGAAGCGCGTGGAGATGTGCAGCCTGCTCAGCCAGTCCGTGACGGCATTGCCGCCGCCGTGAATAACTACCACAGGGACCTTTTTTTTCTGGAGGGTTACAAGGTCTTCCAGTGTGGTGTCGTGCTGGCCCAGGGTGCTGCCGCCGATCTTAACCACAATGATTTTAGATCTTAACATATGCTCTCAAGAGACAGGTCAGGTTGTGTAATCGCTATTTATAGTAACATACTCTTGAGATAGATCGCATCCCCACGCGATTGCATTTCCCGTCCCGATATTCAGACAAGCTTTGATCTTAACCTCATCGGATTTCATGCGACGGCTGAGTTTATTCTTCTCGAAAGGCAGGGGAGCGCCGGCACGCATAACCTGTTCGTCCTGCAAATATACATCCAGCTTGTTTTCGTCCATATCCGCTCCGCTGCGCCCTAGGACAGCCACAATTCGTCCCCAGTTGGGGTCGTTGCCGTGTATGGCGGATTTAACCAGGGCGGAAGCGGCGATCAATCTCGCCACCTTCCTGGCCTGAGACCTGTTCTTGGCAGTCTCAACACATACTTCCACTAGTCTGGTGGCGCCCTCCCCGTCCGCAGCAATGCTGCAGGCAAGGTAACGGCATACCCTGCCCAGCGCTTCCCTGAACATTTTACCAGTCTCAGCCGTGATAAGATCGTTATCGGCTTTACCGTTGGCTATAATCGATACCATGTCGTTGGTGCTGGTATCACCGTCGATGGTAATCATATTAAAACTATCGTCAACAGCGGCTTTCAGTGCTTTGGCCATGAACGTTCCTTCTATCTTTGCATCGGTGGTGAGGAAACTCAGCAGAGTGGCCATATCGGGATGGATCATGCCTGCGCCTTTGGCTATACCTCCGATGGTATAATGCCCGTTCTGCTCCATTACCCTGACGGCGATTTCCTTGGGACGCGTGTCCGTGGTCATGATAGCCCTGGCTAGTTTATGTCCACCATCCTTACTTAGCTTGATCCGACCAATGCCTTTCTGGACCCTGTCCATAGGCATAGCAGTGCCGATAACGCCTGTACTTGCCACCAGGACCTGGTCCGACTTGATACCGAGTTTTTTCGCTGCCAGAGCGGCCATTTCCTGCGCATCGCGCAATCCCCTGTTACCTGTACAGGCATTGGCACAACCCGAATTCACCACCACGGCACGCGCCCTGCCTTTCTCATTGTTCTTCATACTCAGAAGAATCGGTGCCGCCTTTACCTTGTTACGTGTGAAAACCGCAGCGGAGAGCGCAGGCGCCTCGGAATAAAGCAAGCCCAGGTCGAGGCGCCCCTTGTATTTAATGGCTGCTTCCACAGCACCGGCCAGAAAACCCTGTGGCGTGGTAACCGTCCCATGTTTGATCTCTTCTATTTTCTCTTTCATGAGGTTAAGAATATAGCACTTTTCTATGGATACTGCTATTTTCAACTGGGTAAAACACCCTCAGATAAAGCTATTTATCGCTCTCGGCTTTTTTCTTCAGCTCATATAGCTTGTTAATGGCCTCTATAGGCGACATGGAATCTATATCGAGACTTACTAGTTCCCTTTCGATTTCAGAAGACTGTCCAAATATGGAAAGCTGGAGCGCCTGGTCCGCAGTAGCCTCTCCTGCGCTACCGTTTCTGCGTGAGGTCTGCTCCTCCTCCAGCTGCTGTAGTATCTGCTCCGCTCGCCGTATCACGGCTTTTGGCAATCCAGCAAGTTGTGCCACATGTATACCGTAGCTGCGATCTGCGCCGCCCGGTATTACCTTCCTTAGGAATATAACTTTACCACCCTCCTCAGCCACAGCCATATTATAGTTTTTAACCCGCGGCAGACTGGCCGCCAGATTCACCAGCTCGTGATAGTGTGTGGCGAAAAGCGTCCTGGCCCGCAGCCTGGCGTTATTGTGTATGTATTCGATGGTGGCCCAGGCAATGGCTAGTCCATCGTATGTGCTGGTGCCGCGACCGACCTCGTCCAGTATCAGCAGTGATTTGGTGGTGGCGTTATTCAGTATATTGGCCACCTCGATCATTTCCACCATGAATGTTGATTGCCCGGCAGCTATATCCTCCTGTGCTCCGATGCGTGTGAAAATGCGGTCGACCAGCCCGATTACGGCTTCATCGGCCGGCACATAGCTCCCGGTCTGCGCCATTAGAACGATCAGCGCCACCTGTTTGAGATAGGTCGATTTGCCCGCCATGTTGGGACCCGTCAGTACTATTAACTGATTATCTCTGTTTTCAAGTGAAGTGTCGTTGGGTATAAACTCGCCACCGCCCAGGGCTCTTTCCACGACGGGATGCCGGCCACCTCTGATCATGATGGAATCACCATCGTTTAGCTCCGGCTTCACATATTTATAACGCACCGCCAACTCTGCCAGGCTGGAGTAAACATCCACCCTCGCCAGCGCACCACCAGACTCAAGTATCCTCTCGCCACGGTCGGCGATCTGGGCGCATACCTGGGTGAAAAGTGATTTCTCCAGCTCGACCATCCTCTCCTGCGCATTGAGTATGAGCGACTCGTACTCCTTGAGCTGCGGGGTGTAGAACCGTTCGCCGTTGGCCAGCGTTTGCTTGCGAATATAATCCGTGGGCACCGCTCCCAGGTTGGACTGGGAAACCTCAATGTAGTAGCCGAAAACACGGTTGTAGCCCAGTTTGAGCGACTTGATCCCCGTTCGCTCCTTCTCCTGTTTCTCCAGCCCTGCCAGATACTGCCTGGCATCTGTGGCTATGGTCCGGATCCTGTCGAGCTCCTCGGAAAAACCCTTGCGGATAACACCCCCGTGATCGAAATTTGAAGCCGGACTATCGGCGATAGCACTGGATATAAGTTCAATTGTATCCGGGCAGGGTTTTAAACCATCGCAAATGTGGGATGGGGCCCCATTTTCATCCAGCAACGCCTTTATCGCAGCCAGTTTCTCAAGACCGGACTTGAGCGCTACCAATTCCTTGGGTAGCGCGCTGCCGCCGCGAATTCTGTTTATAATTCGTTCTATATCCGGCATATCGTCTAAAAAAGAGATGGTCATACCTCGTAGTATGGCATCTTTGTAGAACCATTCAACAGATCTCTGACGCATTTCCAGAGTATTTAAATCAAGCAATGGCTGTCCTATAAACTTTTTCAGAAGGCGTCCCCCCATGGATGTTTTGGTCAGATCGACAACCGATAGGAGAGACCCCTGCGCCACCCCCCAGCGCAGGCTGCTGTACAGCTCAAGATTGCGTATGGTCTGCATATCCAATGTCATAAAGGATGCGGTGGAATAGGTTGTCAGTTGGGTTAGCAATTTCAGGGCGTTTTTTTGGTTTTCACTTAAATAGGCAACAATCGCACCGGCCGCGCCTACTGCCAGCGGCAGATGCTCACAGCCATAACCTTCCAGTGATGAGACAGAAAAAAGCTCCAGCAGCGATCGGTATGCTGTCTCGCGCTCAAACAAATAGGCTTCCACCTCGGTTACGTTACCGGCTGCACCCGCCTCAACATATCCGGATGATTTCGGCACAATAAGCTCGGCGGGATTCAACCTGATCAGCTCGTCGACGACGCGTTGGCGGTCCATCTGAGTTACGGCGAATTCACCGGTGGTTATGTCAGTAAATGCGATTCCGGCTTGATCCTTATGTATCAGCAGACTCACCAGGTAATTATTGCTTTTATCTGCCAGCAGGCCGGGCTCGATCAGTGTGCCCGGCGTAACCACCCTGATAACATCTCTCTCCACCAGCCCCCTGCCCGGGGGAGTTAATTGTTCGCATATGGCCACTTTGTAGCCGCGCCCTATCAATCGAGCGAGATAGTTTTCAAGGGCGTGGTAGGGTATCCCCGCCAGCGGCACTTTAACGCCTTTCCCCATCTCCCGGGAGGTGAGCACTATCTCAAGCTCACGGGAGGTTATCCTGGCATCCTCATCGAATGTCTCATAAAAATCCCCCAATCGAAAGAATACGATGGCGCCGGGATATTTCTGCTTGATACGCAGGTATTGTTTTCGCAGTGGTGTATGCGCGGTTTCCCTGGCCGTCATTTCATCACCCGCCAGATATAGTTGAATGAGACCGCTCGGCCCGGCTTTATGGATATAGGCAGCAGCATCACCAAACAGCTGCACTGATAGACCTTCTCCAGTCCGGCTTCGGAATTGGATATACTCTCAACAGGGTACCGCCAGATGGTCAAAGGCCGCTCCACTTCCAGCTCGAGCTCGAATCCCAGGTAGCTGTTTCCCAAGATTAACCGTTCAACGTCCGTAATCTCACCACTGGAATCAAGATGGGGATCTCCCATATCCCTGCCATTTACACGGTAATAGGCCGCCTCGTTGTGACCTCCCCCCAGCAGATTGATATTCCATTCTCCCGTAAAAAGGTTATCCACCTGAGCATTGCCCGTATTTATAAATCTATAGCCTATCCCGAGGCTGCCGTCATTATGGCCCAGTGTGATGCTCTTATGCAGCATCAGTTTGCAAGGGCCCTGCGATGAATTGAGCGTGCCTTCACGCTCAAGTTCGATGCTCAACGCATCTACAGACGGCACTACCCTGCCACGGTAAGGCCGGCCGGCGAAATCCCCTCTATCCTTATACTCATTCCGCCTATACTCAAGCATGCTGACCTGAAAGTCCAAAAACCGGTCGATCATGCTGGAGCGGGGCACTTCATCATATATAAGCCAGTCCACAACATCGTTGTCCTTTATCTTTATTCCATCGTGAATGCTGTGCACCCCGCTATCGTTACCATGTCTCCGTTGACTTTCGCCTGATGTCAGCGCACGGTGGTATGACTCGGGTTTACGCGATACCGTGCAGAGAACATTGCAGGCCTGCTCTCGCAGGTCCCACTCAAATATGCTGCCTCCCTCTGCAGGGCTGATGTACAGGTTGAGATCACACCCTTCGATTATTATCTCCTCCTGTCCGTCACCATCGAAATCGATCTGTTGCCAGCAGTAACGTCGATCAGCATCGGTCAGCGTATCCGCGCAGTTCTCCGCTTTAATCAGGTTGTTGAAGGCAGTCATCCTGATATCCGGCAAATATACGCCCCCGAAAACACCGTGCCAGTAGGGACAATTGCATTGTGCTTTCCAGAGATATTCCTTGCCGCAATCAGTCTCTTTCATACTGCGCGCCTGCTGAACCTTGTTGCTGACCGCAAGCATTTTCTTGTGCATGCGGTTTATCTCGGGGTATTTGACCAGGAAATTGCGCCAGTAACCACTGAACATATTATTCAGAATATCTGCGCCGCTTTCATCCCTCGTCTTGTGCTTCAATTCCGTATAGGATTCGGACACACCGGCAGGCAGTGACCATTCCAGCATCTCATCATAGGACGAGCATGGTAAATATACACGGCCTGCCGGACTGTGGCTCTGCGCATAGTCACCGAGTTTTATGGTGGACAGCCAGTCTTTGTTGTTTTCAATAGCCGAAAAAAAATCATCGATCCAGCCCGCTTCCCAGCACAATTCCGCAGACTGCGGCCAGACGCCGAATTTCTCGCCATCATCGCCAAGAACCGCTATCCTTTCCTCGCTTTCCGATGCGCTCTCTTTTAAATGGGCGATTACATCGTGGACATCATGCCAGGGTATGGCATAGCGCAGATACTTGCTGATGGGAAAAATTTTGATATACCGGCCCTGCTCCTCTGTGGTGAAATAGCTGAAGAGCTCCTTTTCAGACATTCCCACCATTTTAAAAGCCGTATCGTCCACCAGTGTCCATTCGATCCCGCAGCCGGACAGAGACATGGCCAGCGACGGCTCCCAGACACGTTCGGTTAACCAGAATCCGTGCGGGCGAAACCCGAACCGCTGCTGTATATAGCCGCTCATCATCTCTATCTGCCCGCTCTTATCAATATCGGGGATCATAGATAGGATGGGCTCATAGTAGCCCCCGCCCATTATTTCCACCTGCCCACGTGAGACGAGCATTTCCAGCAGATCGAGAAACTCGGGATGATGCTCCTCTATCCAGTCCAGCAGGCACCCGCTGTAGTGCATGGATACGCTTATTGAGGGATGCCTTCTCAACGCCTGGAGCATGGGCAGATAAGCCCGCTGATACGAATCATCAAAAACCCAGGGGAAATTGCCGAGAGGCTGGTGATTATGTATGGCCAGACCCAGATAAATGCGCTTCAAATACACACCTTTGTACTCAGGCTTTGCGTGCCTTGTCTATGGACACTTTGAGCACGACCTTGTCGCCGACTTTGTCGATATCACCCGGCAGTACGGTCCTGGTTCGCATGAACCCCATCGAGACAACGATGCCTGTAACGTTCCATTTAACTGTATCAACCTCAACATCCTTTACTCGTCCGATGATGCGCGCACCGGAGTCGATGACCTCTTTTCCGACAATCTCGCGGGATCTCATATGCTTCCTCCGTAAATGACGGCAGACTTATCTACACATGGTCCATGAAAAGATAATCGGTGATCCGTTCAAATACATGTCTGGCTGCCATTGTTATGTAATATATCTCCTTTTTTTCCTGCCCGCTGCAGCCGCTCAGCGATACGGATTTTACCGCGTTTAACAGCGCCTCGCGTTGCAGAATAAGTCCTTTATCTACCATATTGATATTCCACATAGGCTTCCTGCTGGCCCACCAGAACTGGCAACTGTGCAGTGCGCGATCCAGCGCATCCCTGGCCAATCCGGCATACTCGAGGCTATCGGGATTATCCCCTGCCTCTATTGCCTTGTGTACCGTCTTTATGGTCAAATCCAGATGATCCCACTGCAACCTGTGCACCGCATTATCTTTGTCTTTCCATAGTGGGTAGTAGTTGCCGGCAGCAATATCGCCGGCTGAAGTGCTCCATGATGAGGGCCTGGGACTGATCTTCCTGCCTTCCGGAAAGATGTCCAGGAGCTGGCTGATCGTAACGATTCTGATTTCATCCGCTACCTGTGAACTGTCATATCCGAAAAGCTTGCGATGCTGCTCAGCCAGTGGCTTCTGTTCCAGCATGACAGCCCGGCTGTCTTCAACCGGCACCAGCGTTTCATAAACCTGAGAGAGGAATAGCCTGTCCCAGTGCTGAATGTGGTGGCCGAATGTCTCCGCATCCATAGCTGTTATTACATAAATATCACCCTCGCCCTGATGCAACTGCTTCAGGTGCCTGATGAATCCCTCACCATCCACATCTTTAAAGCTGATTTTATTGCTGAGAATATCATCGCGGAAAAATACGGCTAGCGGCTGGCCGGCGTAATCTATACGATGAATAACATCCATAGGCCATCCCTCTGGACAGGCGATGCCGCTCACCAGTATCCACTCGTGTCGGGCTGCGCTGACAGGCCCGGCGATGTCTGTCGAATAGCACAATTCGGGCGGGAAGAAGCCTCTCGGCTGATAAACTTCGCCTATGTACTGCCGGTTTGCGGCCTGATTGAGCATTATCTGCCTGGCCATCTCATCCTTCGGTATCAGAGGAAGAATGGGATGATATTTCCCCGAGCCTGTGAACTCTATTTGACCCCTTTCTGCCAGCTTGCGCATCCCATGCAGTACATCTCCGTATCCGTACAATCCAAGCATTTCGCTGAGAACACCGTTGATATTGAATGTGGCCTTGGCCCGAGGGAATTCATCAAATACCTCCAGGACAGGGCGGTACGACTCGTTAGCAACCTTTACTAATATGGTGGGATTTTGAGTTGGCGGCTGATAGAAATGAAAAAGCGGCGCCCAGTAAATCATGCTCCCGTCCTCAACATATCACGCGCATACAGGGCAGCGCCCGTCAGCTCGGCGTCAACACCCAGACGCGGCCTCACCAGACGCACCGATTTGGCGGGCAGCTCGATAGCATTGGCTCTCATTGATCTCCTGGTTGGCCTCAAAAGCATTTCCCCCATCTTCGACACACCACCTCCGATGATCACCATCTGCGGATTCATCAAATTGACTAGATTGGCAACCCCTATGCCGAGATAGGCTGCCGATTCTTCAACGACAGCCAGAGCCAGCGCATCGCCTTTACGTGCGGCAGCCGCGACAGTTTGTGCAGTCACATCACCAACTTTACCCTGAACCAGCCCCAGCATCATGCTTTGCTCGCCCCGGCGCAACCGCGCTTTTGCCAGCCTGGCGATCGCCGTGCCTGATGCCATAGCCTCAAAGCATCCGCGCTTGCCGCATTTGCACAAAGGTCCGCCGATTTTGATAACCATATGCCCGATCTCAGCCGCGCTCCCATCCGTCCCCTGATACAATTGGCCGTCGATAATCATACCTCCACCGATACCGGTGCTGACGGTTATGTATATCACATTATTTAGACCCCGTCCGGCACCCAGCCTGTGCTCCGCCAGCGCAGCAGCATTGGCATCGTTCAAAACGAAAATCGGCCCACCCAGTGCTTCGACCAGCCTATCCTTAAGGGGTATATTGTGCCAGTGCGGTATATTGGGAGAATCGCCCACGATTCCCCTGTTGATATCTATCGCTCCCGCAGCAGCGATACCGATACAGCCCACCTGTTTTCTCTTCAGCCCTGCCTTTTCAATCGCCTGTACTATGGTTGAGCCGAGACGGTTAATCACGCTGTCCGGTCCCTGGCTGCCATACGTCAGACAGTGAATCCTTGAAAGCTTTAAGCCGTCCGCATTAAAAACAGCGGCTATTATCTTTGTGCCTCCAATATCAACCCCAACAACGGGCATTTTAAACCTGTCCATCTTTCTTCAACTCCAGCGCTCTTTCATATAGAGCCTGATAACGTTGGGCCGATTTCTGCCAGCTGAAATCCAAATCCATAACGCGTTTTATTGTTCTTTGCCAGGCGGTTTTATTACTGAAAGCCTCAACCGCCCTCTTGAGCGCAAAAGATAATGCTTTTGCCGAGTATTCAGAGAAGATAAAGCCGCTGCCCTTCTTAAGATCGCTACTCAAATTATCTACGGTATCGGCCAGCCCTCCTGTATTACGCACTACAGGCAGCGCCCCGTAACGCATAGCGATCATCTGCCCCAGTCCACATGGTTCCCACAGCGAAGGCATGAGAAACATGTCCGATGCTGCATATATAAGATGAGCTTTGGCATTATCGTAGGTAATATAGGCCTTCACGTTGTCCGGGTACTTTGATTCAAGCTTCAGCAACGACTCTTCGTAATATTCCTTTCCACGCCCCAGGAAAACAAACCTTGCTCCTGACGATTTTATCACTTCAGGAACGGCGTTAATGATTATATCCAAACCTTTCTGTTCATCCAGACGTGATACCATTCCCACCAGAGGAATTGCGGGGCGCTGCTTCCAACCGGCTGTAGTCAGCAGCTTCAGCTTGTTCACCATCTTGCCGGTTGTATTTTCGCTGCTATAGTTCGCCGCTATCAACGGATCGCTGCCCGGATCATATTCATCATATCCCACGCCGTTAACGATGCCGAAAAGACTGCTCTTGCGGAACTCAATGAATGACTGCAGACCGCACCCGTATTCTGCGGTAAGTATTTCGCGCGCAAAATTCTCGCTGACCGTGTTGATAACATGTGCCCAGAGTATACCCTGCACAATAAGATTCCACGGCAGATCGCTGATACCGGCTGCCTTTCCGAACCAATACTGGTTGATACCGGAACGATGCAATATACGGTCATCGAAATTGCCCTGATATTTAAGATTGTGTACTGTAAATACCGTACGGCAGTCAGATCCCGCCGTCCTCAGCAGAAGCGGTACGAGGGCCGTGTGCCAGTCTTGGCAGTGGACGATCTCAGGCATCCAATCCAGATAAGGCAGCACCTGGCTAACGCAATCGCAGAACACCCAGAACTTCTCGACCTCATCACCGCCATATACGGTTTCGGATCTGGAAATGATATCTGTAGATAACAGGTAGACCGGTATGCCCTCGAGAACTATCTGCTCCACCGCAACTTTTCTATATTCCTTAAGAGAGAAAACAACGAGTTCGTGAATAACAGGGGTGGATTTGTATGCAGAATAGTCCACAAAGCCGTATTTTGGCACAATCACCCGAACCTGGTGTCCCATTTCAATCAGCTCAGCCGGCAGAGACCTCACGACATCCGCCAGACCTCCCACCTTTGTCAATGGAGCAATCTCCGAAGCTGTAAAAAGTATTCTCATAACTAATACTGCCG
>DAOUFT010000015.1:0-12075 GCA_034429855.1 Dehalococcoidia bacterium
AAAACCGCCGCTGGCACTATCCATTCACAAACTGTACCAACTGCGGCCCCCGCTTCACCATAATCAAAGACATCCCGTACGCCAGGCCACTCACCACCATGTCCACATTTAAAATGTGCCGGGAGTGCGAAAAGGAATACAGCGATCCACTGGACCGACGCTTCCATGCCCAACCCAATGCCTGTCCGGCCTGCGGGCCCCGACTTCAGCTTACAGACAATCTGGGAAATACAGTTGACTGCGCAGATGTTATCGAAAAGGCGTCGGATTTGCTGCGCAACGGCCGGATTGTAGCGATCAAGGGTCTGGGGGGTTTTTTACTGGCCTGCAACGCTGAAGACGCCGCAGCAGTTGAAAGGCTGCGACAGAGGAAACGGCGACCCTCCAAACCTTTTGCAGTGATGCTGCAGGACATTGCGGAGGTCGAAAAACACTGCATACTGACCGCCGAGGAGGAACAACTGCTTTCGTCATCCCAGGCCCCCATCGTATTATTGCGCTGGAGAGAGAGCTCAAGCATATGCAGCCAGACAGGGCCCGGACTTAAATATCTGGGCGTCATGATACCTTACACGCCTCTTCATCATCTTATCATGCGTGCGACAGGTCTTCCTCTGATCATGACCAGCGGGAATATCAGCGAGGAGCCGATCGCCGGCCAGAACAAAGAGGCGCTTAACAGGCTGGGAAAAATCGCCGATTACTTTCTGATGCATAACCGGGACATCCACTCTACCTACGATGACAGTGTGACCATGGTAGTCGAAGGGGCGCCACAGCTGATCCGAAGGGCCAGGGGCTATGCGCCATATCCAATCCACCTGATCAACCTTGCACCACAGTTGCTGGCCTGCGGCGCCGAGGAGAAAAACACCTTTTGCCTGACCAACAGCAGGCATGCTTTCGTCAGTCAGCATATCGGCGATATGGAGAACATTGAGACATTCGATCATTACGTTCGGACAATTGAACTTTACAAGCAGCTCTTCCGCATAAAACCCGATGCCATAGCCCATGATATGCATCCCGAGTACCTTTCCACAAAATACGCCGTGGAAGAGGCGGAAAAGCACAACCTGAAGACGATCCCGGTACAGCACCACCATGCGCATATAGCCTCCTGTCTGGCCGATAACGGCCTGGATGAGCCGACTATCGGCATTGCTTTCGACGGCACCGGCTACGGCACCGACGGCAAGATCTGGGGTGGTGAATTCATGGTGGCTGATTACGGAAGTTTTAAACGGGCGGGCCAGCTCGAATACCTTCCGCTGCCGGGCGGCGCCGCCGCCATAAAAAAGCCGTATCGCACGGCTCTGGGTTATATGCTGGCATTGCTGGGCAACAACACCTTCGACAGCAGGATGGGATTCCTTAATTATATCAGCAGGGACGAGATAGAATCTGTAAGCAGACAGGTGGAAACCGGCCTTAATTCACCACTGACCTCAAGTATGGGCAGACTTTTCGACGCTGTATCAGCGATGGCCGGAGTACGCTCGGCCATCGATTATGAAGCACAGGCGGCCATTGAACTGGAGATGCAGGCATACGATGCAATCGGCGAGCAGGGTCACTATCCGTTTTCCCTGACCGGCGACGACAGCTACACCATCATCCTGCTACATGAGCTGATCGCCGCCGTGGCAGATGACATATTGAGGGGATGCAAGTCATCCACCATCAGCGCAAGGTTTCATAACAGCATTGCGGCCATGACGCGCGATGTCTGCCTCAAGATAAAGGCCCGGTGCGGACTGAACACGGTTGCGCTCAGCGGAGGCTGCTTCCAGAATCGCCTGCTACTGGGAAAGGTCACTTCCATACTCAAGCAGAACGGATTTCAGGTAATATGGCACAAAAACGTGCCGGCCAACGACGGGGGCATCTCGCTCGGGCAGGCAGCCATAGCCAGCAGAGCGCTAATGGCCTGTTAGCCCGGATGATATCGATGCTGCGATACACTGCATATCAGAATGCGCGCCGTCAAGCTATATAATTCCTTTAGTCAGCAGTTCCTCGATCTTTTCCTCACTATAACCGAGTAAACCGCCGTATATTTCGCTGTTGTGTTCACCCAGAAACGGCGCCGGTGCCGTGGGATCACCCGGTGTGGCCGATAGTTTGAAAACACTGCCGGGCATCTTAAGGGGGCCCGAGATCATCTGCTCCACGTCAACCACCATCCGGCGGTCGAGTATATGCGGATCGTTGATGAGCTTTTCCGTGTCCATAACCGGAGCGCACGGCAGCGATGCCTCGTCCATGATCCTCTGGATATCGGCCACCGTGCGGTCTTTAACCCAGTCAGCCACGATGCTGTCCAATTCCTCTCTTCTCTGTATCCGCGAAGCCAGCGAAAGGGTATCGGCATCCTCAATCAGGTCCTTTCTGCCTATAACCTCCGCCAGCTTCTGCCACTGGCCAATGGTCACGATGCAGATGACTACATATCCATCCTTTGCATGGTAGTTGTTCCACGGCACAATGCTGGGATGCATATTACCTATCCTTCCGGGCGAACGGCCGCTTAAAACATATGGAGCTACAGTCTCAACCGCTGTTATGAGCCATATGCAATCCTGCAGCGATATGTCTATCCGCTGGCCTCTGCCGCTGGAATTGCGATGTTGCAGAGCTGCCAAGATGGCGATAACCGTATAGGCGCCTCCGGATAGATCGGCTATGGCAGGTCCGCATTTGGTAGGCGGATTCTCAGGAAAGCCTGTAACGCTCATGAGACCGCCCATAGCCTGTGCAACCGTATCATAGGCCGCCCTGAAGGCGTGGGGCCCCGTCTGCCCGAAGCCGGAAAGAGAGGCATAAATCAGCCCTGGATTCAACTTACTGACATCTTTCCAGCCCAGATTCAGCCTGTCCATCACCCCGGGTGTAAAATTCTCCAGCAATACATCGCTTTTACTTAATAGCTCCCGCGCTATCTGCTGCCCCTGCCCTTCCCTCATTTCCAATGTAATGCTCTTTTTACCGCGATTAAGGATTGAAAAAATATATCCTTCCCCACCCTCCGTGATGGGAGGGATAGTTCTACATGCATCACCGCTCTCCCTGAACTCGATTTTTATAACCTCCGCACCCAGCTCCCTCAGTATCATAGAACAGAATGGGCCCGCATACATGCGGCTGAAGTCCACCACGCGGACTCCCGACAGTGCTCCGGTCATGATTCCTCCTTTTATAATCTGATAATCAAACCTGATATTATCCGGTTTTTGCTGCGCCGCCGGCAAATCTGATTTGTTAGCAGCATGGCCTTGGGCTATACTTTTAGCAAATGTGCCTCGCGGTTCCGGTCAAAATAACCCGCATCGAAGGCGACCAGGCTGATGTCGATATCGGTGGTGTCAGTCGAAAAGTCAGCATTGCTCTGACCCCAGAAGCGCGCATCGGCGACTACGTCCTGCTGCATACGGGATATGCTATTAACGTGCTTGACGAGGATGAAGCCAGGGAGACGCTGGAAATTCTCGAACGCCTGGTTGCCGCTGGTGAAAGCGTGGACCCGCACTAAACCGGTATAATCCGCGCTCAGCCTGCTTTTATTTCACGAGGAGGGAATGCAATGAAGCGCAAGTACCTTACAGCAGCATCGGCTTTGATTATTATCATACTGGCCACAACCGGCATGGCCTGCTCCACGACGCCGGCACCGATTCCAGATCAGACTGCGCCGGATATACCCAAGCAGACAACCATAGCAACTCCACCGGCAGACAATGTATCGCATGAAGCTGCGTTAACCGAGGCCAAACCGCAGACCGCCGCACCCGTCTACCTGCACAAACTGGTATTTATATCAGGTACCAATGATGACGGCGGGCCGCAGATGTACACCGCCAATGAAGACGGAACCAACTGGAAGAGTCTGACGAAAAACAAGACCGGTGGCGAACGATTTCCTCGCTGGTCGCCCGACGGCAAAAAAGTGGCTTTCTTCACGGACATGGACGGCTACTGGCACATCTATTGCATCGATGCCGATGGCAGCAATCAGACGCGCCTGACGAATACAGATGCTGATGATGCGTTCCCCGCATGGTCGCCCGATGGTAAAAAGATCGCCTTTTCATCCAACCGCGATGGTAACGACCAGATATATGTCATGGATGCGGATGGCAACAATCAAATACGCCTGACCAACAATTCGTTCAACGACGCCGCACCCTGCTGGTCGCCTGATGGAAATAGAATAGCTTTTCAGAGTGACCGTGATGGCAATGCGGATATATATGTCATGCGCTCCGACGGCAGTAGCCAGACCAGAATCACCGACAAACCCCAGATCGATACATATCCCGCCTGGTCTCCCGATGGAAACCGTATCGCCTTTCAGTCCAATGAAAACGGTAACTTCGAGATTTACGTCATGTACCCGGACGGCAGCGGGCGCACCCGTCTTACCTCCGGCCTGATAGATAACAAGTATCCAGCGTGGTCTCCGGACGGCAGCAAGATCGTTTTTTATTCCAAACGCGATTGCATCAACGATAACGGGGAAATCTATATCATGAACGCCGACGGCAGCAATCAAACTCGAATTACACGCAGCGAGTGCACCGATACAGGGTTAGCAGACTGGCGTTAAGTGGATATTACACAGCGGCCAATATCCGGCAGAGTGAGACTGTTTGTACCCTTCCGTATCGTTCAAGTACAATTGTGACCTGATGAAATTTGTCGACGAGTTTCGCAATCCAGTCCTGGCACGAAGACTGGCCGATAAAATCGCTCATATCTCAACCAGGCCGGCACGTCTGATGGAGTTCTGCGGCGGTCACACCGTCGCCATCATGCGCAATGGCATCAGGCAGCTGTTGCCATCACATATAGAAATGCTTTCAGGTCCGGGGTGCCCCGTATGTGTTACAGCCAACCGTGATATCGACAGGGCTATCGCGCTTTCACTGTATCCCGATGTTATAATCACAACATTCGGCGATATGCTTAAAGTGCCGGGCAGCTATTCCAGCCTCCAGCATGCCCGTGCGAAGGGCGGGGATATCCGTATTGTGTACTCCACGCAGGACGCCCTGCAGACAGCCCGCAACAATCCCGGACGGTCGGTGATCTTCCTGGCGGTAGGTTTCGAAACAACTGCGCCTACGGTGGCCGCGGCTATATTACAAGCAGAGAAGGAGAATATAAAAAACTTCCATATCCTCTGCAATCTTAAAATGACACCTCCGGCCATGCGAGCCCTGCTTGAACTGGGTGAGGTGCGTCTCAACGGCATCATATGTCCCGGCCATGTCAGCACCATTATAGGAACCGGTGCTTACCAGGCATATGCAAGAGATTACGGCGTGGCGTGTGTCGTTGCCGGCTTCGAGCCAATCGATATCTTGCAGGCTGTCGAGATGCTGGTGCAGCAGATCGAAGGCGGCACAGCGCGGGTGGATATCGCATATACACGCGGCGTCAGGTCTGAAGGCAACATCAGTGCCCAGAAGCTGATGCGGGACGTTTTCGAACCCGCAGACGCCTGCTGGCGTGGTATAGGCAACATCCCCGCCAGCGGATTCAAGCTGAAGAACAGGTATGACCGCTACGATGCCGCCCTCAGGTTCGATGTTGAGTTGCCTCTCGAAAAAGAGCATGCAGGCTGCCGCTGCGGGGAGATATTGAGGGGAGTAATCAGGCCGAAAGACTGCGGCCTGTTCGCCAAAGTATGTAATCCTGAGAATCCGGTGGGACCCTGCATGGTATCTTCAGAAGGAAGCTGCGCCGCCTATTATCAGTATGGAGCGTTCGATGGGCGATAAAATCCTCCTTGCCCACGGCAGCGGCAGCAGATCAAGCCATGATCTGGTCTCCAGAGTGCTAACACCGCCCGTCATGAACCCCGTACTGGCAAAAATGGATGATTCGGCCGTTCTGGACCTGTCCGGAAGGCTGGCCTTCACCACCGACAGCTATGTAGTCAATCCAATTTTCTTCCCGGGTGGGGATATCGGCAGGCTGGCAGTCTGCGGTACGGTCAATGATCTATCAATGAGCGGAGCCAAGCCCCTCTATATCAGTTTGGCTCTGATAATCGAAGAGGGGCTGGACATAGATGACCTGCAGCGCATTATGACATCGGTGAAGGATACAGCGGCCGAGGCCAATGTCCAGATAGTCACAGGCGATACCAAGGTGGTCGAACGCGGCAAAGTCGACCACCTGTTCATCAACACAGCGGGTATCGGCCTGATTGAAGGCGGCGTAGAGATATCGGGCTCCAACGCCAAGCCTGGCGATAGATTGATATTGAGTGGAGGTATAGGTGAGCATGGGATGGCAGTGATGAGCAGGCGGGAAGGGCTTAACCTCTCACTACCTGTGACCAGCGACTGTGCACCGCTCAATCATCTTGTATCTTCCATGCTATCCGCCAGTAAAAATATACACAGCCTGCGCGATCCAACCCGCGGAGGCCTGGCAGCCACATTAAATGAATTGGCCAAACAGTCGGACGTAGGCATTATCATCGACGAGGCTGAGATCCCAATTCACGACGGTGTTCGCGGAGCTTGCGAGTTGCTGGGGCTTGATCCCCTGCACATAGCCAATGAGGGCAAGCTGGTTGCAGCGGTGGATGAAGCCGATGTCGGCAAAGTGCTGGCGGCTATGCGGCAAAATAGGTACGCCGGGCAGGCGGTGGTCATAGGCGAAGTGACAACCGAACACAGGGGCAAAGTGGTGATGAAGACCAGGATTGGCTCATCGCGCATCGTGGATATGCCTGTAGGAGAAATACTGCCTCGAATATGTTGAGCAAAGTATGAATCAGACGGGCATTATGATACTTGGCATCGGCAACCTGCTCTGCAGAGATGACGGCATCGGCATCCGCACCGTTATGGAGATGCAAGCACAGGAGGAATACAGCGGAATCCGCCTGATCGATGGCGGCACAAGCCCGGACCTTATATCTTTGCTGGACGGCGATGTTGACAGGGTAATCATTGTGGACGCGATGAGGGGCGGAGGGCGTCCGGGGGACATCTACCACCTTGACCTGAGGGAGGAAAACATTGAGGACGGTACGGCGACCTCCCTGCATGGTATGGGTATACTCGACAGTCTTAAACTTTTAAAACAGCTGGGACAGCAACCACCGCAGATAACCGTGATAGGCATCGAGCCTGCCGATGTGTCTCACGGCCTAAATCTTTCACCCGTAGTCGAAGCGAAGCTGCCCGATATAATGCGAGCTGTACAAAAAGAGATAATCCAGCCGGATTGAAATGGGCGGGCGGTTATGTTTAAATTAGATTGATTTAGAAATGCAGTCTATTTAAGCTACACTTAAAATATGAGCCCCAAGGAATTTTCTCAGGACATAAAAGACAAGGCCTTTATTCGACAGAAAAGATTGTGCGCCCACTGCGGCCACGAGGTAGCGGTCGATTCCGGTTATGCGCACCTCAAGAAGCCGGCTGAGCTGGGTGGAGACACCTCGCTGCAAAACTGCGTTATACTCTGCCGGATGTGCCACCTGCAATACGGACACATCGGTAAATGGGCTAAATTCGTAATAACCCAGGAGTATCCGCACTTTTCGGCTGACGGCATGCCGCACTGAGATGCAGTGATCTCAAGCGCCATTAATCCATAAGCCCGTCAGAAAAAACAGCCGGGCGCCTCACGTGGCTCGGCTGATTAGATCCGTCCCATTAAGGTTTGGCCAGATTGATGATGTCGTCAGCAATAACGTATTGGTACCGGGTCCCCTTGATTACGACCTTCCAAATACCATAGCTGCCCGCAAGACGTTCGCCGGACGGATTAAAAGTGATGGAACCGCTGGCCCCGGCGTAATTGTCACCGATAGACAGCAGCGCATCCCGAATTGCGCTGCCTTTATAAGAATTAGCCTTTTGCAGAGCCAGCGCGATCATATTGACGCCATCATACATATTATCGCAATAAATAGTGGGATCGATTTGATAAGCCGTATAAAAGCTGTTAGCGAAAGATTTATAAGCAGCGGACTGCTTATCCGGCACCGGCACAGTCCCCGTCACCGCCTTTTCCATAAACCTGGCAGCATCGAGATATCTGTCCAGCGGCATATCATATGAACCATCGACGGTTATCCAGGGAATAGCATCCAGGCCGAGCTTAAGCGCCTGCGCATAGACGACGGCTCCATCAGCGAACAGGCCTACATGCAAAACACAATCCGGCCTGGCTTCCTTAATGGTGTTAAGCTCCGACAGATAACTCAGCTTTGCAGGGTCATACTGAAGCGATGCAAGGATCTCGCTATTGCCTTTCAGATAATCCCTGGCCGTTGTCGCAATCCCTTTGCCATAGACAGAATCCTGGACGAGTATGGCGACCTTTTGATAACCTTTATCCTTGATCAGCCTGGAAACGACCAATCCCTGCAGGGAATCGCCGGGACAGGTTCTATAAGTCCACTTGGACCAACCGGATCCTGACAGCGCGCTTGATGTTGCGGATGGTGATACCAGCAGCACCCCCTTACTTTCCAGATAAGGGCCTGCCGCCATTACAGCTTCGCTGTTATCGCAGCCCACTATAACCTGAACCTTTTGCTCCTCAACCAACTTATGTATGGCATATAGTGCTGTTGCCGCGGTAGGCCCCTGGTCTTCCACTATCAGACGGAGCTCCCTGCCATCCAGGCCCCCGCGTCCGTTGATCTCGTTCACAGCAAGCTGGGCGGACTTGACAAGGTTAGGGCCGGCGGCAGGAGCATTGGTGAGAGGTAATACGCAACCGATAGGCAATTCCGCCGGCATCTCCTGCGGTGTAACACAGGCAGGTATCAAGCACAGCATCAATGTCGCTATTACAGTCAAGGCCAGATAAGCTCTTATCATAATTATCTCCCGGTTGAACTACTGACAGTCCGTATCGTTGAACGTCATCATTATAGCACGTCCCAACCACTCTTATTCAGCCTTAATTTTTTACTGATTAATGTAATCAATGTAAAATAATCGGGTAGTGTCTGATATTCCCTGTTTGGATTGCGGGCATGGGATAACAGGAGGGAGGATGCAGGTAACCCGGAGCGATTTTATGGACGTTATTTCCGACAGGACAGATGTCCTGAGAATATTGCCGGAGGCGGCGGCGGAGCTCTGTACCGCCCTGTTCAGGAACTCGCCTGCAGGCATTTATATCACACGCGATGGCAAATTCATTTACACCAATATCGAATTTCGCCGCATCACCGGATACAGCCAGGATGAACTGTCCGGCAAGGACTATCAGCGTCTGATCAATCCACGCTACCGTCAAAAACCCAAGCAGAATACGGCCTTTTTATTTGAAGAAGATGAGGGCACCAGCCACGAGTTCAAGATCAACACGCGTGAAGGAAAGAAACGCTGGATCGCCGAGAAGATCACCTATTTCAAATACGGCGGTAACTGGCTGACGCTGGGACACTGGCTGGATATAACGGAACATCACTCGGTGGAAAAAGCCTGGCGCGAGGCTGAAAGACGCTTCCAGCTTGCCTTCGAAGATCTATCCACCGGTCTCACCATCATCAGTACGGAAGGCATCTTCCTCAAGGTAAACAAATCCTTCTGCGATATGATTGGTTATGAAGAAAGGGAGATACTCGAAAGCCGCTATGACGATATTCTGCCGGCTCAAGAGAGGGAGACGGGCGGCGATATCATGTCGCTTTTCCTTTCGCTGGACAAACCGGAGGTACCGGTGCAAAGGAGGCTGCAGGCCAGAGACGGACGAATTATCTGGGTGGCCATGAGCATATCGCTAATTGGAGACAATGAAGCCGGCCCGTCTTATTTCATCGTCCATTTTCAGGATATAACCGAGCAGAAAAGGATTGAGGTAGGGTTAAAAGAGGAAGAGCGGCTTTATCGCCAGGTGGTCGACCTTTCGCTGGAACCTGTCGCCATAACTGACCTTGACTGCCATATTACACATGCATCCAACAGGCTGCTGCAACTTCTGGGATGTGAAAGGGAAGACGTACTGGGATATGGAATAGAAAGCCTGATGCCCAGCGTGCAGACACGAGACATCCAGGCCAGCATTATGCAGTGCGTCGCCGGCAATCAATGCAATGAAATCGATGTTTCGCTGCAGCGAAAGGACAGCTCTGAAGTTCCCTGTCGCATGCGCATAGCCTGGATAGGCAGTGAAACGGGGATGCCCAAGTGTCTTATCCTCAGCTTCAGGGTGGCTGATGCGCCAGCGGAGCCACCCGCCGTCCCGGCACAGGAGTTACAGCCTTCAACCCCGGCAAAGGAAGAATCTATACAGACAAAATTGCCGCTTGAAATCGCTCCCACTGCCGTCATACTGATCGATCAGGACACAACAATATCAGCAGTCAACACGGGCTTCGAGATTCTATCGGGCTACCCAAGAGAGGAAATCGAGGGAAAGAAACGCTGGATGGAATTCGTCGCCGCCGATGACCAGCCGAGGCTCAAACGCTATCATTTGCTGCGCCAGATCGACGCCGCATCGGCCCCCAGCACTTTCGAGTTTAAATTCGCCTGCAAAGACGGCTCCACCAGGGAAGTAGTTGTATATTTAAGTCCGAAGCCGGATACGCGACAATTGACAGCGACACTGATCGATCTCGCCACACATAAAAAAGCCGAAACTGCCGAAAAGGAGGCGCAGCAAGAGGAGATCTGCTATCTGAGGCAAACGGAAGAGCAGGCGGAGAGCAGACTGGAAAGATTCCATAAAACTGTGCGCGACATAGTGACTGCCATGGCACGTATTATAGAGATGCGTGATCCGTACACGGCAGGACACCAGGAGCGTGTCGCCAAACTGGCTGCAGCCATTGCCGCGGAGATGGGGATGTCCGAGGACCAGGTGGAGGGGATTGAGATAGCCGCAAAAATCCACGATATAGGCAAGGTTTACGTCCCAATGGAAATTCTGAGCAAACCCGGAGCGTTGACCGATATAGAACGCCAGATCATCCAGACACATGCCCGGGGCAGCTACGATATGCTCCAGCCGGTGGAGTTTCCCTGGCCGGTCGCAGAGATCTCGCTGCAGCATCATGAGAGACTGGACGGATCGGGCTATCCGCGCGGACTCAAGGGGGATGAGATCTGCATCGAGGCCCGAATACTGATGGTGGCCGATGTGGTCGAGGCCATGTCATATCCCCGCCCCTACCGGCCCGGCCTGGGCATAGAGGCAGCCCTCAAGGAGATATCGGAAAAAGCGGGCATACTGTACGACAGTGGGGTGACCGAAGCCTGCCTGCGCCTGTTCAACGAGAAGGGCTTCACTTTCTGACCCTGCAAGACGACAACGTACGACGCCCGATTAAGCGGTTTCATCGCCGCAGCGGACCGTCTCTTTGCCGCAGGGCTTCGTACATAACCACAGCCGCCGCCACGGACGCATTCAATGATGTGATATTGCCCTTCATGGGTATGGAGGCCACCCAATCGCACCGCCGGCGCACCAGATCCGAGAGTCCATGCCCTTCTCCACCGACGACAATAGCCGACGGCAGCGAGAAGTCGAGAGCGCGGTAATCGGTCTGTCCATGCATATCTATACCAATGACCCATATGCCGTTTTTCTTGAGTTCAGCCACGGTCTGTGCTATGTTGGCCACCCTGGCGATATTGACATACTCCACGGCTCCCGCCGAGGCCTTTACCACCGCCGGCGTGATGCCGGCTGCCCTGCGCTCGCGCACAACAACTCCATGAACACCCACGGCCTCGGCAGTCCTGAGGATAGCGCCCAAATTGCGCGGATCTTCGATGCCGTCGAGCAACAGATACAGAGGTTTGTCCGGCCTTGTGCGTGAGATTCTGAACAAATCGGCCAAACCGATAAATGGCTTTGCCCCGGCGAAAGCGATCACACCCTGGCACGATCCTGTAGAGCTCTGCTGCTCTACAACCGTTTTTTCAACAAATTCAACAGGCACGTTTCTTACTTTGGCCAGATTCATTATCTGTTCAGTAGCGCTGTGTCTTTTGATGCCGATATCCAGCAAAATCCTGCTAACGGGCCGGCCGGCTCTAAGGGCCTCGATCAGCGGATTTTTTCCCTCGATTATCTCCACGCCAG
>DAOUFT010000016.1:0-15586 GCA_034429855.1 Dehalococcoidia bacterium
TCTTTTTAAGTCGTTGCTGAATCTTCTCTGCTGTCTCATGGCAAGATCCTTTTTAACCTCCATTATAGATTATTGCGGATCCCGCCAACCTTCCTAACCCAAACTGTCCAGTTTCAGGGGTTCAGTCCAAACCTTCCTAACCCAAACTGTCCAGTTTCAGGGGTTCAGTCCAAATGGGTGATAGAATTACATTACCAACTGAATCTCAAGTTAAACCCCTTGACCGCTCTAAGGAAGCCGTTCAAAAGAGATTAGATGAAGATACTAAAAACGTCGGTTATCAAAGAGGGGAAATATTTAAAACTAGTGATGGGGGATGGGCAATTCATTGGGGTGGGAAATACCCTTTGTAAAAATGAAGCTATAATGAAGTTATTAGGTTAATGTTGACTTATAGAACTTCATCAAGTCCGGAAAGCTGAATGACCTGGTTCATCCCTGGGCCATTTCCAGGCTTTTCTAGCAGCATCAATTTTAAATTGTTGGGCTGTCAATTCCTTGTATAATTATCATATTTGCAGCCTGTGGAGGTCGCGATGAATCGGTTCAAGAGGGCTAAATGGATGCATGTTGGTTTAACATTGGTATTGATTGTTTGCGCGGTAGCTTGCCTGTCTGCCGAGAAAATATCTTCTCCTAAGCCTTCTGTCCCCATTGCTGTTCCTCCGACGCCTTCTGACAACTTGCAGGAAACACCCATGTTGACTATTCCACAACCGAAGCCAAATATACTTTTTCAGGATGATTTCACAAATCCCGGTAGTGGCTGGTCGGTTTTCAGCAATGATTTCGGAGAAGGGAAATATGAAAACGGCGGCTATTATCTGAGATGCACCAGGCCGTCGTATCCGGAATTCAAGGTTTATACGATCAATCCGGCCCTGACCTCGTTGAAAAGTTTCATGGTTGACCTGGATGTGACGATGCTGAGCGGGGGCAGGGACGACCGTGTCGGGATAATAATCAAGTGGCCGGATATAAACCCGCTGGATATCCCCGGCTATGTGCAGCCTTCCAACTATTACTTCCTGCTGTTCCCGTATGACCGGTCGGTGACCTGCTATTCCAAGCACGTGATCAAGGGCTCCAGCGCGGACCTGGAGCCGGGGTATTTCGTGCGGCGCGCGCCATTCGCCTGCGTGAAGGGCGTCAACGAGGTCAACAACATAAAGATATGGTTCAACCCGCGCCTGTTTTTCTCGGTCAACGGCTACAAGCTGGTGGACTTTGCGGACGACAACATTAACTACATCAACAGGCTGATCGCAGATGGGTCCATGCCGGGCGCCACGCTGCAGATCGTAGCCAACAGCGAAGACCCCTACTCGCGCCCCGTGTTTCAAGTTAATAAGATAACTGTCGCTGCCCCATAATAGACAGCCGGTTCACACTGTTGCCTTTCGAAGTCCGTCTCTTTCCTGATATAATCGTGTGCAAATTTTGGAGATGAGATGAAAGCGAAGCTGTATTTCTTGGAGACCAGGCCCCAGTTCCTGATCCTCTCGGTGGTGCTGGGCATAACCGGCACGTGCATCGCATGGTACGACGGGTTCTTCAACCTCGGCCAGGCGCTGCTGGCCACATTCGGACTGATTCTGACGCATATAAGCGTGAACACGCTGAACGACTACTTCGACTACAGGAGCGGCATCGACAAGGTCACCATCAGGACGCCCTTCAGCGGCGGCAGCGGCATGATCAAGGAGGGCCTGGTGTCGGAGAAAGAGGTGCTGTGGATAGGCATCATCACGCTGGCAGTGGCGGCCGTCATCGGTCTCTATTTCATACTCACCAGGGGCTGGCTGCTGCTGCCCCTCATAATCGTGGCGGCGGCCTGCGTGGTGCTGTACAGCCCGCTGATTCAGAAATGCTACTGGCCGGAATGGTCGCCCTTCCTGGGACTGGGCGTACTGCCCGTGCTGGGCATGTACTTCTCGCAGACGGGCATGTACACCTGGCACGCGGTCATCGCTGCCATGCCCTCGGGCTTCCTGGTGCATAACCTGCTGCTGATCAACGAGTTCCCCGATATCGAGGCGGACAAGGTGGCACACAGGAAAACACTGCCCATAACTATGGGCGGACGCGGCGCGGCCATCGTCTATACCGTGTTCACACTGATGGTCTACGTCTGGGTCATCGGGGCGGTCATATTCAAGGCCATGCCCGTGTTCACGCTGCTGGCGCTGCTGACGCTGCCGATCGCCGTCAAGGCCATACGCGGCTCCTTCCACTACGACGACCGGTCGATACTCGTCCCCGCCCTGGCCAGCAACGTGATGGTCATTATGCTGACGCAGCTGCTGATATCCGTCGGCTATATACTGTCGGGCGTATTCAAGATTTAAAGCGCTATGGCATCTAACTCGAACAAGACAGCACCCGGCCGCCCCCTGTACCACATCTTCACCCGGATACCGGACCGCTACGACCTGATCAACCATGTGGTCACGCTGGGCATGGATACAGGCTGGCGCAGGCAGGCGGCGCTCACCTGCCTTGAAGGAAGCCCGGGACGCATTCTGGACCTCTGCTGCGGCACGGGGGACCTGGCCATCGCCATGGCAAGGCTGGCCAAATACGCGCCCGAGATCTCCGGCGCAGATTACAGCAGCCCCATGCTGGAGAAGGCCGCCGCCAAGGCTGCAGCAGCCGGACTCGGCAACATACGCTTCATCAACGCGGATGTGGCACGGCTGCCCTTCCCGGACGGTAACTTCGACTGCATCTCCATCTCCTTCGCCTTCCGCAACCTCACCTACAACAACCCCAGGACGAGTGAATACCTGAATGAGATACTTCGTGTGCTCAAAGCCGGAGGCAGGTTCGTCATCGTGGAGAGCAGCCAGCCGAAATCGCCCTTCGCCCGTTTTCTGGACCACCTCTATCTGAGGCTGTGGGTCTATCCAACCGGATACCTGATCTCCGGAGATAAGGAGGCCTACCGCTACCTGGCGCAATCGGCCGAGCATTTCTACTCGGCCGAGGAAATGCAGGGATACCTGGTGAAGGCGGGCTTCAAACAGGCAGCGGCCAGGAGGCTGTTCTTCGGCGCCGCCGCAATCTATACGGCTGTGAAATAGACCATTACTCTACCAGGCGTTCCACTGTCTTCCAGTTAAGGGACAACCTGCGTTCGCCTGCGGCCACCCGGATTTCGTCAGAGCCGAAATCGGCCTGCATAAAGGGATTGTCATAGCGGCGGTAGTCTTTAAGAGCGATTTCTACGCCGTCCACAGTGAAAGGACCTTCCCAGCAGAAGCTGATCAGCCCGTTGCCGGGGGAATCGAAGCGGACGCTCATGCCTTTGAAGACGATTTCGGCGGACGTGATTCTGTCCACGAAATCTGAGAAGGTCCCGTCGTTGGCCTCGCGCCCGAGCTGGCAAACCCAGATATTGCGCGCGCCGTCGGCCAGCAGCTCGCGACCCTCATCCTCCGGCCTGGCATAATAGAGCGCATCCCGCGCCGAGAGGTTTTTACCTTTCGGTTTGACCGCGTTCTGCTGCGCCTTCTCGCGCCAGAAGTAGGGGTTCTGCGAGCGCAGCGCCAGGTAGCCGGCCCCTTTGCGCGCGAAGACCCAGCCGTCCCTCTCCACCACCTCATCGAACTTATCCCTGGGCAGCCAGGCGTGCGTGTAGAAGTGCCGGATGGGGACATAGAGCGCGGGTATTTTCTCGATGTTGTAGACGACGACGGCCACGTTTTTGTACTGCGCCGCGCGCGGCAGCAGGCCGGAGCCGGCCCAGTAATTGGGCGTAACGCCCTCGATTTTGGCCGGGTGCGTGGTGAAGCAGACCGCGTCCGCGCCCAGCGTGGCCTGCCAGATGCTCTGCTGGTCGCCCCCGTAACCCTTGCGGTAGTCCTGCGCTGTGGAGAGCATGTAGTCGGGCGTTTTATAGGTGTAAATGTTCACCTCTTCGCGCGTGTTGCGGCAGACGTCCCGCTCCAGATAACGCGCCAGCAGGGGAAGTCCGCCCATACTGCCCAGCGCCTTCAGCAGGCCGCGGTAGGGCTTGAAGTCGCTGAGGAAGGAGTTCTCCCACCAGTTACAGAGGTCGAACATGCGCAGCGTGTTGGCGATGGTGCGCGGATGCAGATAGGCCTCCAGCGTCAGATAGTGCATGCCGTCCTCGAAGCCCTTCGGACTGAGGCCCCATTTCTCCATCTCCGCCAGACGTATGCCCATGCGCTGGCGGCTCTCCATCGTCCCCGTGTAATTAGCGATGGCTTCGATGACGGCAGGGAGCTGGTAATTGCTCAGGGCGAAGGCCACCGCGCTCATGTTGTCGAAGCCTGAGAAGACGCCCGTGCCGAAGAGGAGCTTGGAGGTGTCGGACGTCCCCTCGTTGCAGGCCCACTTTTTGGTGTTCTCGTAGGCGCGGCCGTGCGTGGAACCGAAGACGCCCTTAAACGAATTGAGCGCCATGTCCAGCAGGAGCAGGTCCAGCACCATCTCCGCCTTATCGCGTATCCCATCGTCGGCGACGAAATCGTAGAGCGCCAGCAGCGCCGCCAGGTCCTCGTCGTAGTAGACGTGTGAGAGCCACTCGCTGAAGCCGGTGCGGAAGCGCAGGTCCAGCCAGCGCAGTATGCGTCCCCGGTTCAGCTCCACCTTCTGCTTTCCCGTCTGCCCGGAGTTGCTGAAGACCTCGTTGGGGAACATCTGTCCCGCCAGGAAGGCGGCGGAGGTGAAAAGTATATAGTGGTTCTCGGTCCAGGTGCAGAGCGAGTCGGTGCCCGGCTCGTCGGGGAAGTACTTGAAGTCCAGCACGGTCTTGCGCATGCGCGCGACCAGCGATGTGGAGAGGGGCTGTCCGATGCGCATGCCCGCCCCGCCGCCGTAGGGAGTGAACTGGAGCAGCAGGCGCAGTATGCCGTGCAGGACGAAGTCGGCGCAGTCCCTGCACGCGTCGATGAAGTCCAGCGAGGCTTGCAGCACGCCCTCGTGCGGCCTGCCGCCTGCAGCCATCCGCGCCAGCTCGTACCAGACGCCCTTGGTGTTCTCGGGCGCGGGGTTACGCAGTATATGGTCGAGGAAGGCCCTGCGGCGCGCGCCGTAGTCCGGCAGGAAGGGCTCTGCCGAAAAGGTATCCGGCGACGGCCCGCCGGGATAGCCGGACGGCGCGGGACCCGTGGCCCTGATGCGGTAGTCGGGCTGTGCGTGAACTGTCATTATCCCAGCAGCACCCTGGTCAGCTCGCGTTTCTCGTTCTCATCCACCGGCTCGTTGAGGCGCTGCCTGAGCAGCAGGTTGTTGAGCCGCTCGTGCAGCTTGGGCGTGAGCGGGAAGCGCAGGGCGAAGTAGAGGGCGAAGGCCAGCAGCGTGATGGGCAGGAAGACGAAGACCAGCCTCAGCACCAGCAGGAAGGCCTCGCTCTGCGGCTGCTCGATCAGTTTGGTGGCGCCATCGATGGTCTGCTGCAGCGGCGCCGTATAGCCGGCCCAGCCGATGACCAGCGCCACGGCAAAGATGCCCAGCGCCGAGCAGAACTTGCGCGCGAAGGTGACCAGCGCGGAGTAGATGGCTTCGCGGCGCTCTTTGCTGCCCAGCTCGTCCACGTCGGGTATATCGGGGAAGATGGCGTAGATCATGACCATGATGCCGCCCGTGCCCAGGCCGACCACCGATGTGAAGACGTAGACCCACCAGACGTCATTGGACGGTCCGAGCAGGAAGCTGAAGAGCATGGCCGCCGCCCAGATTACCAGTCCGGCGATATAGGAGCGCGCCTTGCTCGTGCGCCGGCTGATCCAGATGAAGAGGGGCAGGGATACCACCTGCGCCACCAGCAGCGTGCCGGTGACGAAGGTGACCTCGCCGCTGCGCTGCAGGAAGTACTTGACGAAATAGACCACGATGGAGGCCACGATGTCCATGGCCACCACGGCGAAGAGGTACATGCCCAGCGTGTAGAGGAAGGTGCGGTTCTTGAAGGGGTCGACGAAGGCCCGGCGCCAGCTGAAGGGCGCGGGCGGCTTCTGGAATTCGGGACGCTCCCTGACGGCCGCAATGGTGGCGATGAAGGGCAAAGCGAAGAAGGCGCCCATGGCCAGTCCCATCACGATATAGCCGGTGTGCACGTCGGGGAAGGCCGCCACGATCTCTAGCGGCACCAGCGCCGCCACGATGGAGGCGATGGTGGAGAAGAAGATGCGCACCGAGCTGAGCGTGGAGCGCTCGTGGTAGTCCAGCGTGATCTCGGCGTGCAGCGCGTTGTAGTTGAGCATAACGATGCTGACCACGGTGGAGTAGAACAGGTAGGAGGCCAGCGCGCAGGCGAAGCGTGACATCTCGTTGTCCATGCTGAAGGGGAAGAAGAGGGCGAAGAAGGAGAGTATGATGAGCGGAATACCCGCCAGCAGGTAGGGACGTCGCCTTCCCAGCGCGGTGCGCGTGCGGTCGGCCAGCAGGCCCTCGAAGGGATCGGTGATGCTGTCGTAGATCTTGCTGATGAGTATGGCCGTGCCCGCCAGCGCCGGCGCAATCTGCACCACGTCGGTAAGGAAAATGAGGTAGTAGAAGCTGAGCATCACCACCGACCCGCCGCCGTAGATGTCGCCCAGCCCGTAGCCGATCCTGGTCCACCAGCTCAGTTTCTCACTCCTGCTTTGCATGGTCCGCTCCTTTTATCTCATATTAATCGATCGGATTGTCTATTTTCTCGCGTTTACCGCTGTTTGCCGAGCGGTAGACGGCCTCCACCGCCGCCAGCGCGGGCAGCGACTCCCCGTATGCCGCCAGGTGCGGCTCGCCGCCGGCCACCCAGCGCCGGAATCCCTCGATGCTGCGCTGCAGTGCGTGCAAGCCGAAGACCGGTACATTCTCTGTTTTTACACATGCGCCCGTGAAGCGCACGCGCGGCAGGGGACGGTCCGTATAGACTGCGGTGGCCCTGGAGCCGTAGACCTCGACGGTCACGGCCTGCTCCCTGGCCACCGCCATGGAGCTGCAGATATCGATCAGCGCGCCGCTCTCGAGCTCGATCAGGCCCAGGGCCAGGTCCTCCACCTCCACGTCTTTAAACATGAGCTTTGCAGTCGTGCCTGTGGCGGATACGGGAGGATGGCCCCGGCATGCCCACAGGACGGCATCCAGGAAGTGGCTGCCCTGCGTGATGAGGGTCCCGCCGCCGGCCTGAGCGAGGCTCTTATGCCAGGGCGAATCCTCGAAATATTTACTATCGCGGCGCCAGGGGATGTTGATGCGCGCGTAGCGTATCTGGCCCAGCTGCCCGCCCTGCGCGGCGCGCGCCAAACGGTAGATGCCCGTGTCGTAGCGGTACTGGTAGTTGACGGCCAGCCTGAGCCCGGACCTCCGCGCAGCGCGGACGACCTCGACGCCCTCGGACAGTGTACGCGTGACGGGCTTCTCCACCAGCACGTGTTTGCCGGACTCCAGGGCCCGTTTGATCATCTCGAAATGCAGGTTGTGCGGGACCGCCAGGTAGATGACGTCCAGCTTGGCTTGGGATAACATGGCCGAGTAATCGGTGAATACCTGACTGATGCCGTGGCGCCTGGCGAAGGCGGCAGCGCGCTCCTTTGAGATATCGCAGCAGGCGGCTATTTTGATGCCGCGGTTGAGTCGGGCGAAGAAGGCGGTATAGCCGGCGATGTCGCCGCAGCCGACCATGCCCAGGCTCATTTTCATCGCCTTTTTTCCTACCCCGCGCCGCAGGCCCAGGCCAGCCCTGTGCGCAGTATCTCCTGCACCGAAGGGTGTCTGAGGCTTTCGGAAGTATGCCCAGGGACGGCGTAGCAGACCCTGCCTTTGCCGTAACGGTGCGTCCACACCGCGGGCGTCTCGTTGCTGCCCCGGCCGGCGGTGAAATGCACGTCCACGCCCGGCTGCATCTCGTGCAGGTAGAGCTCGTCCCGGATGGTGAAGGGCTCGATGCCGCGGAAGATATCGTACCTGCGCCCGCGCACCTCGAAGCTCTCCAGCGGACCGTGCCCGGTGAAGCTTCCCCCCAGTATCTGGGAGTAGCGGGGGCTGTCCTTGAAGGAGGCCGTAGCCGAGTGCAGCGCCAGGATTCCACCCCCGCCGCTGACGTAGCCGTCCAGACGGGCCAGCGCCGCATCGGACAGCCGTTTGCCGTGATAGTAGAGCACGAGTGCGGAGTACCTTTCAAGGTCATTGGGAAGGGCTTCCAGCGAGCGCACCTGACGGAAGGCATAGCCGTCCTGCCTGAGGGCTACAACCAGGGCCTGCCTCCCCGCGTAGGGCGGATGAAAGAAACCGGACGTGACGAGCAGTATGTTCTGCATCACCGGTTCATAGTGTACTACACCCGATAATTCGAGTGTCAATTCGACTGATGGCCGGGCAGCCTATAAATTTAGGCTCCGAGACCTTGATAACTTATAATCGACGGTCTATACTTGGTTTAAACATATATGACCTATGTCTGCGACTGAATTAATTCTGCATATTCAGCAAGCAACGCTCGCGCAAATATAAGAAAAATAGTATGCCGTATTTAGATTGACAGTATAACAAAAAACTTATATTATTATGGGTGCGGAGTTTACTTTCTATGATTACTATGATGCTGATGGCAGCGGAAATAATGCTATCAACGGGTGGTTGAATGGAGAGGGAAGCGGAGCGAAAGCACACTTCAATCGCATGATAACGTACCTGGAAGCCTCCCCTCCGGCCGGCTTCCGGGACTCTTTATGGAGTCCAAATTATGTCTTGCATTTGCATGGGGAATGGAGAGATTTCATAGAGCTTCGCAGGAATATAAATAGAATACAATATCGTTTGATAGGATGGATAGAAGGGCGCAGTGTGTTCCTGGTAACTTGGGGATACCATAGGGGACCTTGGCAAACAGACATTACCGCTCGGGCAGCAAGGGAAAGGGTAGAGCAAATGAAGAATAATGGGAATAAATACAGGAGAGAACATGACTTTAGCTAACAAGCGTGAACAAATCTGGAGAAGTCTCAATGATGACGAATATAGACATCAGTTTGTTGAAGAGGAAATTAATGTCGGCATCGCTTTCCAGATTCGTGCACTTCGAAATAGACAAAATTTGACCCAGGAGGAGCTCGCCGACAAACTAGGTGTAAGACAACCATTAATTTCGTCATGGGAAAACCCTGATTACGGAAAGTATACGCTGGCTACGCTCAAGGATTTATCAAAGTCATTTGATGTAGGATTACTTGTTCGATTCGTGTCATTCAGTACATTACTGAATTGGACCGCAGACTTGAAACCAGATGACCTGGCGCCTTCGAGTTTTGCAGAAGAACAGCAGCAAGTCACGTATAATACTCTCGTAGACAAAATCGCCTCGGATGCAGATCAATCATATCCATTGGGACCTGGGCTGGATGCGAACCAACCTCAAGAGATCATAAAGGGGGCACTGTTACATGCGTAAAGAGCTACGTCAACGTCTTGCAATAGAGTACCAATATGCTGCAACCAAAGTATCGGAAGCGCAAAACCTACCCAAGAAGTTATTCTATTTCAGTGTACTGTTTGGAGAGGCGCAAAGGGCGCTAAATTTCGAGTGGGATCGTGAGTTAGCATTAATACACACTGTAACGCATCGGGCACACGAACAAATGAATGGAGCGATGCAAAATCCAGGGGCCGCCGGTCTCCCTATCGATTGGTCAACCATTCAGGAACAACTTCCAGTGGTTACAGCTGATATGGCGGCATACTTTGCAAATTCGGAAGGCAATACTGATCACGAGAAGCTTTGTCAGATATTGGGACGCATAGCCGAACTAACTTACATGGTTAGTGGAAATGGTAGCTATCTCTATGAGAAAGGTCAGATTAAGATTTAGAAGATCGTTGCGTTAACACCGCTTTTGTGTCGATTATCTTGCGGTGTTTTGCTGTTAATCTATTTCTGCCACTATCTTTCGTATACCCTGCAACGCCGCTTTAGGAGTCTTAGCCAGCCAGCTAAGGCTGGGGAATTCGGCACACAATCCGACGAATTCCTTATCCTCTTCAGACCAGGTGATGCGGTACGTATAAAGGTAAATTGGTTTGATCATCTTAGCCCTTTTCATTCGCTAGGATAGTATCAATAATGATATCACCTGTCAAAATGATTGCCTGTCACTGAATCAAAGTGTATAAATGGACGGTCTCGAGCTCGGTTGCAGTTGGTGCATGTTAAATGATATGCTCAGTTTCAATGCGAGGGGAGATAAGCGAGCGGATATGACGAACAGGGGAAAGAGGGTGGCCATCGTCACGGGCGCCGGCCGGGGAATCGGACGCGGCATCGCGGTTGGGCTGGCTGGGGCTGGCTGGATGGTTGTCATTAACGATATCGGCGATAAAAAGCCGGCCGACGAGACGCTCAGGCTGGTGCGTAAATCAGGTGGTGATGGGGTTGTGGTGATGGCTGACATCACCTCGGCGGCCGACCGTAAAAAGCTGGTGGACGTGGCCATTAAGAAATACGGGCGGATCGACCTGCTGGTCAACAATGCGGGCATCGCCCCGCGCGTGCGCAGGGACATGCTGGAGATCACCGAGAACAGCCTGGACGAGGTGATGGCAGTCAATGCCGTGGGCCCCTATTTCCTGACGCAGCTCGTCTCGAAGACGATGATACAGCTGATCAAAAAGAAGGTGATTAAATCGGGTAAGATCGTGAACATCGGCTCGATCAGCGCCTACACCAGCAGCACAGCGCGCGCCGAGTACTGCATCTCCAAGGCCGCGCTGGCCATGACAACGCTGCTCTACGCCGACCGGCTGGCCGGCGAGGGCATCAATGTCTATGAGGTACGTCCCGGCATCGTCAAAACGCCTATGACAGAAGTGGTAAAGGACAAATACGACAAGCTGATCGCGGGAGGCGTCACGCCCATCAGGCGCTGGGGTCAGCCTGAGGACGTGGCGCGCGCGGTGGTGGCCGTCGCGGAGGATTACCTGCCCTTCTCTACGGGGCAGGTGATCGACGTGGACGGCGGGTTCCATATACAGCGCTTATAGAGGAGTGAAATGAAGAAAATCGTTACCTTCGGGGAGATCATGCTGCGGCTGTCGCCGCCCGGACAGCTCAGGTTCGGACAGGCGGGCACGTTCGACGCCTCCTACGGCGGCGGCGAGGCCAACGTGGCGGTCTCGCTTTCCAACTTCGGACTTGAGGCGGAGTTCGTCACGCGCCTTCCCGACAACGACCTGGGCCAGGCTTGCCTGCAGTATCTGCGCAGGTACGGCGCGGGCACACGATTCATACAGCGCGGCGGCAACCGCCTGGGCATCTACTTCCTGGAGACCGGCGCGGTGATGCGCGCCAGCCAGGTGATCTACGACCGGTCGGACTCCTCTTTCGCAACGGTGACGCCGGACATGTTCGACTGGAAGAAGATACTCAAGGATGCGGGATGGTTCCACTGGACCGGCATAACGCCCGCGGTATCGGCGGGAGCGGCGGAAACATGTCTGCAGGCGGTTAAGATAGCTCGAAAGATGGGGCTGACGATCTCCTGCGACCTCAACTACCGCGCCAAGCTATGGAAATGGGGCAGGCCCGCAGGCGAGGTGATGCGGGAGCTGGTCTCGTACTGCGATGTGGCCATCGGCAATGAGGAGGACGCCGAGAAGGTCTTCGGCATCAGGGCGCCCCGGTCTGATGTCGTTAAAGGTAAAGTATCAGCCGACAAATACCGCTATGTGTGTGAATCGCTTGCAAAAAAATTCAAAAACCTGACGACTATTGCGATTACATTGCGCGGCTCCTTCTCCGCCTCGCACAATGCCTGGAACGCCGTGCTGTGGCACGAGGGCAAGTTTTTCAAGGGGCCCGGATTCGATATAACGCACATCGTGGACCGCGTGGGCGGCGGAGACAGCTTCGCAGCGGGGCTGATCTACAGCCTGGTCACCGCTCCCGGCGACCCGCAGAGGGCGCTGGACTTCGCCGTAGCGGCCTCGGCGCTCAAACACACCATCTACGGCGATTTCAACCTGGTCTCCGTCGCCGAGGTGGAGAAGCTGCTTAAAGGCGATGCGTCGGGACGCGTCAGCCGCTAATTTGAAAGCGAGGAAAGAGATATGGCTAAATACTCTCGTCTCAGGGTACTGACCAGCATGCTGGAGAGCGGCTTGGTGCCCGTCTTCTACCATGGCGACAGCAGGGTGGTGATCGAGGTGGTGGAGGCCTGCATGGCGGGCGGCGTGCGCTGCTTCGAGTTTACCAACAGGGGGGACCTGGCGCACGAGGTTTTCAGGGATGTCTGTGCGCATTTCAGGGACGACGACCGCATCATACTGGGTGCCGGCACGATCATGGAGCCTGCCACGGCGGCGCTTTACATACAGCTGGGGGCCAACTTCATCGTTGGCCCGGTGCTCAACCCCGAGGTGGCGCGGCTGTGCAACAGGCGCAAGGTGGCCTATTGTCCCGGCTGCGGGACGGTGAGCGAGATATCGGATGCGGAGGAGCTGGGCGTGGAGATATGCAAGGTCTTCCCCGCCACCGCTCTGGGCGGCCCGGGTTTCATCAGGGACGTGCTGGCGCCGCTGCCCTGGGCCAGGCTGATGCCTACTGGCGGCGTTGAGGCGACGGAGGAGAACGTGAGCGGCTGGATCAAGGCCGGCGCATGCTGCCTCGGCATGGGTGGCAGGCTGTTTCCTCCCAAGGCCATCGAGGCGGGAGACTACGGACGGATCACTGAGACGGCCGCGCAGGTGCTGGCCTGGATTAAAAAAGCCCGCGGTGGTGTGCCACCCATCGCCTGAGAGGCATGGAAATGGTGTACACCCGCATTGCACAGCTCAAGACATCCGCTGAGTTCCGCGAATACGTCCGCTCGCTGGGCGTCGACATCCCCATCGACGATGAAGTAATACCTGCACCAGACGGAGCGCTGGCGCAGCCGTACAGGCTGAAGGACGGACGTGTCATCGGCAACCGCTTCTGCGTGCAGCCAATGGAGGGGTGGGACTGCACTGTGGACGGGCGGCCAACAGACCCGGTTTACCGCCGCTGGAGGAGATTCGGCCGCAGCGGCGCCAAGCTGATCTGGGGTGGCGAAGCCGCGGCCGTCAGGCCGGATGGGCGCGCCAATCCCAACCAGCTGATGATTATCGATTACACCATGCGCGATCTGGAGGAGCTGCGCTCAACGCTGCTAAAAGAGCATAGGGCTTACCACAGCCGGGCAGATGACCTTTTAATCGGGCTGCAGCTCACTCATTCGGGACGCTTCTGCCGGCCCAACGACCGGTTCAAGCTCGAGCCGAAGATACTCTATCACCATCCGTTGCTGGATAAATTATTCGGAGTGCCCGATGATTATCCGGTGATGACGGATGGCGAGATCGACGGCCTGGTCGGGGACTTTGTAAAGGCGGCCGGGCGCGCGTATACTGTCGGGTTCGACTTCGTGGATATCAAACACTGCCACGGCTACCTGGGGCACGAGTTTCTGAGCGCCGTCGCACGTCCGGGCAGATACGGCGGCAGCCTGGAGAACCGCACCCGCTTCATGCGCGAGGTCGTAGCGGGAGTCAGGAGCGAATGTCCCGGCCTGCGCATCGGAGTGAGGTTCAGCAGCTTCGACATGCCCCCCTTCCGTCCGGGTGGGGACGGGATCGGTCGCCCGCTGGAATACCGCGATGAAAACGGCCGATACCCATACGCTTTCGGGGGCGATCCGGACAGGCCGGGAGAGGTCAGGTTGGACGAGCCGCTGGAGCTGATGAAGCTAATGAAAGAGATGGGCGTGGAGCTGGCCAACTTCTCGGCCGGCAGCCCATACTATAACCCGCACATCATACGTCCCGCCTGGTATCCGCCATCGGACGGCTATCAGCCGCCCGAGGACCCGCTGGTGGGGGTGGCGCGGCAGATACGGGTGGCGGCGCAGCTGAAGGCGGTTGCGCCGGACATGCTGTGTGTGGGGTCGGGATACAGCTACCTGCAGGAGTGGATACCCAACGTGGCCCAGGCCGTGGTGGGGTCGGGCATGATCGATTTCGCGGGTCTGGGGCGTTCCACGCTCTCATATCCGGAGCTGCCCGCCGATGCGCTGGCGGGAAGGCCGCTGGACCGCAGCCGCATCTGTCGCACCTTCAGCGATTGCACCACGGCGCCGCGGCTGGGTCTGGTCTCGGGATGCTATCCGCTGGACGATTATTACCGGTCGCTGCCCGAGGCGGACGAGCTGAAGCGCCTCAAAAAGTCCCGGGGTACGTGATACCGATGCGCAGAGCCGCCCGATGATAACAGGCTAAGGGGAATAGATATCGCCGTTGCGGAACCTGGCCCAGGTGGTCTCGAACCAGTAATCCGGCTCCGGTATGGGGCGGCAGGGTAACCAGCGATGTGTGGCTTCGGCGTTTGCGCTGCACAGCGTCTCAAGCACGTTGCCCCTGAAGGATACGTTCTCTACGGCGATCTTCCAGGTTGAATCCAGCATGTCGTGGATCTGAATGCCTTCCGGGTAGAGCACGATGGAGGAGCCGCGGCTGCCCACGCCGCTCTGCAGCGCATAGCGTATGGCGTCCAGGTAGGCGGCATGGGCGAAGGCCAGCTGCCTGACCCTGAAAGCATGTCTGAGGTCCTGCCGGCCGTCCACTGCGCAGCCGGACTGCATCAGCCGGCGTGCCTGCTCCCGGGCGCGCGGGCATTCCTTTTCCAGCGCTACCATGCTGCGTATATGGGCGCCGCAGCGGGACATCCGCTCCTGTATCTGAGCAAGT
Organism: Dehalococcoidia bacterium; assembly: GCA_034429855.1. Lineage (GTDB taxonomy): Bacteria > Chloroflexota > Dehalococcoidia > GIF9 > UBA5629 > CAIMUM01. The sequence continues at coordinate 14,704 of DAOUFT010000016.1, forward strand.
TCCGCCGTCCAGAGATTCCTGGTCCTGAGACAGAGCTCGGCGTAGTCTATGGCGCGCTGAGCGCACTCTTTGACGGCCCGGCCGGCGAGCTCGTCGTCCAGGCTCCAGTCCCCGTAGCGGTTGGCTATGAACTCGGCAGCGCGCAGCCCGCCCACCTGTCCGGCGTTGAGGGCTGTACCGCCGGGGCGCGCGATGCCGTGCGACCCGTTGACCTCGCCGATGGGGAAGAGGTGCTTGATATTAACGGATTCATACCAGATGTTGCCCGCCAGGCCGCCGTTGTTGTGCTGCGCGCAAACCGCCACCTCCAGCGGCTCATGCAGTAAATCTATATCGTGGTTGCGGTAGAGCTCGACCGCGCCGGGATTCATATGCAGCAGGCGGCCGATGGGCGTATCCTGCACGGCCCCCGATTTCTCCAGATACATACGCGCCTCGTCCGGCAGCCCGGCCATCGAGTAACCCATCGGGTTGGAGCGGAAGTCCAGATAGACCCGACGGCCCCTGATCACCGTCTCGATATAAACCAGTATATCGATCAACGAGGAGCCGTCGATGGCCCTGCGCGCGTCGAATGGCCACTGGTAGCCCTTGAGAAAGACCGTTCCGTTCAATATGCCGGGAGTCGGGAAATAGGGCAGCAGGAACTCCTGCTCGTCCGAGACCCCGTCGGCGGCTCGGCTGATGACGCGCGGTATGACCTGCATATAGGTGCCCGAGACGGTCCAGCGGAAGGAGGTAGAGGCCAGGCCGAACTGGGACTCCGGCAGGTTGACGGCGCAGGCGCCGGCCATCAGCGCCAGGCCTATGGCGCCGGACTGCTGCTCTGGATAGACGCTGGCTTTGTATAGCCCGCACGGCCCTCCCACGGCGCAGACCAGGT
>DAOUFT010000017.1:0-10197 GCA_034429855.1 Dehalococcoidia bacterium
TTACACCGCGGGAAATAACTTCAGCACTGGTATCCATCGCCCCGGACCTGATGAACGCATTTAAGTTTGCAGCAAAACGCTTGGTCAAATTCCATAAGACCTGCATGCGCAGATACGGGCGCAGCTTTATGCAAGACGGCCTTGGAGAGCAAATACTTCCGCTCGAGCGCGTGGGCCTGTATATTCCCGGCGGCACCGCCTCATATCCCTCCACAGTACTCATGACCGCAATTCCAGCACGTGTGGCCGGAGTGAGAGAGATAATCATGTCTACCCCCTGCGGAAAAGACGGGAAAGTGCCCGCCAATACCCTGGCCGCAGCCTTTATTTCAGACGTCGACCGCATATTTAAAATAGGCGGAGCTCAGGCCGTGGCAGCCATGGCATTCGGCACTGAATCCGTACCGCGTGTGGATAAAATATGCGGCCCCGGCAACATTTACGTTATGACGGCCAAGAAAATTGCCTACGGCCTGGTCGATATTGACGCCCTGCAGGGCCCCAGCGAGATAATGTTGATCGCCGACGGATCCGCCGATCCCTCTTTCTGCGCAGCCGATTTGATAGCTCAGTCGGAGCATGATGTAATGTCCTCTTCCATATTCATTACCACTTCGGTAAAACTGGCGGACAAAGTAAAGCTGGAAATAAATCGACAGCTGCAAAAACTTGAGAGAAAAAACATCGCAGGCAGAGCGCTCAAATCCAACGGACTGGTCATCATAGTGAAGACGCTTGAACAGGCTATAGAACTGGCCAACCTTTATGCGCCGGAGCACCTGACCCTCATGGTTAAAAACGCAGAACGGCACATCGGTAAAATCCGCAACGCCGGATGCATATGCGTCGGCCCATATTCGCCGGTGGTTCTGGGCGATTACATTGCCGGACCCAGCCATGCGTTGCCCACAGGGGGCAGCGCCCGCTTCAGCTCGCCCCTGAATGTGCTTGATTTCCTCAAGATAAACAGCATCATTGCCCTGGATGCAAGCTCGACTATGAAGCTGGGAAAGGCCGCTGCGCTGATGGCTGACAGCGAGGGGCTGACCGCCCATGCCTCCGCCGTCCGGATCAGGCTGAAAAAGAGAAGGATTTAATACGGTCGACTATTTATTGCGGCGTAAAATATGATCAGAGTACATCGTGGCAACTTCCTTTACACCCTGAACAGCATCCGCCAGAGCCTTTTCAACTACCTGGAATCCGAGCTGGCCAGACATGGCATCAGCGGCATCGCTCCCTCGCACGGCGACATCCTTCATATACTGGATAAAAAAGGAACGCTTCACCTTCGTGATCTGACCGAGCTGTCCCTCAAGGATAAATCCACGATCACGGCTGTCATCAGCCGCCTGGAAAAAAACGGCTATGTTACCAGGGTCAGGGACAGCGATGACAAGCGGCTCGTGAATATCCGGGTCACGGAAAAAGCCGCTGAAATCAAGCCGGCCCTGGAGAAGATATCTGAAAGAATGAACGCTCAGCTTTTCGAAGGCTTGAGCGCCGAGGAAAAAAATACCCTCTTTAAACTCATGACCAGGATCAGCCGCAACGTAGACAAACTGTAAACCCCCACCACCTCACCTCTAACATTTACACTATTCCCAGCGCATGCTAAAATAGTTTTATACAAAACTATTTACTATATCTTTGGAGGGCTCCCCATGAGCGTTGAATATCAGGCGATAGACGTTTGGATGCAACATCCCACCATGAAATTCGGCAATCACCAGATGTTCGATTCATTGAGGCGGTGGACCGGCCAGGAGAAGCTCTCCTCCGAATTGCCGCTGGACCTGACCATCAGTCTGATGGACCAGGCTCGTGTCTCAAAGGGGCTTATCTGCGCGTGGTGGAGCCCGACCGGACCGCTTATCTCCAATGATGAAGTGGCGGCCTTTGTTAAACAGTATCCGGACAGGCTGGTCGGCGTGGCATCGGCCAACCTTTACCGGCCGATGGAAGCGGTCAGGGAGCTCAGGCGATGTGTCAGGGAGCTTGGCTTCAAGGCACTACGCATCGTCCCGTGGCTGTGGAACCTGCCGCCTACAGACCGCCGTTACTATCCCCTGTATGCCGAGTGCGTTGAACTGGGCATCCCCTTTTGTTGCCAGGTCGGACACACCGGTCCGCTCTGCCCGTCTGAGCCCGGCAGGCCCATCCCCTATATAGACGAGGTTGCTCTCGAGTTCCCCGAGCTCAAGATGATCTGCGGGCACATCGGTTATCCCTGGACCACCGAGATGATCGCGGTGGCGACCAAGCATGAAAATGTTTATATCGATACATCGGCCTACGTTGCTAAAAGGTTCCCGCCCGAGCTGGTGAACTATATGCAAAAGCACGGGAAAAAGAAAGTCATGTTCGGCACCAATTACCCCATGATCACCGCCGCCATGTGCCTCAAGGACCTGGATACCCTGCAGCTTACAGACGAGGTAAAGAAGTTATTCCTGTCTGAAAACGCCATCAGGGTTTTCGAACTTTAGATCGTACACCGGCCACAAGATCGGTGCTGGCGCACCTGAAGGTACGCCCCTGCATGCATAAACCGTGTAGGGGCGGGTTTTTAAACCCGCCCGCTCCAATCTGTCCTCTCGAGGCCGTTTCTACTCTGGCGCACCTGAGGGTACGCCCCTGCATGCGTAAACCGTGTAGGGGCGGGTTTTTAAACCCGCCCGCTCCAATCGTCCTTACAAGCGCTGCGAAGCGATATGTCCAAAATGCGGCATCCTCCTTTGAAATGGTAAAATGTGTCGCTGCCTTTTGAAAGCAAGCGAATTCAGGTATGACACGAAATGCTTAACGCCCAGGACGTGGAAAAAATGGTCCGCAGCGGGCTCAAGGGGATGAAAGCCTACACCCCGGTCGATCCCGTTGACGTATTGGTTGGCCGCGCCGGGGTGCCGCAGGGGGAAACCGCCAAGCTGGACGGCAATGAAAATCCCTACGGCTGCTCTCCTCGTGTGCAGAAGGCGCTGGCCGCATTTCAGGACTACAACCGCTACCCGGACCCCGACCAGAGGGATGTGCGCAGGGCACTGGCGAAGTACGTGGGCGTCAAGGCGGAGTCCATCGTGGCCGGCGCCGGCAGCGACGATCTTATCGACATCATTTTGCGGTTATTCATCGAGCCTGGGGACCGCGTTATCAACTGCCCGCCCACATTCGGTATGTACCCCTTCAGCACGGTAATTGCAGGCGGAGAGGTGACCAGAGTGCCCCGTAGGCCGGATTTCTCGCTCGATCTGCCCGCCATCATAAGAGCCATCGATGCTAGGACTAAAGTGATTTTCGTTGCTTCGCCCAATAATCCCAGCGGAAACCGGGCGCAAGAAAACGAGATTAAAGAGCTGTTGGCCAAGGATCTGATAGTGGTGGTCGACGAAGCCTATGTCGAGTTCAGTGGCGGCTCGCTGACGCAGCTGGTCTCGCAGTATGCCAATCTAATCGTGCTGCGCACGTTCAGCAAATGGGCGGGCATCGCCGGACTGAGGGCCGGCTACGGCATCTGCCCTGCCAATATCGTGCCCTATTTGATGAAGATAAAACAGCCCTACAACATCAACATGGCCGCCTATGTGGCGATCCTCGAATCGCTGGCCGATATCGATTACCTGCAAAAGACCGTTCGGGCAATGGTCATCGAGAGGGATGTGCTCATCAATGCATTGAGGCAGTTCAAATGGCTTAAACCTTATCCCTCGCAGGCCAACTTCATCCTGTGCGCCGTGCTCGACCGCAGCGCCAAAGATACGTACACGGGACTGCAAAAGAAGGGCATCTTCATTCGCTACTTCGAGACACCCGAGCTGAAAGACTATATCCGTATCAGCGTCGGTCGGCCTGAAGACACGCTCCGTGTAATTGCCGCCCTCAAAGATATGTGATAACCTTTGCCTGAAACAGCAAAAAAGAGGTGAAGATGTCCGAACGCAAAGCAAGCATTACGCGACGAACTAAAGAGACCTCCATCAAGGTCGAGGTCAATATCGACGGCAGCAGCAAGTACGAGATAACCACAGGCATCCTCTTCTTCGACCACATGCTCTGCCAGCTTGCCCAGCACGGCATTTTCGACCTCAAGATCTCGGCCAACGGACCCGACCAGCATCATGTCGTGGAAGATGTGGCCATCACGCTGGGCCGCGCCTTCAACCAGGCGCTGGGCGATAAACAGGGCATTGTCAGGATGTCTCATGCGATCGTTCCCATGGACGAGGCTGTGGCGCTGGTGGCGCTGGATATATCAGGCCGTGGCCATGCCATCATCGAGACCGCCATCAAGGAAGCGGTTATATCGGAGATGCACTCAGACCTGGTGCACCACTTCTTCGTATCCTTCGCCCAGGAAGCGCGAATAAATATCCATGCATGGGTGCTGGCCGGCAAGAACGACCATCATAAGGCGGAGGCGCTTTTCAAGGCGCTGGCGCGCGCCCTCGATGCTGCCACACGGATTGATCCCCGCATATCCGGCAACGTGCCCAGCACCAAGGACAGCATCGACTGACCGTACCTCTGGTAAAACGCCGAAAATTAATATCATGATCCTCTACCCGAAAACTGGGCCAGACAAAATGTTAGTTTTATGGGATGATAATTCACGTAAAGGAGGATCATTCCATGAAAAAGTCCAGGTACACGGCGGAGCAAATCGCCTTTGCCCTGCGACAGGCGGAGTCCGGCACACCTGTTATCGAGGTCTGCCGCAAGATGGGCATCTGTGAGCAGAGCTTTTACCGTTGGAAGAAGAAATATGTCGGGATGGGGGTCCCGGAGGTCAGAAAGCTGAATGTGCTTGAGCAGGAGAACAGGAAGCTCAAACAGCTTGTGGCAGATCTGAGCCTGGATAAACAGATGCTGCAGGATGTGCTGCGAAAAAAGCCCTGAAGCCTGCTCAGAAGCGAGAGCAAGTTGAGATATTGAAGGTTTGTTACAAGGTAAGCACGCGGCGAGCCTGTAACATCCTGCAAATATCTCGGTACAGTTGTGAATACCGCAGCAGGAAAGATGAGCAGGCTGCACTAAGGATAAGGATACGTGACCTGGCCATGGCAAGGATTAGCTACGGTTATCTGCGCATACACACCTTGCTACTAAGAGAAGGATGGAAAGTCAACCGTAAACGTGTTTACAGGCTTTACAGAGAGGAAGGCCCGACGATGCGTACTAAAAGGCCGCGACGGCATGTTTCAGCGTGCAGACGGATAATCAGGCCGGAGGCCATAGAACCCAATGACGGGTGGTCTATGGATTTCATGAGTGATCAGCTGTTCGATGGACGGCGGATCCGGCTCTTAACGCTAGTGGATAACTTCACCCGTGAGAGTCTGGCAATAGATGTAAACGACCATATCGGTGGACACAGAGTTGTAGAGGTATTGATGCAGATTGGCAGGGAACGCAAACTACCCAGAACGATCAGAGTGGACAATGGCCCCGAGTTCATAAGCAAGGCTCTGGATCAGTGGGCCTACTTAAATGGTGTACAGTTGGATTTCAGCCGACCTGGCAAACCCACTGACAATGGGCTTACCGAGGCATTTAACGGACGCTTGCGCCAGGAATGCCTGAACGAAAGCTGGTTCTTATCTCTGGAAGACGCACGTGAAAAGATAGAATCTTGGCGGAGGCAGTATAATAGTGACAGGCCACACAGCGCATTGGACAATATGGCCCCATTAGAATATGCATCGGTAACTGGCCGAAATCCTGACCGCAAAACTAGCATATAAGGTTGGTACTAAGACGGGGTAGGGTCACCTTAGGTTTAGCATTCTCCGGCCGTAATAGTTGACAAATCGAAATTCAAAGAGTAATATGTATTTATGCAGGTATTTATGTATGTATGGGGCGTAGCTATATGAAATGTCCCGAATGTGGCTCAACTACGGTAGTGAGAATTGGCTTTATTGTCACCAGGTCTGGCAAAAAGCAAAGATATAAATGTAACAAATGTGGGCGGACATTCTATATTGAAAAGGTTGCCAAGTAATCTTGTCCTTAAGACTTTGTCAGTAAACAAGGAGATGTCTGCAATGACAAACAGCTGTAGCAGAATATTGGAGTTTCTTCAGTCAAAACATCATGTAGAGGGACTAACACACAATTTCTATCGATATCCTGCTAGATTCGCTCCGGAGTTTGCCCGTGAAGTTATAACGGAATTTTCCAGAGAAAACGATGTAGTTCTTGATACATTCATGGGAGGAGGAACCACTATAATTGAGGCAGTCGCCAACGGTCGTATTGCTTGTGGAATAGACATTAATCCTTTGGCATATTTTATTACTAAGGTAAAGACAACGCCGTTGAGCTCAAACGATGAAGAGTCAATAATAAACTGGATAGAAAGCATTGCTCCGAGCACCAATGTAGATACTAACTCTCTAAACACAGATTCTCGGCTTAGGAACATCCCGGACCATGTGAAACAATTCTTTGTTTTAGCGGTTCAGGGCATTGATAATCTTAAATATCCTAGGCAAAAAAGTTTCGCTCGTTGTGCATTAATGAGGCTAGGGCAATGGGCTATAGATTGTCGTGAGGAATTGCCTACTTCAGACCAGATGAAGACACATCTCGTGAAGGATGTGTCGGAAATGCTTGACGGCCTTGAAAAGTTAACAGAGACTGCTAGAGGTCACGGTATTCAAAAAAACAAGATAACCAGCAAGCTTTTCCTCTATCTTGGTGGAGTCGATGATACTATTTCCAGGAATCGTAGCTGGCATACACACAAACCGAAGCTAGTACTTACATCTCCGCCTTACCCAGGGGTTCACGTATTATATCATCGTTGGCAAATCAAAGGTCGTCGAGAAACGCCGGCACCTTACTGGCTAGCCGGTCTCAACGATGGGCATGGAGAGTCATATTATACGTTGGGAGGACGTTCGAGAAAAGGGCAACGAGAATACTTTGAAAGACTTACCCGGACCTATGATGTACTTCGGGACGTTATAGACGAAAATGCGGTAGTAGTGCAATTGGTTGCTTTTTCCGAACCTGATACTCAGTTACCTATGTTCTTGAGTTCAATGCTTTCTGCCGGGTACGAAGAATTAACTTTATTCCGCTCCCCGGACTTCGAGCGTCCATATCGACAGGTGCCGAATAGAAAATGGTATACCCAATTGGGCCAAAAACAGCATGCCAGCCACGAGATACTTCTTTTCCACCGTCCTAAACGTTAGGTTGCCTAATTAAGGTTATTCATCGTCTCCGATTTGGCTTCCTATGCTTACCTGCTCTTCGGTAAGAGAACCAAGAGTTTCGACTAAGGGCAAAAGAACCGGTGCAACAGCGACGGTTGTATCGAACACTCGTTTTTCCAAAGTCAGCCCTTCTTCCTCATCACTCTTATCCTCAACCTCAGTGTCACCCTGGGGTTTCTGGACTTTAGTATCGGCTTGAATGAGGGCCATTCCTATTAGTGCTAAGCCATACTTCCAGCGTGCTTTCAGTATTTTTGGGTCCTCTTTGCTGAGCTTGCACTCCCGTTTGAAGTGAATGTTATCCACATTAACCCAAAAGCTGTAGACTGCTGCGCCATCTTCACTAATAGCAGTCTCATCAGCCGCTTCTTCCTGAACGATCTGAAGGGCTGAGAATTGGTCGAACTTCGGTTTTCTGTGCTCCCATTCCGATTCGGTGACTTCATACACCTCCGGTATCGAGATTCCAGTGGGCATCTCCCTTTCGTGTCCCTTCTTATCCACTGGGGGCTTCACACCTTCGCTTGTGCCCCCTGCTGCAGATTGTGCCGGTCCAACGGTAAGTGCAAACTTATTTACAAAGGGTTCTATCAGGGCATCATCAATAACACATGCTTCAAATTCAAACACCTCACCTACCACACATCCTTCGGGGAATTTAAAACTAAGAGTGGCTCTCCCATCATGAAGATTCAAGCTGTAATTTTGGACTTTTTCTGATTTACCGTTGCTAATGACTTGCAACGTGAAGACCCCCTTGTTTTGCGGGCGAGAGAAATAATCGTTAACAACATCAGTCTCGAATATAGTTCTGCTTCTCATGTTCATCGCTACTGTGCGTTCAAGTTTTTGTCCATATGGTAATTTTTGAAATTTGAAATATGTAGGGTGATACTTTCCTTTATATGGTTTGTCGGCCGAAGCTGTTTCACCCATTTTAAAAGGATTCGACAATCGAAAACCGCTAGAAAACAGAGAAAGCAGCGATGGAGATGATTTGAGTATCAGTTCCAGTGCCTTCTCCAAAGGTTTTGAATTGCTTAGTTTCGATTCTATTTCCTCGCGCCTACGTTTTTCTTTCAATGCCCTGAGGCCGGGATGGTCTCGTACCAATACTTCGAGCTCGCGTTCTATAGCGTCACGCAATTCACCACCCCTTAGTCTATCTCGACTGTTCATAAATAGGTCTTCACGGGCTCTTCCGCTCAAGTTGCTACAATCCACGATCACCAATATGGAGTCATCTAGGCGTCCCATGCCTACCGTCTTTCTCCCAAAGAAGCTCAATGGTAAATGACCATGGGTTTGGCCGTTCACCGTGAATATAAGCCCTTCATTCTTCCTGTACGTGTCCGCCTTGTCCTGCCTGAATGCGTAAATTCTGTAATCCATTGGTTCACCTTTTGCCATAAATGGACCGGTTGTAGGGAACCCATCCTCAAGGTTTTCGGCTTTGTTGTCTTCTAAACGAACGGTCAAACCGCTTAGTGTGGTCTCAAAGCTTCCAGGATGCCCTTTATAATCGCGGCACTCATGTAGACGAATAGGCAAAGCAATTTCCGGCAGTAGTATGTCCAGTCGTGAAAGCAAGCCATCTTTCCTAAACATTATGGTGCGAAAGCCAGTGGCGGCATACTCATATAGCTTTATCGCGGTTCCCCAGTTTGCCTCTCGTTTATAAGGGTTTTTGTCCTCGGGAAAAATGGGTAAACTTTCAGATTTGAAAGACAGAATGTCCCCCATCCGTGGCTTTGCATCGGCATCCAGGGGAGCCAAATACGTATAAACTGAACTTTTCTGACCGGCTGGCGGATTCTCTCTGCGAACTATTGTGAACCCCCAATTGTCATCCAAACCAGAATTTCCTTGTCTAGGTATTTTAGGGTTTCTGCGGCTAACTACAAATTGGAGATTGCGTCGGCCGCAGAATTGGAGCACCCCAGTTCCCCCCATGTTGAATTTGCCCTGGACAAAATGGATTTTCAGCTTGTTTTTCTTATCAAGAGATAGAATCGTTAAGGGCATGGATTGGGGCGTTTGTCCTTCACCAGCATCGGTAATGGTGAAGCAAGGATTAGCCAAACCGTCCGTCGCCGCCCGGGCACCAGTTGCAGCAACGGTAATCATGCGAGAAACCTCAGTACGCTTCGTGTTTCCCCAGTTTTCAATGTGACCTAGGGTATCAGCCTTACTCGCATCTCCCATGAAATACAAGGCAACCGCTTCATGGATACTCTTTGGAGTCTTAGGGTCATCAGGCGGCATGCCCTTCATCCAGCATTCGTTCATCAGAACCGCGTCGACCGAGTTCACCACCTTCTCGACGAGAGCAGCCTCAGGCCGACTTTGTTGATTCCCGATTATGGAGAAGTTGTCCTCTCTATCGCCGTAGTACCTCCATAGTTTCGGGTCGTCCCAGAACCCTTTGCTGGTCAGGATTTGGACAACTTCTTCTTCGGTATCGGCTTTAAGAAGTGATAAACAAAGATCCCTTAATTCATGGTTTGTCATGGACGCCTCCGTTTAACTACCTGGCTGATTTCTTCTTTTTTCGACTCTTTGAAATCTTCTGACGCTTTGTCTCTCTGATTCGCCAATTTGACAAAGCATATACTCCTCGCCTCTTTGTGCGTTTGAAACGGCCATCCCGACTTATTCGCGACAGCAGAGTAGCGGCTGCATCCTTACCAGGCACGTGAATGTCCTTCTCTTGCAGCTTGAGAGTAATCTCTTTGTAGTGCAAAGGTTCGTGGAGTCCTACCAACAACTCATAGGCAGCATCCGTTAAAGATACTGGCTCTGCACCATTTGCTTCACGAAGATTATCTGAGTGATGTGTTTCCGGGACACAACCTTCAAACCTGAGTAGAGCTGTGACATGCTGTAAAGCCTCTTCCAGAGTCCTTTTCTTGTTCTGAAGCTTTTGAAGATTTGCCGTGTCTTCTGCTTGCGTTTGCGAGATAGTTTCAGCCAGGCT
>DAOUFT010000018.1:0-8186 GCA_034429855.1 Dehalococcoidia bacterium
CGGATGCGGCGACCCATGCTACGAAACGGTTTAAATAACCAAGGGGCGTTACGGTCTACCGCACCTCCCATGTCATGGAATATAATAATCGAAATTAACAATACAAGGGGCGTTGCTTTAGCTGCGCCCGCTTCGGGCGGACTTAAAAGTCCGCCCCTACGTTTTTCCTAATATACTCCTCGCCTTTCGAACATCTATAGACATCTGTTCTTTCAGTTCTTCCGCGCTGCCGAACTTCATCTCGTCCCTCAACCTGGCCACCAGCTCGATGGCCAGCCGCTTTCCGTACAGGTCGCCATCGTAGTCCAATATATACGTCTCAACCAGCCGTTTCAAGCCCCCGAAAGTCGGCCTCAGGCCGATATTGGTCACTGAGTTCAGCCTTTGCCGCCCCCGTATTGCGACCGTGGCATAGATGCCGTCCCTGGGCATGGCCTGTTCCCGCTGCATATTTATATTGGCGGTGGGAAAGCCCAGGGTGCGTCCACGCCGGTCTCCCGTCACCACCTTTCCTTCCAGGATAAAGCGGCGGCCGAGCATATCTTCGACTTTGTTCAGGTCACCCAATGCCAGCAGTCTCCGGATTGCGCTGCTGCTGACGACCTCTCCCCCCAGCCTGGCTGGCCTGACGACCTCGACGCGGAAATCGAGCTCCTCACCTATCCGCCGCAGGCAGTCCGGATCGCCCTGCCGGCCGTGTCCCAGCGCGAAATCGGGTCCCAGCACCAGGCCGCTCATATTCAAATGCTTCTGCAGCAGCAGGACGAACTCCCTTGCGGAAAGCGCTGCCACATCGCGGGTAAAGGTTAGCGGCACGACCAGTTCCACGCCGGCCGCTCGCAGAAGGCGTACACGTTCGCGCAACGTGGTGATCCAGGGGATGGTGTCCCGCCTTCCCAGCACCTTCTCCGGATGTGTGCGGAAGGTAACCACGCCGCACGGGCAGCCCTTCTCGCGTGCGCGTGCCACCAGGTGCCCCAGCAAATGCAGATGGCCGCGGTGCACACCATCGAATACCCCGATGGTCAGCAGCGTGCGGTGAGGGGTTTGATATCTGGCCAGTTCAGCTTCAATATTCATTATTCATTACTCATACGTAGGGGCGTACCTTTAGGTGCGCCCGTCCTGTCACATGTCATTGCGAGGAGCGTAGCGACGAAGCAATCTTGTACTACCATGCGAGGGAATAAGATTGCCGCGCCCTTCGGGCTCGCAATGACGTGACAAAGAGCGTGTCTGGCAATTACACCCTTCTTGCACCGAATGGACGATATTTTATCACTAAACGCACATTCGAGCATAGTATTATCACTGCAGCGCCCGGGATGCGTTGAAGGGCGCAGCCCTTCGGATTTAAGAAATCCCCCCTTTCCTCGAGGAAAAGAGGGGCGGGGGAATAGGTGAGGGCTTGACATGAATGTTATAATCCGTTTATGAAGCACATCCCGCACGTGCAGGAAGTGCTGTTTGTACAGGAATAGATGGAAGTACAGGAAATACAGGAAACCGTGGATATAGTGGATGGTCTGGAAGCCACCACCATATCTTGTGTTTCGGCTAAAAAGGGAGGAAAGCAAAATGCCTGAAATCAGAGCAAGCGTTACGGTGGAGGTGCACCGTAAGCTGAAGGAGGAGGCGGCGCGGAACGGCAAGCACCTCAAGGTGCTCATTGCCGAAGTGCTTATGGAGCACATTAAAAACGGCGGGGGAGGTGACAGGAAAGCGCTTAAAAAGGCGAAGTAAACCATTGACGTTGGTTTTTCGTTATTGATATGGCAAAGCACAACTTTAATAATTCACTAACAATGGACAAATATAATATTAACAATCAGAGCCAACCAGGAGGTGTTAAGAATGTCATGAAAAATGGCATAGGGCCACTTTACATTATCTACAATCAAATTGGAGGTGAAAAACATCACGATGAATAGCACAAAATTTAAAGGCATGAGCTTACTGGTAGCGCTGGCGCTGTTGCTTTCAACACTTGCCGTTGTTGCCCCGGCGCCGGTTAAGGCAGCCATATCCACGGTGTCAATAACCTGGCCGACCCAGGCAGAGCCCGGTTATGCTTACACCGGAGGGACCGAGACCGTTACTTTCAGCGCTACCTCCGATGCCGCTGGATTGTCCGATATTAAAATTGAAGTCAGGCTGTCGGGAAGCGCAACCTGGACGACGGCTTACTCCGGACAGGCCACCCTCAACGAAGGCGTAAATGCTGGTCTAAACGCGGACGCCGTACTCTCGGGCACCGCCGGCTGGTATGACCTGAGAGTACAGGTCAGGCAACCGGCTATGTCGGGAACATGGGTTGAATCCGGCATTGAATTAAACGCCATCCTGGTCGACAACACGATTCCCACGGTCACGCTGACCAATCCCAACGGCGGCAACTTTATAAGCGCCAATCAGGATTATACCGTATACTTCAATGTGACAGACGCCATTCCCAATGTAGCCACAGTGACTGTCAGCGCAAAGTACAGCACGGATGCAGGAGGCACATATCCATATCCCGCCTTTGAAGCCAAAGTGTCCAAGGGCGCCGGCAGCGCCGTGTGGCCAAAAGAGAACATGCCTGCATTCGACACCAATACCGCCAGGCTGCAACTGACAGTTACCGATGAGGCCGGCAACTCTAAAGTGGTCACCAGCGCCAGTAATTTCACTATTATCAAGACACTGCCGACGCTGGTAATACAACAGCCGACCGCAACCTCTATATGGAATGGAGCATCCAGTCAGACAATACAGTTCACGACGACCACCGGGCTCAGCGTGAGCCAGGACTATAAGATAGAGTATTCGAACGACAATTTTGCGACATCTATTGTGGTAAGGGATTTCGGCACGACTACACCCAGTCTGACACCCGGATTGACGAATTACACCTGGGTCGTCGACAACACCTATCGCGGCACCAATGCCAAGATCAGGGTTACGCCGAAAGACAAGGCCTTAAATGAAGGCTCCGCAGTGACCAGTGACGCGTTTACAATCGTTGATGTAACTGCTCCGACGGTGACAGTCAGCGCGCCGTTGGCGGGAACCAAATTCTATTCCGAGGTAACCGCAACAGGTACTGACACCAATCCGATCTGGAGCTGGACGGGAACCGATAACGTTATTACCCTTCCAGTTGGAGGAGCTCAGACGCTCACATACAATATCTATCTTTCTACCGATGGAGGCACCAACTATACACTTCTTGATACGCGCGCAGGCCAACCGCAGGGCATAAACAAGGAATTAACGTGGACACCCCCGGCTATTGCGGCTTCAAGCACAAACTGCAAGATCAAGATAACCGCCACGGACGCCGCCCCCGTTCCGAATACATCGCCCACAGGCGGCATCAGCCCCACATTCAGTATCCTCAAGGCCGGTACAATATCGGTTGCAGTCACATCTCCCAACACCTCCTCCGTATCCTGGCAGCAAGGCACTGCGCAGAGCATCACGTGGACTGCCTCCGACTCGTCAGATACAGCAGCGCGTCTCAACTACGAAATTCAGCTATCCCAGAACGGCGGGGGCACTTATACAACCATAGCCACAATTACCAACCAGCCAACGGGTTCCAGGACCTATAGCTGGGCAGTCGCAGGCAATGCCTGCGCCACCAATAGAATCAAGATAATTGCAACCAATCCCGCCAGCGGAGCAAGCAATAATGATGCCAGCGATGCCAATTTCACCATTACTGCGGCAGATTTCGATGTGCAAACGTGCAATATAACACTTAAGCAGGGCTGGAATCTCATCTCCCTGCCGCTGGTACCAACCAATCCTAATATTGAAAATATTCTATCTACCTGCATAGGCAGGATAGACAGGGTATGGGGCTGCACAGGCAACGCCAGCGTAGCGGCCAACTGGAAATCCTACTACCCGGGCGGCCCAACCGGACTGACCACCATGGTTGATGGTCAGGGGTATTGGATAAAAGTAACCCCCGGCGACGATACCTGGTTCGTTTTCCAGGGCAGATATAACAATGCGCCTCCCTCAGCACCGCAGGCCTACAGCGTAGTTACAGGTTGGAACCTCATCGGCTATAAGGCTGTTGCAACACACACAGTAGCGGATTATCTGGGCGCAACAAACTACAATGTCCCCGTAATCAGATTCGATAATACCGGGCTGACCAGTGGCAACTATGTCTCACAATTTGGCACAGATAATATGGTAAGCAAGAAGGGTTACTTCGTATACTTTAACGCGGCCGGCGTAATCAGCCCGCCTTCCGACTAAGCACTGAATAATTCACTACCTGCCGGCAGACCTGTGTCTGCCGGCAGGTAACTACGCAAAATGAATTCGCGGTTTCATGCATCAACCAGGAAAAATTGGAATGCAATAGATCCGCTGAGCATTCTTTCATTATAAGTGCGTTGACCCTAAATTATTGATATCATGGTAATAGAACTATATGTGCAGGCTACCGACTATAACGAATTCAGGAGCAAATAACATGAATTGTGTTAACGGTCATTTATTATTAAAACTAAAACAGATACCCATCTATATAGTTCTGCTACTGATGCTGATGCTGGTATCGGGGCAGGCCGTATATGCAGACGCGCCAAGCATACCACACCAGTTCTACGGCACGGTTACCATTAACGGCTCGCTTGCAGCGGCAGGATATACGATTACGGCCAAGGTGGCAGGAGTCGAGGTTGCCGCAGGTACCACAGACTCCAGCGGCCGTTATGGGTACGACCCTCTGTTTATGGTTGCAACTACAGCAGGAGCCACCATAGACTTCTACGTCAACGATGTGAAAGCAGCTCAGACCGCTACATTCGTCACAGGAGATATAACCAACCTGCCACTCACCGTTACCGGAACAGTGCCCCCTCCCGACAGCACCACCACAAGCCAGAGCACCGAAACTCAGACCCAGACTGAGACACAGACTGAGACACAAACTCAGACTCAGACTCAGACGCAGACGCAGACGCAGACCACAGGCACGATCAGCACCAGCGTGCTGGGCTCCACCGGCTCGTTCTCTGTTAGCAACGGGGTTGTATCCTCGCCCGTCAGCATCGGCAGCACCAACGGCAGCCTCAGCATCAGTTTGGCATCCAACACGGCAGTCAACCTCCAGGGCAGCCAGAACCTGACCGTGATACAGCTTGTTTCAATGCCCACTCCTCCTTCCGGGTCAAAAATTGTCAGCGCCTATTCCTTCGGCCCGGACAACGCCACCTTCAGCCCGGCTGCTACCCTGACCATAAAATATGATCCATCCAGTCTCCCCTCGGGCGTACCGGAATCCAACCTCTATATCGCGCTGCTTCAGAACAACAACTGGAGCGAAATCGACTCAACGGTCGATACCTCGGCCAGGACGGTCAGCGCCCAGGTCAGCCATTTCTCCACCTACGCCGTGCTGGGCAGGACCTCTTCCGGGAGCTCCACAGCATCAACATCGGCGGGCGCCTTCACTACATCCGACCTGTCCATCACACCGGCCAGCGCCGCAGCGGGTGAAATCATTACCGTATCCGTGCGCGTGGTCAACAGTGAAGGCAGCGAGTTAACCAAATCGGTGGTTCTGAAGATAAACAACCAGGTCGAATCGCAGAAAAATGTGACGCTGGGCGCCGGCGCCTCAAAGGAGATCAGCTTTAATGTCAGCAGGAGCGAGCCCGGCACATACAAGGTCAGCATCGACGGCCAGAGCGACATCTTCCAGGTAACGGGCGGCAGCGCAGGGCAGTCCTCCGATATGTCCATGCCCGTGATAATCATCTTGGCCGCCGGCACCCTGCTGGTCATCTTCCTGGTGATAGTATTGGTTATGAGGCGGAGAGCATAACACCCGTAGGAGCGTTTTTTAAATCTGCCCGCAAATCGGTCAATATTCACGGTAAATGTAGGGGCGGACTTTAAAGTCCGCCCCTACATTTGCAAACTGGGGCGTTGCTTCAGCTGCGCCCGTCCTGGCATAATATCATCAGCGATTATGAAAGGTGTTATAATGACCTTATGGTCGCGCAACGTAAAACAAGGGTTTCCAGCCTGGAAGAGATTCGGAAACTTGTCGCTGAGAAAAAGCCTGAGCTCCGGCGCCGCTTCCACGTGGATAAGATAGGTGTGTTCGGCTCCTATCCGCGCAGCGATCACAACAGGCGCAACGATATAGATTTTTTGGTCACATTTAACAAACCGGTCGGCTATTTCAACCTGGGTGGTCTAAAGGTATTTATGGAGGAATTGACCGGATTAGAATCGCACGTTATTCCATAACATCATTTAAGGCCGGAATTTCGAGATAATGTTCTCGCACAGGTCAAGTATATTGAGTAAAGATCCGAAAATATATCTTAACGATATACTGAATCACATCAATTTGGCGTAAAAATTTGCCGGTCAAATGACATACCATGAACTGGTAGACAATATTAAGTCTTGCTACGCTACATCACGTTGTTTTAAATAATAGGCGAAGCATCTTTGAGAATACCGGGGACGGTGCGAGAAAAATACCCGGAAGTACCATGGCCCAAGATAATTTCTATGAGAAACATCATTGTGCACGACTATTCAGGGGTAGATTATCTCACTATATGGGAAACACTGAAGAAAGACCTGCCTGAACTCAAACGACAGATCAAGAAAATCCTTTCTTATCGCTGATATAATAGATATATGTTCAACATGCATCGTCCCATATCGACGATTATTGCCCTCCTGCTTGCAACATCTGCTCTGCTCGCCGCCGCGTCCATCTGCGTAACACAGCCCGCGCTGGCTGACAGCGGCTGTGCAATTTCCCCGTCGAGCCTGACCGACGGCACAGTCGGCACAGCATACTCCGTCACGCTTGAAGCAAGCGGCGGAACCGAGCCTTATACGTGGTCCGTTATCGGCGGCGCTCTTCCCGACGGGCTGTCGCTCGAAGGCTCCACCGGCGTCATCTCGGGCACCCCCACTACCCCGCAGGCTTACACCTTCATCGTGCGCGCCGACGACAGCGCCGGGCATTACTGCACCATGTCCACCTCCATCACCATCAACTCATCGTCGGCAACCGCAAGTACCGTCACGATATCGACCTTCATGCTCGGCAAGGCCGCAAACCTGACGCTTGTTGACGGTATCCTGCCCTCCGCCAGGGAGCTGGCCAGCTCGGATGGACGCGTCAGGCTCGGACTGGCAGCCAATACACGGATCAACATGCAGGGATCCACTTTGCTGGGTGCAGCCACGGAATCCAAACCCCCTGCGGCCGGCGACAATTCCACTCTCATACGCGCCTACAGTTTCATTCCGTCCGGAGCCACGTTCTCCCCTGCGGCGACCATGACGCTCAGATACGAGAAGGCATCGCTTCCCTCCGACGCACAGGAGTCCGGCCTTTACATCGCTTACTGGAACGGGTCGGCCTGGGTCAAGCTCACCTCGACCGTCGATACGAACGCACAGGAGGTTTCCGCCCCGGTGGCGCATTTCACCATCTTCTCTCTCCGCCTCCCGGCCGGTCAGACGCCGGTTACCACCGCGCAAGCCAGCACAACCACCATATCGGCCATTTTACTGGGAACCAGCTCTTCGTTCGATACTGTCTCCGGCAAAACGACCTCGTCTGTCAGCCTCAGCGACTCAGGCGGCAAAATCAAAATGGTCCTCTCCGGGAATACCACCATCAGCCTTCCCGCCGGCAGTCGGCAGATCAGCGTAATTCAGATCGCAGACCAGCCGGAGGCGCCATCCGGCAGCAAAGTCATTGAAGCCTATTCGTTTGAGCCCGACAACGCCGGCTTCAGCCCGGCTGCCTCCGTGACAGTCAGGTACGATCCCGATATGCTGCCGGAAGACGTCGGGGAATCCGATTTATACCTCGGCCTTCTCGAGAACTTGAAATGGACAGCGATTTCCTCAGAAGTCGACATGGCGAGTAAAACCGTCTCGGGCAAGATCAGCCGCCTGTCCACTTACGCCCTGCTGGGCAAAATTACTGCTGCCTCCACTTCTCCCCCAACATCCAACACAACAGTCCTGCAATCACCCGCCTCCAATGCCACGACGCCTTCCGGCAAGTCTACCGCTTCCTCCGATACTGCGGTCAACCCCGGCATGGCCATCCCGGTGCTCGTGATCATCGTTATCGGCGGCCTGCTGATCATCGGTTTCGGCATAGCATTCGCATTTAAACGGAACCCGTAGGG
>DAOUFT010000019.1:0-27813 GCA_034429855.1 Dehalococcoidia bacterium
CTCGTAAGGGGGCATTGATACGGTGTCGCCGTCCTTCAGCAGCCTCGTAGCCTTGAATGGTGATACATAGCTGCGGATATTGAATGATGCCTCCGAGAGCATTTTGAGTTCCCAGTCCGGCACGCCGTTGGCCGTCAGAAAAGCGGAAAGCTCGCCCAGCAGGTTTTCGGCGTGAAAGTAGCGTGAGTCCAACAAGTTGCCTTCTATCTCACTGAGTGAGACCTTTGCTCCGGTGAGCTCCTGTATCTTGCCTGCCAATCCGATATGGTCGGGGTGAAAATGCGTGACTACGATATCGGTGATATCCTTCATGGCAAAGCCGCTGTTCTTCATCTCCTGGGCCAGCGCGTTGAAGGCTTCGGGCGTGTTCCAGCCTGTATCGATCAAGAGGTTTCCCTCATTGCCCTCGATAATATATACGTTGACGTTCTCCGGGCCGACCTTGAGAAGTGGAAGTTTGATCTGGTTGATGCCCTTGAACAGCTCCATGAAGTACTGTCCTCCTAAATCAGCAGTGCGCTGCGGCCCGGATAGCGGGCCTTTTTACCCAGTTCGGCTTCGATCTTGAGCAACCTGTTGTACTTGGCCACCCTTTCGCTGCGGCAGGGTGCGCCGGTCTTGATCTGGCCTGAATTCACCGCCACTGCCAGGTCGGCGATGGTAGAGTCCTCCGTTTCTCCGGAACGGTGGCTGATGACAACCGTCCAACCGGCCTTGCGCGCCATATCGATGGCGGCCAGTGTCTCTGTCAGCGTGCCTATCTGGTTGAGCTTGATCAGAACCGAGTTTGATGCCTTCAGGGTGATGCCTTTCTGAATCCTGGTAACATTGGTAACATAGATGTCGTCGCCGACCAGCTGGACCTGTTTGCCCAGCTTCCGGGTGAGTAAAACCCAGCCGTCCCAGTCGTCTTCATCCAGGCCGTCTTCGAGGCTGATGATAGGGTATTTAGACAGCCAGCCGGCATAGAAATCCACCATCTCGGGTCCGCTTAAAGACCTACCCTCGCGGGCCAGCGCGTATTTCCCGTCTTTATAGAAACTGCTGGCCGCCGGGTCCAGAGCTATATGGCAGTCCTTACCCGCTCTATAGCCGGCCAGCTCGATGGCAGCCAGTATCAACTCGACGGCCTCGCTGTTGGATGAAAGGGAGGGGGCGAAGCCGCCCTCGTCTCCGACGTTGGTGTTATAGTTTTTCTTTTTCAATACCTTCTTGAGGGAGTGGTAGATCTCGCAGCCCATCTGCATGGCCTGTGAAAAACTCGAAGCGCCGGTGGGCATCACCATGAACTCCTGCAGATCGGTGGAGTTCTCGGCGTGCTTGCCGCCGTTGAGTATATTCATCATGGGGACTGGAAGGGTTACGGCCTTTTCGCCACCGATGTATTTATAGAGGGGAAGCCCGGCGCAGTTGGCCGCTGCATGCGCCGCCGCCAGCGACACGCCCAGTAAGGCGTTGGCTCCCAGCCTGGACTTGTCCGGCGTGCCGTCAAGGTCGATGATCCGATTATCCAGTTTTTCCTGTTGGGAAGCATCCTGCCCGACAAGTGACTTGCGTATGGTGGTGTTGATGTTCTCCACGGCCTTGCGCACGCCCAGGCCGCCGAAGCGCTTCTTATCCCCGTCGCGCAGTTCCAGCGCCTCGTATTTTCCCGTGCTGGCGCCCGATGGTACAGCGGCTTTTCCCGACAAATCGTTGTCGAGTACGACTTCGACTTCTAAAGTGGGGTTGCCTCTGGAATCGATTATTTCGCGCGCATTTATATTCTTTATTTTCATAATATCATTACCCTGCTGAATTCAAGGGAAATTCGGGTCTCCTTTCAAGGCTGTGTCATTATATCACCCGTTTTTAAATATGGGCAATATAAAATAACGGGCAATCCTACCTGCGGCGGTTGAATTTATTCATGGCTGCCTCGATGCCCTCCGTCAGTATGGCGGCGGCCGCGTCGCAGGCCCGCTCCAGAGCAGGCTGTATCAGCTCGTTTTCCTCGCGACTGAAGTCGCCCAGTACATAGTCGACGATCTCGTTTTCGTAGCTGTCGTGCGAACGGTCGGGGCAGGGGCGAGAGATGCCGATGCGCACACGGTGGAAATCGCGGCTGTCGATCATATGTATGATGGACCTGACACCACGATGGCCCCCGGATCCGCCGCCCAGCCTGACGCGGATGCGTCCGGTGGGCAGATCCAGGTCGTCGTGTATCACAATCAAATCCTCAGGTCTGCAGCCAAATCGTTTGAGCAGTCCGGCAGCCGCGGTTCCGCTGAGGTTTACGAAGGTCGACGGTTTGGCCAGCACGATCTCCTCGCCCTCTATCTGTCCCGTGCCGGTCTGGGACTGGCAGAGCCTGTTATTAATTTTGATTGAATATCTGTCAGCCAGGCGGTCGATGCAGTGAAAGCCGACGTTGTGGCGGTTATGCTGGTACTGCCTGCCGGGATTGCCCAGTCCCATTATGATCTTCATAGCAGCTTCGCCTGCCCAGTTTCGTGGTTGCTGAGGTTCTCCAGCAATGCCAGAAACTCCTTCTCATCCAATACCCTAATACCCAGCGACTGCGCGCGCGTCAGCTTGGAGCCGGGATCTCTTCCCGCCACCAAGTAGTTTGTCCGTCTGGTGACGTCGGAGGCGGCCTTTCCTCCCAGGGACCGTATGCGCGCCTCGATCTCCTGCCGTCCGGACATCTCGAGCTTGCCTGTGATGACGAATTCCAGGCCGGAGAGAGGCTGGTCTCCGGCTGGCTGCTCTGCTGCCTGCATAACAACGCCTGCCTGGCGCAGCTTATCGATGATGCGCACGTTCTGCGGCTGGCGGAAGAAGGCCAGTATGCCTTCGGAGATCTTGGGGCCAATGGATGGGATGTTCATCAGCTCCTTGGCGCTGGCGCCCGACAGCTTATCTATGGAGTTGAACTGTCTGGCCAGTATGGCGGCGGTCTCCTCGCCTACATTGGGTATGCCCAGCGCGAAATAGAGCTGCGCCAGCGGCCGCAGCTTGCTGGCCTCCAGGGAGTCCAGCACCCTGGCGGCGCTCTTCTCCCCCATCCTTTCCAGATTCATAAGCTGTTCCCTGGTCACGTAATAAAGGTCCCCCGAGTCTTTAACCAGGCCCTTTTCAAAAAGCGCGGTGCACAGCTTCTCTCCCATGCCGTCGATGTCCATGGCGCTTTTACTTGCGAAGTGCTTTATGGCCTCCAGCGCCTGCGCCGGGCAGGCCGTGTTGGTGCAGCGGTGCACGGCCTCTCCCTCAGGCTTGATCACCTCAGCGCCGCACACCGGACAGGCCGACGGCATGTGGAAAACCTTCTCCTCGCCCGTGCGGCGCGATACGATGGGCTCGACTATCTCGGGTATTACCTCGCCCGCCCGCTGCACCAGCACCCAGTCGCCGATGCGCAGGTCCTTGCGGTGGATGTCCTCCTCATTGTGTAGTGTGGCCTGTTTGATGGTGACACCGCCGATGCTGACCGGCTCGAGCACGGCGTAGGGATTGAGGCTGCCGGTCCTCCCCACGTTGATGCCGATATCTATCAGCCGCGTGGTACCCTGCACGGCCGGGTACTTGAAGGCGATGGCCCAGCGCGGGTCGTGCCCAACCGATCCCAGCTCCTCCTGCAGCGCGATGGAGTTGACCTTGATAACTACGCCGTCCACGTCGTAGGGTAGATCATCGCGTCGCCCGCTCCAGTCGCGGCAGAAGGCCTTGACCGCGTCCAGATCTTTGCAGCGTGTGATGTTTCTGTTGATCTTGAAGCCCAGCGCTTTAAGGTACTGCATGGTCTCCCAGTGCGTGTCTGGCACTTGACCTCCCTCGGCCCAGCCCAGCTGGTAAATGAAAATATCGAGGGGACGTCTTGCTGTGATGCGGGGGTCGAGCTGACGGACCGAGCCGGCCGCCGCGTTACGTGGGTTGGCGAACAGCGGCAGTTTCTCCGCTGCCCGCTCCTCGTTGATCCTCTTGAGCCCCTCTTTGGGCAGGTAAGCTTCGCCCCTGACTTCGAAACGTTTGGGCGCTGTCGCTCCGACGGAGAGTGGGATGCTTCTGATGGTCTTGAGGTTCTGCGTGATGTTTTCGCCCTGGTAGCCGTTGCCTCGTGTGGCACCCACTGTGAAGATGCCGTCCTCGTAGGTCAGCGCCACAGCCAGCCCGTCGATCTTGAGTTCGCACACGAAATCGATCTTCTGATCGGGGACAAGGCCGGTCAGCCGCCTGAACCATGCATCCAGGTCCTCGTCGGAGAAGGCGTTGGCCAGGCTGAGCAGTGGCCGCGGGTGATTGACGATGCCGAAGGCGGCCACGGGCTGCGCCCCCACGCGCTGCGTGGGCGAGTCGGGTGTTACCAGCTCGGGATGCTCCTCCTCGAGCTTCTTCAGCTCGATCATAAGGGCGTCGTATTCAGAGTCGCTGACCTCCGGATCGTCCAGAATGTAGTAACGATGGTTGTGGTAATTGACCCTGTCCCTTAGTTCGGCGATCCTTTGCTTAACCCTCTCAATATCCGTCATCTAACAACATCCATAGCCGTCTGATTACGGGAATTATAGCATTTAGGCCAGGCCAAATATATGCCCCTAAAAGTGTTATATAATATAGGCGGTTATGAGCTACCTTCCTTATTTACTGACTTTCCTGGGCGCTATCGTGCTCACACTCTTTCTGATCAACAGGGATCGCAATGGCAGCGTGAAGGCCCTGCTCTACAAGACGCTGGCCAGCTTCCTATTTATAGTTGTGGCCTTTGCATCTTTCATAGCCAATCCCTGTCCGTGCGCCGCCGTGTACGCAGTGCTCATTATCATGGGGCTGGCTTGCGGGCTGATAGGGGACATACTACTGGACCTCAAGATAATGTATAGGGAGTCGGCGTCGCTCTATCAGCACGGCGGCATGGTGGCCTTCCTGGTGGGGCACGTGTTCTACCTGGCGGCGTTGATCGGCTATTTCGGGTTCAACTGGATACCAGTGGCCATAGCCGTGGCGCTGGCGCTTATAATAATGCTTGTCAGCCGGTTCGTATTCAAGTTCGATTTCGCCGAACATACCGTCGACACCTGGGCATATTCCTTCGTGCTGTGCTATATGATGGCACAGGCCTGCTATGCGGCAATCGTCCATAATTACAGCGTCTGCACGATTTTACTGGCTGCCGGGTCCATCCTTTTCCTGCTGTCGGATCTGGTGCTGAGCATGACCTACTACGACGGCAAGGACTCCAGGGCCTATATCTCGGTGAATCATGTCCTGTATTACGCGGCCCAGTTCAGCATTGCATTGAGCATTTTATATTTTGCGACATAGTCATCGGGGATGACTTGAAAGGAGCGGTGAGATGACCAGGATTTTCGATTTGAGCGTGCCCACTGAGGATAGTCCCAGCGAACCACTGCCAGTTAAAGTGGAGCACAAGCCTCACGAGTTGAGCCTGCCGCTTATTGAGATGTTCCTGGGTGGCAAAAAAGAGGACCTGGCGGATGGATTGGGTTGGGCGGACGACTCAGCCACGCTGGGAGCGCATGCCGGCACGCATGTGGACGCCCCCTGGCACTTCGCGCCTCTGTCAGAAGGTAAAAAGGCCAGGACCATCGACCAGATGCCGCTGGACTGGTTCTATCACGACGGCGTGGTGCTGGACATGCGCCACAAGCCGCTGGGCTCGGGAGTAACGGTGGATGACCTGAAGGCTGCGCTGAAAAAGATCAACTACACCATCAAGCCCTGGGACATAGTCATGATACAGACGGGCGCGGACAAGCTGTGGGGCAAGGCCGAGTATTTCTCGGCGGGATGCGGCATGACAGAGGAGTCCACCCTGTGGCTGATTGGGCAGGGCAGCCGCGTGATGGGCATCGATGCCTGGGGATGGGACCGTCCATTCGCCGCCATCAAGGAGGAGTTTGACAGAACGCATGATAGGGGGCTGATCTGGACCGCCCACAAGGCCGGCATCAAGAAAGAATACTGCCACATCGAGAAGCTTGCCAACCTGGACAAACTGCCGCGGCCCACGGGATTCAAGGTGGCCTGCTTCCCGGTCAGGCTGACCGGCGGCAGCGCCGGATGGTCTCGCGTGGTGGCGATATTCGAAGATTAGCGCAGGGCACCTGAGGAGCAGTTGAGCAAGCGCAGATCCGGACGCTGGCATACCATCTACTCCCTTATAAGTTCCCTGATTCAGGAGCTGGCCATAGCCGCGCTGCTGTTGTGGCTGCTGCCCCTGATGAGCGTGCAGGTTCCTCCGTGGCTGACCGTTACCGTGCTGGCCCTGTATCCCCTTTACTGCTATGTCATGTACCGCATCGGACATCCCACGGTCTTATACGGGGGTGTGACCGGCGCCGATTCCATCGTGGGAAGCACTGGAACTGTGGAGTCGGTGGCGCCCGAGTTATTCGTAAGGGTGCAGGGTGAGCTGTGGAAGGCATATAGTCCCGATGCGGAGCTGAAAAGGGGGGAGGAGGTTACCATTACGGCCGTTGATGGGCTAACCCTGACAGTCATCAGACAACGGACTAAATAACGGTTTTCGAAATACGTATCACCTGTCGAAGAAGTGCTTGTCCAGGTCGGCGTCGTTGGAATAGCCGGCCCTCTCCCAGTAGCCTTTATAGCCCGGATCGTCCGACAGCTCGATTACGGTCACCCATTTGATCCATTTATATCCCCACTTGTCCTCGGCCACCAGCTGAAAGGGAAACCCGCGCTCTGGGGGCAACTCCACGCCATTGATTTTATAGGCAAGCATAATGTTTTTGTCCTTGATGAATGCCAGGGGCAGAGACGTAGTATATCCGTCGTACGCGTGAAAGATGACGGTATTGGCCGCTGGTAGAACTCCCGCCTCTTTGATGAGATCGTCGACCAGCACACCCTCCCAGAGGATTTTAACCGACCATCCCTCCACGCAGTCCAGCGTGACGAGCTTGGTGTAGGCCTTGTGTCCCGACAGTACCTCCGCGTGGGTGTAGCTGAGCGGTTTCTCCACCAGGCCGCTGACATTCAGCCGGTAGGAGCCGATATCCACGCGCTGGGGTCCCTTGATCGAGTTCTCCTGGAAATCTCTCAGGTCGGACAGGGGCTCCCCCCGGTACTCCCTGATCTGCACGGCCGACAGGTCCCTTCCGCCGGAGGAAGCGCTGCCGGCGCAGCCGGTCAGCAGTGTGAGCAGCAAGGCGCTCCATGCCGTCAAAGAAGAAACATTGTTAAATCGCATCTCATGTTTCCTGTTATAGCATGAAGTTGATGGCGAATATAGCGTGGATCATGACCGATATCAGGAAAAGCAGCCAGAGGTAACAGTGGAACTTGTACCAGTTTAAATAGTTATTGTTTTGCATCAATGACCGGGCGAATTTAAAACCCGGAAGGCAGCGGCAGGTGAAAAATACCAGCAGGCCAAGCAGGATGTTGCACACCGCGAAGATCAGTATGATGTCCCGGGCTATTTGAGAATGAAAAAACTCAGTCACTTCGCACCTCGCTATCGGGATTCTAAAGGTCGATCTCCGATGATCCTCGGGCGGAGTGTTTAAGGGTGAACTGCGGATCGCTGCCGTAGGCCCAGATCACTTTATGCGCGCCTTTGACCAGCGGCTTATCCAGTTTATCTCCCGTGTCCAGCTTGCGTTTGAATTCGATGGTGGTGAAGCCTCCTTCCGATTTCCCTCCTGATACCAGTATATCGTCCGTACCGCCCTGCTCGACATCCGGTTTATGAGGACCGAACTGGCCAGTGCTGTACTGGTCAGCGATCGACAGCGCACCGTCCCTGACGAATCCCTGGACGATGTCCGCGCCTTTCATCATTGATTCGGGATCGAAACCAACGGCCACCCAGCCCTGCGTTTCGGCCTTCATCCCGATATATATGTATGTATCGTCCGCCTTCCACCACAGCTCATAACTGCCGAAGGACCTGGTGTTCCGGTATTCCCCGGCCGTGATGACGCCGTCAGCCGCCCAGCTGACGTTATCGGAAACAGGCGGTCCTTCAGGCTGGGTGCTGACAGGAGGTGGGGGCAGAGTGGGCGGCAGGGTGGATTTGGGTTCAGGCCGGGAGGGCGCCTGGCAACTGAATAGGGCCAGTGCAATGATAAGCGCTGCCACCAGTCGATGCAGAGCATAATAACTCGACATAATGTCACCTGCCTTAAATCGAGTATTCGGTTATATGCCGTTGCAGGATCAGCGCAGTCTGGACTCGACGGACTTCCAGTCGACGTTTTTGAAGAAGGCCTCGATGTAGTCGGCCCGTTTTAGCCCGTAGTCGGTTATGAAGGCGTGTTCGAAGACATCCAGGACAAGCAGAGGCTGGCAGCCCGCCGGATGACCGACCTCATGCTCGTTGATCCATTGGTTAAAGAGTTTTCCGCCTTTAAGGTCCTGATAGAGAATGGTCCAGCCGATGCCGCGCATGGTGGCCGTGCCCTTGAGATCCTGCAGCCAGGCGTCGTAGCTGCCGAAGTCTGCAGCCAGCAGCTTGCCCAGCTTGCCGTCCTGGTTTAGAGCGGCTTTGCCGCCCAGGTTCTCGAAGTAATACTCGTGCAGGCGCATACCGTTGAACTCCCAGCCCAGCCTTCTTTTAAGCTCTGCGTACTCCGGGGTGGCGGCCTTGCCGTCCTTTAGCATGCCGGCCAGCGTGTCAAACAGTTTATTTGTATTGGCCACATAGCCTTTATACAGCGTGAAATGCGTGTTGAGCAGGTTGTCGCTGAAACCCTCCATGCCCAGCAGCTTTGCATAGTCCTTTGCCTCATATGCCATTTTGGTTCCTCCTTGATTATCCGTCCACAGTTTTTTTCAGGTCGTTGAAGACCTTGACGTGGTAGAGTTCGTGATCGCGGATCCTGGTTAGCAGCTTTTTAACCTTCTTGTCGTCGATCTCCTTGGCCGCCTTGTCGTACGCGGCCGCGACCTGTTTTTCGATCTTGATATCGGCATCCAGCATCTTTGATGCCGTTTTGGGCCTTTCGATTCTGGTATGCTCCATGTGGGGATGTCCGCCTCTGCCGACCATCTTCTCTGCCAGCCAGCCCATGTGCTGCATCTCGTTGATGGCCTGGTCCTGCAGCTCTTTGCGCATATCCTCGCTGGGCGCGGCGTATGAGTGCAGGAGGTACTGGAGTATGACGGTGTATTCGTGTTCTATTCCCCAGTCCAGCACGCGTGTGAGCTTATCGTTGCGCTCTCCGCGCAGGTCCTTCAGCTTCTCTGCAGCAGCTTCCTTGACGAAGCCGACGAAGTCGCCGTGGTGCGACAGTTCGTCGGAGAGGATGCGCTCCAGCAGCCTCTTTATTTTGACATCTTTAATCAGGCGGATGTGGTCGCGGTACATCTTAACAGCGTCTTCCTCGGCCAGCACGTCGTTTTTCATCCAGGCGGACACGGTCTTGCCGCCCTGGCGCATCTTGCCGCGTGTGAAGCTGGGCGTGCCTCCCAGCTCGGTTACAGTTTCGGCCAGCCAGTCGAGATGGCGCATCTCCTCACGCGCTATGGCCTCGATCTCGCAGGCCAACTCGCCCTCGCCCATGGCGTAGGCATGGGCCAGGTACTGGATGATGGCGGCATGTTCCCCCTCGATGTCCCTGTTGAGCAGCTCGACGATATCTGATTTTTTCAATTCAACCTCCATTTACCTACATGCACTAAAGGACTTTTAAAGCATGTTATCAAAATTATATTGGTTTAAGATGTGATGTAAGTCATCTTTTATCAGTGGCCAGGTCGACAGGCTTGAATCCCCGCAGCCTGAGAGAGTTGGATACGACCGTGACCGAGCTGGCGGCCATGGCCAGAGCGGCCAGCATAGGATTGAGGAAGCCGTAACGTCCTAAAATGAACTGCATATCTGGCGGAACGTTACCCGAGGAGAAAAAGGGATAAAGAATGCCGGCCGCTACGGGTATTAATATAACGTTGTAGGCAAAGGCCCAGAAAAGGTTCTGCTTGATCGTTCTCATCGTACGCCGGCTGAGCGATATGGCTGTCACGATGCCCGCCAGGTCGCCGCTCATGAGCGTAATGTCGCCAGTTTCCATTGCCACGTCCGTTCCTGTGCCCATGGCGATGCCTATGTCGGCCTGGGCCAGCGCCGGGGCGTCGTTGATGCCGTCGCCCACCATAGCCACCACCTGTCCCTCCTTCTGTAATTTTATCACTTCGGACGACTTGTTTTCCGGCAACACATCGGCAATCACGCGGTCAATGCCGGCCTGTCCAGCGATATAAGCCGCTGCGCGGGAGTTGTCACCCGTGAGCATCACCACATTCAGTCCCATATTCTTGATGGCGGATACCGCCGCCTCCGCCTCAGGCTTAAGCGTATCCGAGAGGGCCAGTACCGCCGATAGCTTCCCGTCGACGCTGAGGAAGAGCACTGTTTTTCCCTGGTTCCACAGCGTGTCGGCAACATCCCGGGCGGGGCCGATATCGATACCTTTATCCTGCATCAATGTGCTATTACCGACCGTGACCGACCGGCCATTAACTGTGGAATCGACGCCCATTCCGGGAAGCGCCTTGAAGGATTGCGGCACCGGAAGCTCGATCAACCTCTCACAGGCGTACTTGACCACGGCCTGCGCCAGCGGATGTTCGGAGTTGCGCTCCGCCGCCGCCGCCAGGCGAAGTGCTTCCTCCTCAGTCGTAGGGGGTAAGATGCTGATATCGGTCAGGTGGGGACGTCCCTGTGTCAGCGTGCCCGTTTTATCCAGCATAACGGTGGATATTTTTTGCGTTCGCTCCAGCGCCTCGCCGTTTCTGATAAGCACCCCTTGTTCGGCGCCCTTGCCCGTACCTACGATGATGGCGGTGGGTGTGGCCAGTCCCAGGGCGCAGGGGCAGGCGATGATCAGAACGGCTACGAAATTGAGTAGAGCATACACGAAAGAGGGCTGCGGCCCGATTACCAGCCAGATAATAAAGGTCAGGACGGCGATGGCGATGACCGCAGGTACGAAATAGCCGGCTATGATATCGGCCAGGCGCTGTATGGGCGCCTTGCTACCCTGCGCCTCGTCGACCAGCCTGATGATGCGGGATAGAACTGTGTCCTTGCCGACTCTGGTGGCCCTGAACCGGAAGCTGCCCGTAAGGTTGATCGTTGCACCGATAACGTTATCGCCAGTTTTCTTTTCCACGGGCATGCTCTCGCCCGTCAGCATGGACTCGTCAACCGCCGAGTAGCCTTGAATGACAAGGCCGTCCACGGGAATCCTCTCTCCCGGCTTGACCATCAAAATGTCGCCCGTCGCCACTTCCTCCACAGACACTTCCACCTCTTTCCCTTCCCGTATGAGGGTGGCAGTGTTGGGGCGCAGGCCGATCAGCTTCTTGATAGCCTCGGAAGTCTGACCCCTGGCGCGCGATTCCAGAAAACGACCCATCAGGATCAAAGCTATGATCATGGAAGAGGTGTCGAAAAAGAGCCCATGGCCCATACCCACCTCAGCGAAGAACTTGGAGAAGAGCACGACGGCCACGCTGTAGAGGTATGCCGCCGATGTACCCACGGCTATCAGCGTATTCATATCTGCTGAGCCGTGTCTGAGAGCACCCCAGGCGCCTTTATAAAAGCGCAGTCCGGCCCAGAACTGGACCGGCGTGGCCAGCGCCCACAGCAGGTAAGGTTTCCAGCTGTAGTTGAGCAGGTCGGTCATGCTCAGCAGCATGATGATGCCGGCCACGCATAATGAAAATATGAACAGGATCCTGACACGCGCGATATCGCGTTGAGAGGCGGTGTCCTCCCTGCCCTGTTCCGCCGTCACTACCTCTATCCCGTAGCCGGCATCGGCTACGGCGCGCAGCATGGCGGATGTATCGGCCTGTTGGGTATGCTCCACCACTGCCCTGTTGGAGGCCAGGTTGACCGCTACCGAGACAACGCCGGGAAGGCCCTGCAGGGACTTCTCCACGCGGGACACGCAGGAGGCGCAGGACATCCCGCTTACCGAAAAGGTGGTTTTAACGGTGGCAGGGCCTGCAGCGGGCATCACAGCTCCAGGTGTTGCTCCCAGACGCCATGCTGGTTACAGTAGCTGAAAGAGAACAGGTGCTTGAATTCGGAGGAGTCGATCTCGAAGGCATACAGGGGATTTCCCTTCTCGGGTTTAAAGACCTCTCTTCCCAGGTCGAGTATATGGCCGTCCTTTTTGACTCCGAATGCCTGTATCCAGACAATATAGTGTTCCATTGTATTGGGATGGGGAGCTTCCCGTC
Organism: Dehalococcoidia bacterium; assembly: GCA_034429855.1. GTDB lineage: Bacteria > Chloroflexota > Dehalococcoidia > GIF9 > UBA5629 > CAIMUM01. Next base: position 12,223 of record DAOUFT010000019.1, read on the forward strand.
CCACCACGATCTCCACCAGGTCCTTACCCATCCTGCCCTGTCCCCTCATCAGCTCGATGCTCGGTATGTGTTTCTCCTTCCCCTCGGAGGTGCGCCCTTTGACTAGGTCGCTGAAATGCACGATCTTGCCCGGTTTCTCACGCTTGATGGCCCGTTGGGCCACCAGCCTGGAGTCCAGCGAGCCGGTGCCACCGCACTCGGGGGTATAGCAGGTAACGTCGCTGAAAGCGCATTTGACCAGGCAGCTGGGGCAGGGATCGGGTGGCTTGGGAGCCTCGATAACGAAATTACATTTATCGCACATCCAGTATGTCATGACCGGTTCTCCTGTCAGTTTTATTTATAGCCGTTGTCACGGTGTTTTTGGGCGATGCTTTCCGCCAGCGCATCCAGCGCGGCGAAGTCCTTGTCGGTGGGGCTGCCCTTGATATACACGGGAGGCAGCACTTCAGGCTTGATATTGGTCAACATGCCTGTTATCTGCTCGATGGTGCGGCTGCCCCAGCCGAAGGATCCGATAATGGTGGCGTATTTCAAATTCGGCCGCAGCGCATTGGCCAGAAAAACGACGTTGGCTGCCAGCGGATGCGCCCCGCCCAGCACCGTGCAGGTGCCGAGCACCAGCGTGGCCGAGTCCACCAGCGCGATGGCCAGCTTACCGGGATCTGCCACCGTCAGGTCGAACTGCCTGACGTTCACTCCCCGCTCGATCAGCGCCCCCACCATGTAGTCCACCATATCTTTGGTGCTGCCGTGCATGGAGACGTATGGCAGCAGTACCATATTGGCAGGCTCATCGTACACCCAGTGCCTGTAGGCGTCCAGTATGAATTCTGGCCTGTCGTAAACCGGTCCATGGCTGGGGGCGATGATATCAATGGCATAACCTTTGAGCCTTTCCATATTTTTCTTGATATTGGTTCTGAAAGGCATCATGATCTCGCCGAAATATCTCTTGGCGGACTCATATACCTGTCCCTCGTCCCGTACGTAGAGGGCGGACTGCGCCAAGTGAGAGCCGAAGAAATCGCAGGAGAAGAGGATTTTATCCTCCTTCAGGTAGCAGACCATGGTCTCGGGCCAGTGCACCCAGGGCGCATGTATGAACTCGAAGGTCCTGTCGCCCAGCGACAGCGTCTCGCCGTCGTTGACCGTAATAATGGAGCCTTCATCCAGATGCAACAGGTCGATCAGCATTCCCTTGCATTTGGGTGTGCAGATAACCTTCGATCCCGGATAAAGGTCCAGGATCAGGGGTATGCTGCCGGCATGATCCTGCTCGGCATGGTTGCAGATGATGTAATCGATGCTGTCTACCTTAAGGTCGTCCAGGTTTCCGGTGAGCACCGTGTCCATGGGGGGATCGACCGTGTCGATCAATGCAGTTTTTTGGCTGCCCTGCACAAGGTATGAATTGTAGCTGGTGCCGTCCGGCAGAGGTATAAGGGAATCGAACAGGCGTCGGTCCCAGTCTACGGCGCCCACGGCATGGATGCCGGGCTTGATCTGCGGCCTTTTCATGCTGACCTCCTGTTAAAGCTTTTTAAACTGGCTCTTTTCCGCTCCGCACACTGGACAGGTCCAGTCGTCCGGGATGTCTTCGAACCTGGTGCCGGGCTTGATTCCCCCGTCGGGATCACCTTTCTCGGGATCGTAAATGTAACCGCAAACGCTGCATTGATATTTGTCCATGTTTTTTTTATCCTCCTTGTTATCCGCAATGAAGCTCGGCGCCGTTTTGGGAGTGGTGCCTCTTTTAACCTGTTGATAGTATGCGTATGTAATCGGCTCGCCTTCCCTGAGGACGTCGGCGTCGGTGATCAGACCGACAAAGATGGTGTGCGTATGGACGTCGAGCTGACTGATCACCTTTGCCTCGATATAGGCGAGAGAGTTGTCCAGCACCACCGGCGCTCCGCTCCGTCCGGTTTTAAAGTTGATGCCGGTGAACTTGTCCACTTCGCGGCCGCTCTTGAATCCGAAGCCGCCTATGAAGCTGAGTGGCGTTTCCCGGGCCAGTATGGATGTCGTGAAGACCTTGCTGGCTGAGATGTATTCGTGTGTAAGGTTGCCGCGGTTGATCACGGCCTGGATCACCTGCGGCTCCGAGCAGACCTGGATGACGGTGTTGGCGATCTGCCCGTTAATACGGTCGCCCTTCATAGAGGACACCACGAACAGACCGTAGGTCAGGGAATAGAGTGCTTTGGAGTTCATGCTTTCTGTTTCACCTCCCCGATATTTTCAAGACTATATGCCATCCAGAAGATGGTGTTCCGAGCGCGTAAACCAGCCCGCCGGATCGCTTATATACTCCTTGTAATCGACAAGAGCCAGGTAGTGTCCCTGTTCCTCAGCGGAGATCTCGCTGAAAAACATTTTTTCATCCGCGGAAGAGGCTTTGCCCGCCCTATCCTTATAGTAATCCCGGGACTTGAGCTCCATTTCCATGGCCTTTTCGGCCGAGGCTATATCCGCCCTGTCGCTAATGGTTGCCGACGACTCCTTGATGAGACGGGAAAACAGCGTACCCAGCTTGACCGGTTTGGGAGGCTTGATGCGGGTGGAGGGCCATCCTTTTTGCGTCGAAACGGCAGCGTAGATTTCCTCGAAACGCTTGTAATGAGCGGTTTCCTGTTCCGCCAGCCATGAGTACAGCTCCCTGCCCACTTTGCCGGTGCTACGCCGGGCAGCCAGGGTATAGAATTTTTTCCCGTCAAGCTCCATACGCAGGGCATATTTAAGCGCTTCTACGATTGTCTTTTGCCCGTCTGTCATTTCCTTCCTCCTCTGCGTACGGCCATTATAGCAATTTCTGCTGATGTGGAAGTAATTAAAGTCACAATGATATAAAATGATGCTGAAAAAGGGAAAGGCCGGCCTTTAAGGCCGGCCTGGGGGAATCCTGTGGAGCGGATCGCTCAGCGGACGATTTTTTCCAGTGCTTTGAGCTGTGTGTCCATGCCCTTGCCATGTAGCTTGATGCGGATGGGCTCGCCATTGCCGTACTTCTTGTAGACACGGCAGACTTCGCAGATGCTGGTGTCCTTGCCGGTCGCCCCGCGATCGTCCAGTTTGCAATAGGTGCCTTCGATCTCCCAGCAGGGCAGGAACTGGTATCTGCTGGACGGGCACTCCGCCTTTATCATCTCGGGACAATGGCACTTCTCCCAGCAGGGCTGCTTGTCAGCCCAGAAATTAAATCCCTCTCCCTGTGCCTTTTGAGTGTTCTGGACCTTAACCATTGATTCAGCCATTGTCTTATCCTCCTTTGCTGTTCTTTTCTTTACGTTTCTAATTTAACATGCGCCAAACCCGACGCCATCCGTCATGACGCTTAATTTAAATTTGCGCAAAAGCGCATATATGGGTAAAAAGGATTAACTGGAAATGCTTAATGGGAACCTGCCGGGATTTTGTCCGCAACCTGTTTTGAGGCACAATAGAAACGGTTTTACTTATAGCGTGAGTGAAAAGGTAAAAAGACTGTGTTGGGCCTTTTTAAAATGCACGCCGGCTCGCTTTTTCTGCTGCTTGCTCTGTTGATTTTTACCTCTGCCTGCGGACCGGCCGGAGGTGCCGATGTTCGACAGGAGCTGCGGCAAGCCGCGGGGAGTTGCGCATTGAACGTGCCCGCCTGGGAGCTTCATAATTCGCTCGCTCCGCTGGAAAAAATTGTTCATGAGGGAATACCTGCCTCGCTGGACGCCGATATAGAGTCTGTGCTGGCGCAGCAGGGTATAGCGGCCGTGCCGCCGGTCAGAACCAGGCTCGTGCAGCCCCCTCTCCTGCTGGTGGTATCGCCCAGGGACCGCATATTCTACTTACATAGACAGCTGCTGCAGCCGGACCTGGACACAGTTCGGATGGAGAAACTGGAGGATGTGATTGCGGAGATGGGATTTTCAGCTCTGGTGGTAAAAATGGGCGGCTTCGGTGCAGCTTATCCATCCGTCGTCTCTCCCTCGCTGCCACTGAAGAGCATAATTGAAGCGGCGGTGGAGGAGTGGTCGCACCAGTACCTGGCATTGAGGCCGCTGGGTTTCCTCTACCTGCTCGACTGCCTTGGATTCAACCAGGATCCCGGCGTGATAACCGTGAACGAGACGCTGGCGGGCATCATGGCGGACGAAATCAGTGCTGCCGTGTGCAGTCGCTACAGTGCGGCCGTGCTTGAGCAGGGCGGAGCAAAGGATGGCGGGTTCGATTTCGCTGCCGAAATGCGCCTGACCAGGAAGCATGTCGACGAACTGCTGGCCGGTGGTGCGATTGTGGAGGCTGAGAGATATATGGAGGAACGGCGCGACTTTTTCCAGGCTCATGGATATCCCATCCGGAAGCTCAACCAGGCGTACTTCGCCTTTCACGGCATTTACGGGCAGGATCCCGCATCGGCCAGCCCGGTCTATGTTCAGATGATGAAGCTGAGGCAGGCGTCGTCCTCGCTGGCCGAATTCGTGGAGCGCGTATCCTCCATGACCGGCATTGCGGATCTGGAAAAGGCTGCCGGCAGCCTGCCGCGCTGAAAATCCCGCTCCGGTGAAAGCGGCGTCCGGGCATTCGGGCGGCGGGTTCTGCTATACTTTAACAGCCATGAATTTTCCGTCTCTAAACGTGCGACTATGTTCAGAGTAGATCTGAACTGGGACGATAACGAGGTACTGCCCGACAAGCTGCGTCCGGACGTGGAGTTTCTTTTCGGGCGCATGAGCAGCGCCACCCTGGAGATGGTCGATCCCCATCCCGGCGAGCGCATACTCGATGTCGGCTGCGGGCGCGCCATCGATATCGTGAATATGTCGGCCTCCGGGGCCGAGCTGATCGGCGTGGAGCCGTCTTTCACAATGCTGACTCATGCACGTGAAACCCTCAAGCTGGACGGGTATAATACCGCCGTGCTGCAGGGCATCGGTGAAAGTATACCGGTTGTGCCCGGCTCTATCGACAAGGTGCTCTGCAAGGGCGCACTGGATCATTTCGCGGATCCAGACCGAGCTCTGTCTGAGATAGCCCGGGCCATCAAGCCGGAGGGTAGGGTGGTGATAGCCATCGCCAACTTCGAAAGCCTGGGGTTCAAGGTGGGCAAGCTCATTTTCGGTCTGAGAAAGCTGCTGGGTATTAAAAACCCTTACAAGCGCCTGCCCTGGGAATTGCCGCCCGACCATACCTACAAGTTCGACTTTCGCACGCTGATAACCATGGCCAATCGTCACATGAAGGTGGACAAAGTGACGGGCGTATCCATGCTGTGCTGCACGCCGGGTTGGGGGGACATGTTGGCCGCTCTCCCGGTTAAGATGACGGGTTGCGTCGTCCGTTTGCTGGATCGGCTTTCACGCCTCTTTCCCATGTTGAGTGATGTTATTGTGATCAGGTGCGTGCCGCGTCGGTCACCGGGAGCCGCGCCTCAGGTGGTACGTGTAGAGACGGGCCAGCGCCCGTGATGCCCTCTCGGGTGTGGGGAAGGCCAGTACGCCCTCGCTCTGAAGCTCCCGGATAATCTCCGAACCGTGCGGACCAGTGAGCACGCTTACCAGCGGTTTGTCGGGATGCCTGGCGACGATCCCCTTTAAAATATCTCTGGTGAGGCCGCCTCTCTTCAAATCCGGAACGATCTGTATGAACATCCAGCCGCCGAATTTCCGGTCGCCCAGCAATATCTCCATAATGTGCTCGATGGCCTGCGGTACCGATTCAGCTCCCATCACCATGGGCCAGTAGTCGACCGGATTTCCCACGCCCAGCCATGGCGGGGCCTGCCTGGCGATCAGATCACGTGTTCGCTCCGGCAATTCGCCCGCGCTGAGGTTCGTGCCCTGCATGGCGTCCAGTGCCATGATGGCGGTGCCGCCGCTGAAGGTGGCCACGCAGATATTGGGGTTGGTCAGCGGGGGCAGCATGTAGAGTGCGCGCGTGACGTCCATCATCTCCTCCATGCTGTACACGCTGATGATCCCCGCCTGTTTGAAGGCCGCCTCCCAGATATCGCCGTTGCCGGCCAGCGACCCGGTGTGGGATTGGGCGGCTTTTACGGCCTGCCTGCTCCTGCCGGTTTTAAGCGCGACGATGGGCTTGCTGTGTGAAACGCGCCGGGCGGTCTCGATAAAATGTCTGGGGTCGGGCATGCCCTCGATATGCAACGCGATCACCCTGACCTGCGGGTCCTGCTCAAAGTAGTCCAGGCAATCTGCAAAATCTACGTTGCAGATATTGCCCACGTCGATACCCTTGCCAACAAACCTGAACTCGGACACTCCGTCGAAGATGCCCCCCGTCTGGCTGACGAGTCCCACAGGGCTGGGCTGCATGGACACCCGGGCAAAGGCGGAGCAGAAATTATGGAAGTAGCTGGCGCTGCCGAAGCTGTTGGGGCCCAGCACCCTGCATCCGGTGGCGGCGGCCGTTTCCTTTATCTCATGCAGCAGCCTGTTGCCGACCTCATCGCCCGCATCATTGAAGCCCTGTGTCAGTATGCTCACACACCTGATGCCGCGCTCGGCACAGTCCCTGACATGCTGCGGCACCCGCTCGCGGGGCGTGGAAATAACGGCCAGGTCCACGGGGCCGGGCACATCTTTGATTGAAGGATAGGCCTTGATGCCGGCGATCTCGGATGCGTTGGGGTTGACGGGATAAAGCCTTCCTCCATATCCGTAGTTGAGCAGGTTCTCCAGCGCGTTGTAGGTCCCCGGGCCGGTTTTCCTGGAGATGCCTATAATGGCGATCGATTCGGGCTCGAAGAACGGTTTAAGCCCCTTAACGTTATCCATGGGCAAGCAGTATAACAGAATACTCTGTTCAAAATGAAGCCTGGGACGGGGAAAGGTCACTTGGTCATGACATATATCTCAACCCCGGCGATGATCAGGGTGATTATGATGATTACGATCATCAGTAGTGGGGAATTGATCTCACGCTTGAGCACACTGGTATTGTCGGGTTCCGAGTTCATTGTCTCAACCTCTTCCGCGCATGATTGACAGTAGGTCCTGCCCAGCAGCGTTTCGCTGCACTGTTCGCAGATGGGCTGCTGGCAGCGCCAGCAGATGTAGGTGCCCTTCCGGTCGGGATGTTTATAGCAGGCGAACTCGGACGATATCCTGGTATTTTCATCTTCCATTGAATTGATTATACGGTGATGTACATAAAAAATAAAGTGGTGAAATGAACCGGTTTAAGGTGGTAATCTGTAGGGGCGGGTTTTCAAACCCGCCCGAAAAAGGTGGGCGCACCTGAAGGTACGCCCCTACCAGATATAAGCGGTTCAGCAAAGGAGAGCTGCGATGGATATAGATTTAAGGAAAGAGGAAAACACGGTCGGGTTGGTCATCAACGGCGAGGAATCGGGTACGCTGTATTTTCCCCTGAGATACGGCAAGCACTGGATGCAGCCGGACAGGGTGGAGACAGCCCCGGGCAGTATCAGTGCTTTCTTTGGTGGCGCTGAGATGTCCGATCGGCTGACTCTCAGCCGGGGACTGGTGAAGGTGGAAAGGAGCTGGCGGATTACCCGAAAGGGGAGCTGGCAGCTCGGCTTCGGCTACAGCCCGTCCGCCCAGCTTGAACAGTGGATCGTGCCGGCCGTTATGTACGACAGGAATACCATTGGCACGGGAAGATACCCTCGTGGAGGCGTCGAGGCCGGCTGGTCGTTTCGGGAGGACAGGATACCCGTTCCTTCCTGTTCCATACTGAATGACGGTTCGAACTGGCAGGCCGTCTTCACGCAGCCGGCGGTGGACGAATCAGTCATATCCAGCGTTAAGACGTACTTACGGGATACAAGGCCCACATTCGAGATCAGGGTGCCCTACTGCGAAGAGCCCCATACCTATACGGAGAAGGGCATCTTTATCGGGGGTCTGACTGCGCCCACCGAGAGGCTGTTGCAGATAAACAAGACGCCGTTCGAATACTCGCGCACCTTCTACATCGCCTTCGGCCGCTGCACGCATATCAGCGAGATATATATGATTCTGGCCGGGATAGCTCTGGATGAGTTTCAGGCCTCCAGCGCCGGGGCGGAGGCCGACTGGTCCGGGATAGCGGCGCTCAAGCTAAACCACCTGCGCTACCTGCTGATCGACGACGGGCAGATGACGGCGGTTAAAATGGGCAGGGGTAATGGACTTTTTCAATCATTTTACGAGTATGCGGCCGGATCGTTCCTGGTGCGGGGACTGGAGGCGGCTGTCATCTTCGCCCGCGTCGGCAAAGAGCTATCGGACGATAAATACACCAGCATCGCCGAGAAGATCGGCAACTTCTTCATGGTGGGAGCCCTGCCCAACGGCCTGCACCGCGATTGCTACTCGCTCAGGGAGAAACGCTGGGGCGGATACCTGGGCGTGGGCACTCCACCTGAATTGCAGCAAGGAGCCAATACCAGATGCAACGGAGAGGTCATGGTCAACTATTTAAGACTTTATCGCATTTTAAAGGGTGTGGGACGCGACAGACCCGATTTTCTGGGGTTGGCAGAGAGGAATGCTGCCTTCTACATCCAGCACCAGCTGGGAGGTGACCGGGAAGGCAGCTTCGGACGCTGGTGGGATGTGCTGGGCAAACCGCTTAACGTCCTGGGTACCAACGGGGCGTATATCATCAGCCTGCTGATCGAGCTGGAGAAGGTGACGGGCAGAAGCGACGACATTGTCCGGGCGCTGGAGAAGGCGGGTGGGCACTATGCCGGGCTGGTCGATAGGTCGGCCTTCTTCGTGGATACACTGGATGCCGATTGTGTGGACAAGGAGGCGGGCGTGTCGCTGCTGCGCGCCTTTCTCGACCTCTACGAGCGGTCGCATGATGAGTATTATTTAAAATATGCCAGGCTCTGTGCGGGATATATTTTGAGCTGGATGTATACTTACAACGTCGCCTTCGACGCGCGCAGCCCGCTGGGCGGGCGGAGTTTTAAAACGCTGGGCATGACCTCCGTCTCTGTGGCGCATCATCACCTGGACTTCTACGGCTTCAGCATAGCCCATGATTTTCTCAGGCTGTGGCGGGCTGATGGTGAGGAGCTGTGGAAGAGGTGCGCGCTCAACATGATCGGCGCCTGCAGCCAGCTTATTTCGAATCCTCATGACCGGCTGGGAAAGGGCGCCGCTTTCCAGGGCTGGCAGCCGGAGCAGGTGAACCAGACCAACTGGGATTACAAGCACCGGATACTGGGCACAAAGGGACGTTTTCACACCTGCGTGGCCTGGACCGTGGTGCTCACGCTGGGCGCCATGCTGGATATCAGGGAGATGTTCCCCGAAGTCCTCGATTTTAAGTTTTAGGGACGATACCCTTTTTAGCTTCCATCTCGGCAATACCCGCCAGTATCTCCTTGTATCGCTGCTCTGTAATGGGGTAGAAATACAGGAAAACGGCGGCCAGCAGGAAGAGCCCGGCCGAGATGGGCCCCAGGAAGAGGGTGATTGCCAGCTGTGAGCTGGGCGACTGAGGCATGACGTTGGGCACGTAGCCCATGCCCTCCAGCACCATGCCCATCAGGAAGATGGCCAGTGCTTGTCCAATCTTGAGGCCCCAGGTCCAGATGCCGAAGAAGGCGCCCTCGCGGCGCTCTCCCGTACACAAATAGTCGTATTCAATAGCATCGGATACGATGGCGAAGGGCATGGCATAGAGCAGTCCGAAGCCCGTGCCGGAGAAGAACATCATGACCAGGCAAAAGGTTACGCCCATGGTTTCTCCGAAGATAAAGATGATCATCAGCATGATGGCCATCACGACGAACCCTATGCCGTAGACCAGCTTTTTACCCATCCGCTTGCTCATGGCCACGCTGACGGGTATGAAGATCATACCGGTGACGATCAATATCACCATGGCCAGAGTGGTGGCGCCCTCGTCGCCCAGTATATACTTGAAGTAATAGATAACGATGGCGCTGGCGACGGTGATGCCCAGGATGTGGGTGATATAGGTGGCCAGTATAAGCAGGTAGGGCTTGTTCTTGAACACTTCCTTATATGTATCGATAAAGCCCCTAGTCTGCGTCGATTTAAGGCTTGGCGGCTCCTTGACTGAGAAGACTGTGACCAGAGCCGATATCAGCATCACCCCGCCGAAGATGAGACCCAGCAGCACGAAGCCCTGGTTTTTATCCGGCGCCATAGCCACGATTGGCAGCGCCGCGCCCGCGCCCAGCAGCGTTCCCACCGCCGCGAATCCGAAGCGGTATCCGTTGAGCGAGGTCCTATCGTGATAGTCGGCGGTCAGCTCCGGGCCCAGTGCACAATAGGGTATGTTGACCGTGGAGTAGGCCGTGCACAGGATTACGTATACCACCATGGCGTAGATGAAGAGCGTCGTCTGGCTCACTCCTGTACCGGCGATCATCGAGGGGTTGGTGAACATCAGCACCACGGCGACGAACAGCGGTATCGAAGCGCCCAGCATGTAGGGCCGGCGTCGTCCCATTTTGTTCACCGTCCTGTCGGAGATGAAGCCGATCACGGGGTCGTAGAATGCGTCCCAGATGCGCCCCACCATGAGGGCGATGCCCGCCAGCGCGGCGGCCAGCCCGACCGTGTCGGTTAGGTAGTTCATCAGCACGAAGGCTGTGGCGGTGAAGAAAAGGTTGCCTCCGAAGTCACAGACCCCGTATCCAAGCTTGGTACCGATCGGCAGTTTCTTATCTTCCATTTTCATCCCCTTGTATATTATTTCGGCTGGCATATCGGGATATGCCGGGCATGTCTTGATCAGACGCTGACGACCTGTATGCCAAGCAGGTCGCAGGCGTCCATGATGGGCGCCGTATAATCGCCGTGTATCTGGCTGGCGTGGTGCGTGAAGCCCTCCTCCACCAGCGTGCGGTACAGCCCGTCCAGGTCCGGCACCTTGACCCAGCTCCAGGAGCCTCTCAGTTTCTGCGTGGACTCCACGATCTCGCCCCTGGTCACCAGCATCTTGAATTCACCGTCGTACTCAGCAAGGCGGCAGAGCGTGACTACGCCCGGCTTGAGCTGGAACTCGGCGGTGCCCAGCGCGCGCTCCTTGCCAACCTGTTTGCTCAGTATGCTGTGGGGATGTATGGCGATACTTCCCGTCCTGCAGGCCAGAGATACGGGAGCGTTGCCGCAGTGCCAGGAAAGGAAGAGGTTCTTTTGAGTCTGGTTTCTGATAGTCCAGTCGATAAAATGCGGCGGCGCCTTTTTAAGCGAGGCCAGGTTCTGCACCAGCATGGTCAGCGCTCCGTAGATGTCCACTTCGCAGGCCGTCATCAGACCGCTGTCGGTGATGCGTCCCAGCGCGTAGCAGGCCGACACTCCGTAGGCCTCCTGCACGGCGGTCCAGCACTGCACGGCCAGCGCAGAGAGGCCTTTTTCTGCGGCGAATTGCTTCAATCCGTATTGCAGTCCGGCGATGGTTTTGGCCTTTTTGGCGCCCAGCGAGGAGAGGTCGACCTCGCTGCCCATATCCTTAATAATCTTCTGCAGCTCGGGCGCGCTGTCCTTCAGACCTTCCACGCGCAGCATGATATCCAGCATTGAGGTGGGAACGACCCTCTGGTTGAAGCGCTGCATGAGAGCGTCCTCGTTGCTGATGCAGGTCTCGAAGCGCTCCGGTCGTGGCCCCACCAGTCCGATGCGGGCCCCCAGGAAGCCCTTGATAATCGAGCAAACTGCCACGAAATTCTGTATAGCCGCTTTGAAGGATGCCTCCTCGGGAAAGAGGATGCCGCTGAAGAGGAATGGTATCTTCCTGCGGTGCAGCCCCGAGGATACGGCCAGCGTGCCGCAGAACGAGTCGGACCTGCGCCCGCCGTCAGCCGTGAAGTCCCCCTCTTTGGTGCCGAACAGGAGAATAGGTGTTTCTCGAAAGGCCGACGCCACAGCCAGCGCAGACACCTCGTCACCGAAGGTCATCGTGCCGATGACCAGCCCGTCTATCTTCTCTTCCCGAAACAGCTTTATGGCCTTATCTGCATCGGAGTCGTCGCTCACCAGCCCGCCCGGCGTAAGCCCGGTGTCTGGGACGATGATCTTGAGTCCCTTGATTCTGGACATTGCGCCCAGACACCTTTTACGCATGCTTGCCGCCCAGTCTTCATCGAATGGATAGCGGTGCGCGGGTACGAAACCGATCTTTATATCTTCCATCTGATACGTCTGCCTTTGCCCCTTGCCTTCCGCCTGGCGGCGTACGGTTATAATTGTGAACCATACTATAAGAGATAACCCCGCTTGTCAATGCTTACGTAATCCCTCACACAACATCCTTCTTGACAACCGCCTTCTTTATACCTATCATGGCAGACGATCTTGTATCTGCTACGGAGGTGTGAAGATATGGACGGCCTGATAATCGCGGCACTGGTCATTGCGGCACTGGTCATCATTTATATAATTCTCTGTCTCAGCCTTAGAGATAGTCAGCTCAATCTCAAGTTCGATTTCAACCGGCTCAGGCAGGCGCCGCTGCGCTTTGGCAGGGACTTCCTGTGGGGCAGCGCCACTGCTTCCCACCAGATCGAGGGCGGCTGCGACAACAACAACTGGTACCAGTTCGAATCGGCCGTGAACGAGAAGGGGCAGCCGCGCATACTGGATGGGCAGAAGGCCGGACGATGCTGCGATTCGTGGAACCTGTATAAAGAGGACGTACAGCTTATGAAGGCCATGGGGCACAATGCCTACCGCTTCTCGGTCGAGTGGAGCAAGATCGAGCCGCGCGAAGGACAGTTCGACGAAGCCGCGCTGGACCACTATGAGAAGGAAGTGGACGAGATGCTGGCCAACGGCATCGAGCCCATGATCACGCTGCATCATTTCACCAATCCCATCTGGTTCGAGGACAAGGGGGCCTTTCTGCAGGACGATTCACCCGCCGTCTTCACGCGCTTCGCCGAGCGCGTGGTCAGGAAGCTGGCGCCCAAGGTCAAGTTCTGGTGCACCATCAACGAGCCGGCCATTTACGCAGTGCTGAGCTATTTCAGCGCGGAGTTCCCGCCTGCCCGTACGGACGCCAAACAGGCGGCCGTAGTCTACCGCAACCTGTTACTGGCACACGTGAACTGTTACAACGTGATCAAAAAGGTCAGGCCGGATGCGCAGGTGGGACTGGTGGTGCACATGGCGCTGTTCGACCCCCCCCACCAGTGGAACCTGCTGGACCTGCTGGTCGCGCGCATGCTCAATAACAACATGAACAACTCGCACTTCACATTTCTGGTGGACGGAAGCTTCAGGTTCAACCTGCCGGGCGTAGTGGATGAAAGATATGCCGGCGCGCAGAAGGACACTTTCGATTTCGTGGGGCTCAATTACTATACCAACCACTACCGCGTCTTCAATCCCTTCGCCAGGGAGCAGTTCACCGAGATCACCAAAGTGCCGAAGGATGAGTTGACCGCCATGGGCTGGGCGGTCTATCCCGAGGGGCTTTACCGCGCGCTGAAACTGATAACCAGATACACGTCCAAGCCCATCTACATCACCGAGAACGGCATTGCTGACGCCGCGGACACCAAACGGGCCAAGTTCATCGAGGATCACCTGATGGTGGTAAATAAGGCCATCGCGGACGGCATCGATGTGCGGGGCTACATGTACTGGAGCCTTATGGACAACTTCGAATGGGCCCACGGCTTCAAGGCCAGGTTCGGACTGTATCACGTGGACTTCGACACCTGCAAGCGCACGCTCTACGAGGGCAGCCGCAAGTACACCGAGATTATCGAAGCCAGCCGCAAGGCTACTTAGACGGCTTGTAGATGACCGGGTATCCTGTGATCTCGGCTATCCTGCGGTACTGCGGCTCCAGCGACCTGTAGGTCTTGAGGTAGACGTCCTCGTACAGCGCCTGGTAGACACGGTGGTTGGCCGGATCCGGCTGGAAGGTCTTTCCTTTCCTGACCATGGAATCCACCGCCTCCTGGAAGGAGCCGAACATGCCGGTGCCCACGGCCGCGTCTATAGCCGCGCCGAGCGCGCAGATCTCGGAGGTGCCCATACGTGAAACAGGCAGGTTGAACAGGTCGGCGGCTATCTGCACTGCCACATCGCTCTTGGAGCCGCCCCCGCCCACCCGTATCTCTTTGAGCGGTATGCCGGTCTTCCTGCGCGTGATCTCGTACAAGCGCTTGAGCTCGTAGCCGATGCCCTCCAGTATGGCGCGGTAGATGTGGGCGCGGGTGTGCACATCGCCGAATCCGATGATGGAGCCCTTAGCGTACTTGTCGTAGATCATAGGCGTCCAGTAGGGCTGCAGCATCAGTCCCAGCGACCCGGCGGGTATTTTGCTGATCACCTCGTCCAGCACCACCTCCGGCTCCACGCCGCGCTTGTTTGCTTCCAGCGCCTCGCGGTGACCGAACTCCTGCTTGAACCAGGTCACCATCCAGAAGCCGCGGTAGATGAACATCTCCAGGTTCCAGGCGTTGGGCAGCGCCGCCGGCCAGGTGTAGAACCTCATGCTTTTATCGGAGATGTACTTGTAGCTAATCATCTCCATGCAGGTGGCGGTGCCGTAGCTGATCACACCGATGCAGGGGTCGATGGCTCCTGCGCCCAGCAGCTCGGACTGCTTGTCGCCCGCGCCCACCACCACGGGCAGGCCCTCGGGCAGCCCGGTCTCGTCGGCGGCCTTCTTCGTGACATGGCCCAGCACGGTGTCGGGCGGGTAGAGGTCGACGCAGTGCTCGCGCTTGACCGCCAGCGTCTCGTAGGCCAGCTCCAGCGGATGCCATTTAAGCGCCTTGTAGTCCATAGGCCAGGCGCCCACCATCATGCCCAGCGAGTCCTTGAACTCGCCGGTGATCTTCTTGACCAGCCAGCCGGAGATCTGCAGGAACTTATAGGTATTGTTGTAGATCTCGGGCTCGTGCTGCCTTATCCAGAGGAACTTGGACTCGCGGTGGGCCTTCTCCATAGCCTCGCCCAGGCCCAGCAGGCTGAAGGCCATGCGCGCCTTGGCGCTGATGGGGGGTGCGTTCTCGGTGACGCGCTGATCCAGCCAGATGATGGCCGGGCGCAGCGGGTTGCCCTCGCGGTCTACGGGGAAGGAGGCCGAGCGTTGGGTGGTGATGCCCAGCCCGCATATCTCGGCGGCCGGCACCTTCGCTTTGGCCATCACGCCTTTGGTGCAGTAACAGAGTTTGGTCCAGTAGTCCTCCGAGTTTTGCTCGGCCCAGCCCGGCTGCAGGGAGAAGTAGGGCTCGTGCTCGGCCTGCTCGATGGCCACCTGGTTGCCCTGGCGGTCGAAGATGACGGCGCGCACGCTCTGCGTGCCGGAGTCGATCGCGATCACATATTTTTTATCAGCCATAACAACCTCCTTATATTCGGGCGGGTTTAAAAACCTGCCCCTACGACATAACCTTCACTTCGGGCGGGTTTAAAAACCCGCCCCTACAACATAACTTTCACTTCGGGCGGTTTTAAAAACCTGCCCCTACAACATAACCTTCACTTCGGGCGGTTTTAAAAACCTGCCCCTACAACATAACCTTCACTTCGGGCGGGTTTAAAAACCCGCCCCTACAACATAACCTTCACTTCGGGCGGGTTTAAAAACCCGCCCCTACGGTAGGGGCGTACCTTCAGGTGCGCCCGTAAAATTCCGAATCAATCTAAC